>CAMCCR010000137.1 GCA_945873085.1 Candidatus Kuenenia stuttgartensis | reverse complement strand
CGGGAGCCCTGGTGGGCGAAGGGGTAGTCGTACACCGGCTTGCCTGTCGCCGGCTCCAGGAAGTGCGCTCCGGAGTTCGAGAGCAGGCACAGATAGTCGCGATCCAGAAGCCTGATCTTCTGCACGGAAGCGTACGACATCTCGCCTGCCGGGGCCGTCCAGGCCACCTGGCCGTCGTCGACCTTGAAGGCGACGATTCCCTTATCGCCCTTGCCACCGGCATGGACGACGACGACACCGCTGTCGACGCACGGCGAGCAGGAAAAGCCCCACATCGGCGGCTCCGTACGCCCTGCCGCCGCCTTGAGGTCGGCTTTCCACACAAGCGCCCCGTCGACGGCGCTCAGACGCACGAGGACCCCTTCGGCCCCGAGCGCATAGATCGACCCGTCGGCAAGCGTCGGCGTGCCGCGTGGTCCGAGCCCACCGAGCGATTCGAAGAACCGCGACGGGGTCGCGTACGACCAGATCGGCTGCCCGGTCTTCGCGTCGTAGCACGACACGACTTCGTCTTCGAGGCGTTGCTCCTGCGTGAACAGCCGATCGGCGCCGATGGCAAACGAGCTCCAGGCCGGACCGATCCGCTTACGCCACACCTCGCGCGGCGGATGGGCGCCCCAATCGTCGCTGAATCGGAGGCCGGTTTGGGAGCTGTCGCCGCGCGGCCCGCGGAAATGGGGCCAGGGCGCCGACCCGAGGGCCGCGATCAGCGCCTCGGTGTCGACCGTACCGTCGACGGCGACGTTTCCAGCCCGGCGGATCTCTTCGGTCGCCAACTGTTCCGCGGTTGGCTTCCAGCGCCAGTCGAATCGGAACGAGAAATCCCCCCACACGCCGTCGGTGCGGACGAGGGCCGAGTAGGCCGTCGCCAGAACGGCAAGCCCGAGGGCGAGCCCCGTGCGTCGGATGGAGAGGGTGTTGCCGAGGAGCATCGCGCCAATCGCAAACGCCGCGATTGCCACCGGGATTGTCAGCACGATCGGCAGCGGCCCACGCATCGACGGATGGCAGATCAGCTGCTCGATCCCGACCACACCGACGAGCCCGAGGACGCCGAGGATCCGCTCAAACCAGCGGGCGCGGCTGGCAAGCAACCACCACAGCACGACCAGCAAGCCGATCAAAAACGGCCCGAAGGAGCTCACCATCCAGATCATCGAGGGGCCGTTGGGGACCAGTTCCGGGACGAATCGCATCAACCCCATCAGTGGCACAAGCACAATCGGGATCCAGATCCTCAAAGGGCGCCACGTGGCCGTATTCGGGGGCTGCGTGTGGTCTTGATCTTGGTTCATCCGACGTGTCCTCGGGTCGTTGATGCTGCAGCGCTCTGCCTGGGCGTGACGGCGCGAGTTGCCGCTTCAAAGACGGAGCGTAGATGGAACAGGGGGAAATCGGCAAATGCGAAGGCCGCCAAGGAGCCCTCTGGTTTTCCGCTCATCGGCCGGCTTCGCACAGCGTGCCCCCCTTAGAGTTTCACCGTATCAGCGCGCTCAAAAATTGGGGCCCATCTCACCGACCCGGCGGGGCGGGGCACACCCGTCCGCACTCAGGCCGTCCCATCCCGGGTACGCTTAGCCTTTCGCGGCGGAGCCGCAGGCTTTCTCAATCCCTTGATCCCCAGGGCCGCTCGCGTGGACATCGGCCATCTGTGCGGAATCGCTGCCTTCGTCATGTGGGGGCTGCTGCCGATCTACTGGAAGCAGCTCGACGCGATCCCGAGCCTCCAGCTCGTCGCCCATCGCGTTGTCTGGTCGAGCCTGACGTTTGTGCCGCTGCTGTGGTGGTGGGGGGGATGGCGGCAGGTTGCCGGAGTGCTGGGGCGTCCTGGCGTGCTGACGCGGCATCTCGCTGCGGCGGCACTCGTGAGTGCCAACTGGCTCGGCTTCGTCTGGGGCGTGACCCACGGCCGGATGATCGAGTGCAGCCTGGGCTATTACCTCACTCCTCTGGTCAGTGTTCTTCTCGGCGTCACGGTGCTGCGGGAGCGACTCCGCCCCGCCCAGTGGGTGGCCGTCGGAATCGCGGCGGCGGGCGTCGCCTGGATCACGGCCGGATATCACGAGTTTCCCTGGATCGCGATCTATCTCGCCGCCACCTTCAGCGCCTATGGGCTCGTGAAAAAGAAGGGAGCCCTCGACCCTCTGCCGTCGCTGGCCCTCGAAACCGTGCTCCTGCTCCTGCCGGCGATCGGCTATCTCGCCACCGAGCACGCGGCAGAGCGCGGCGGATTCGGCAGCCATGGTGCTGCGACCGACCTGCTCCTCGCTATGGCCGGGCCGGCGACGGTCGCCCCGCTGTTTTGCTTCACCGTCGCGGTGCGGCGGATCCCGCTCTCGACGGTCGGCCTGCTGCAGTACATCGGTCCGACGCTCCAGTTCCTCGTCGGGGCCCTGATTTACGGCGAGCCGTTCGACCGGACGCGTCTCGTCGGATTTCTGATCGTCTGGAGCGCTCTTGTCCTCTTTGCCATCGACAGCCTGCGGCATTCGGCGGCACGACGTCGGAGCCTGGAAAATGCGAAGACCACACCATGAACGGATAGCTTCCGACGTCGAAGTGACCCCGGCGAGCCGTCGCCAGCTCCGCGGAGCGACCGTGACGGGAGGCGGCGGCGGAATTATTCTAAGATTTCGCAGATCTCCCGCTGAACCGCACACCGACCCCGAACCAGCCCCCGAACCTCCGGAGTATTTTTAGCATGGCTTCGTCGAGCCTCTCACGCCGCCGGTTTCTCTCCCACGCTGCCGCCACCGCCGTGGCACTGCCGGTGGCAAGCCTGGCCGCCGGGCAAGAGTCGCAAAGCGACCGGCCGGTGTTTGCGACCATCGGCCTGCGAAACCAGGGATGGTCGATCACCGAGAAGTCGTTCAAGTTCGCCGACTTCGCCGCGCTCGCCGACGTCGATGCGAGTGTGCTCGCCACGAACATCGCCAACGTCGCGAAGGCCCAGACGCGCGCCCCCGACGGCTACGCCGACTACCGGAAGATCCTTGACCGGAAGGATGTCGACGCGGTCATGATCGCCACCCCCGACCACTGGCACACCAAGATCGCCGTCGAGGCAATGCGGGCCGGCAAGGATGTCTACTGCGAGAAGCCGCTCACGCTGACGATCGACGAGGGGAAGCTCATCGAGCGGGTCGTCAAGGAGACTGGACGGGTCTTTCAGGTGGGGACGATGCAGCGCACGGAGTCGGACGGCCGGTTCCTCCTCGCGGTGGCATTGGTCCGCCACGGACGAATCGGCAAGGTGACGAAGGTGACGTGCGGCATCAACGGCATGGAACCCTCGCCGGCGATTCCGGAGGCGGCGGTGCCGGCCGGGCTCGATTGGGATACCTGGCTCGGCCCCGCCCCCGCCGTTGGCTACCGGGCCCTGCCGCAGATCCGCGAGGGCTATGGCGGCGGCGTCCCGCTCTTCAGCAATTGCCACTACTCGTTCCGCAACTGGCACGAGTACTCCGGCGGCAAACTCACTGACTGGGGCGCCCATCACGTCGACATCGCCTGCTGGGCGCTCGGCGCGACCGATACCGGACCGAGCCTGGTGACTCCGGTGGAATACACGCTGCCGGTCCCCTATCGCGACGGACACCCGACGGTCGCCGACCAGTACAACGCCGCCACCGAGTTCACGATCCGCGCTGCCATGCCGGACGACGTGGAGATGATCATCACAAGCGGCGGCGACAACGGCATCCTCTTCGAGGGGACGAAGGGGCGGTTCTTCGTGAACCGAGGCAAGATCACCGGCACTCCCGTCGATGAACTGAAGGACCGTCCTCTGCCGGACAACGCCATCGAGGAGGTGTACGGAGGGCCGGTCGCGGAGAACCACACGGCCAACTTCGTCGCGGCGATGCGGTCGCGGAAGCAGCCGATCTCCGACGTCTGGTCGCACAACCGAATGCTGGAAATCTGTCATCTCTCCAACATCGCCATGCGGCTCGGCCGGGAGATCTCCTGGGATCCGGCGGCACGCCGAGTCATCGGCGATCCGCAGGCCGACAGCTTCCTCGGGCGCGAGAGCCGCAAGGGCTTCGGGATCGAGGGGAGTTAAGCCCGAGGCGCTGAAAGATGACTCGAGAGTTATGACTCGAGCCGGCCGAGGAGGGACGCTCCCCGGCCGGCTTCGAGAGATTCAGCGAAAAAAACCAGGATGGACGAGTTGACGGCGGCCTGAGGGCGCGGGGCACGGTGGCGTCAGACGCCCTCCACGCTTTCAACACTTTCCACGCTTTCGACACTTTCCTGTGGCAGCCACCCATTGAGCAGTCGAATGCCGGCGATGAAGTTTCGCCGCATCGTCCACGTCGAAGGGCCTTTCTCACCATCGAGCTTGGCCGCAAAGGCGGTGGTGCTCCACGGAAAAGCCTCGCCGCTGGGGTGAACACCGTGGCAATAGCCGTTGATCGCGGTGAGCTTCTCGGCGATCAGCCCTCCGAATCCTGACAGGATGAGTTGCACCTGGCTCGGCGACATCTTGCTCGAGGCACCGATCTGCTGAGCGGTGCCTGAGTAGCCGGGCAACTTCACCCACGAGCGCAGAACGGTGAGAAGCTTATCGGTCTTCTCGCGCGTCATCCGACGATCCTGACTCACTTTTCGGATCGCGTCCCTGTAGTCCTCAGGGGTCGCAATGTCGTGGTCCTGCGGATGGTCAACCGGCCGTAGTTCTGGCAACTGTGTTCGCTCCGTGAGTGATTTCGGGCATCGACCCGGCAGCGCGAGTGTGCCTGAGGCGGTGGCCGTCCACAAGCCTAGCCCCTGCGTGCGGAATCCACACCCCCAATTCGCATCGACGAGCGATCATGCCTGTCGACGCTTTTCAGCGGTTTTCCGGATAACACCGTGACGTGGCGGGGGAGCTGCACGATCCAGGAAAGCTTTCAAGGGATTGAGCGAGTCCCGCATACGGCGACGACGTGGGGCTTCGATTCAAGCCCACCCGTGAGAACCGGATCCGCGGCGGCTTCGGAGAGAGTGGTTACCGAATCGGCCCCGGGGCTGCTGCTCACCCGCGGCGGCAGGTTACGTAGTGGAAAAATGCGGCCTCTTCGGGGCGGCGGCTGCTCGCTTCGCGCTCGGTCGTGACGCGGATCTCCGCGTAGCCCGCGGCCTCGAGCAGGGCCACGAGTTCCTCCGCCGAGAAATGGTGCGTCGTGTAGAGGATGGTGCCCTTCTCGTCGCGGGAGAAATAGCTGTAGGGCTCGCCGGTCAGAGGACCATCGTCGGCATAGAGGCGGGCGTAGCCGGTGTTGATCGAATCCGACACGCCGGACGCGGAGAGGTAGAGCCGCCCACCTGGCCTCAGGTGCTGATGAAGGTGCCGGAGGAGGTTTTCGCGTTCGAGGACACCACCGACGATCGAGAGGACCAGTTGGCAGACGGCGACGTCGAACGGACTGCCGTCAATCCGGGGACGCTCAGCCGCTGAAACATCGGCCACGTCAAACCGCAGCGACGGGCCGCCGAAGTCGCTCGCCACGGCCAGGGTGCTGGCCTCCTCGATCGCCGACGGGCTGATGTCGACTCCCACGACCGAGAACCCCGCGTCGAACAACCGTCTGGCGAGCCGGCCGGTGCCACAGCCGACATCGAGCAGCGTCAGCGGTCGCGCAGCGGCGGCTTGGGGCCGGAGCCCCTCCAGAAATCGATCGAGGTGGGGCGTTGACGCCTTACTCGGAATCGATCTGGCTGGAAAAGCCCGCCAGTCATCGCCCGCACTTCGCATCGCCATGGCTTGCTCCGTGGTCACCTCGTCAGCTCCGTCGGCCGTCCATGCACGCGTCTCTGGCAGTCTCAATCACCACCCCAATGCCGTGCGTAGGCGTTGGCGGGATCGTACATCTCCCGTTGCTTTTCCACATTGAAATGCCGCCCGCCACGGGGATCCGCCCCTTGCCCGGCGATGTAGCGCCAGTTTCCGATGTTTGAGGCAGGATCGTGATCGATCAGCTGCGCGGCAAAATACGCGGCCCCGATCGCCCATGGCCATCCGCGCTCATGAATCAAAGAACTGGCGACGATCTGCCGCATCCGATTGCCGAGAAAGCCAGTCGCATTGAGCTCCCTCAGCCCCGCATCGACAAGCGGGTGCCCGAGACGGGCTGCCGCCAGATCCTGCCAACGCGGATCGTCGGCATCGATTCCTCCTCCATCCTCTCCACGCTGATCGGCACGGAGGGCGAAGAAATCGCGCCACAAGAGCTCAAACCACAGCCAGTACGTCCCCTCGTTGGCGCCATACGCCTGCTCGTACTCGGCAAGATCGAGCGCGATACGTCGCGGCGAGAGGCATCCCCAGGCGAGCCAGAGCGACAGCTTGCTCGAGGCGTCCCACCCGAGCAGGTCATTGCGCGTCTGCTTGTAGGTATCGGGAAGCCGACGGTCGCGATACTGCCTCCAGTGAGCGAGCCCCGCGCTTGCCCCACCGGGCGCGATCAGCGGCACAGCCGGCACGTCGATCGTTGGGCAGGCCGTCCCTTCCGGCAGTGGGGGAAGCCGTTCGGGGCAGGGGACCGGCGCGGTGAATCGCGTCCCTGCTGCCTCGACCCGCTGACGGAACGGGGTGTAGGTGCGTGGCATGGCGGATGGAGAGAACGGCAAATCGGCATCGGCGATCATGCGCATCGGGCACTCGTAGCGATCCCGCATGTCGGCAGGGGGCGCCTCGCGGAGGAGGAGCAGATCGGACCCCCGTGCCCGCAGCGCTTGCTGGAGATCGGCGAGCGACGCGAGGAGAAAAGCCTCCTGATGAACCCCGCGCCGGACAGCCGGATCGAGGGCGAAGACCGGCAGGAGGCGGTCGTGTGTCTCCGTTGCCGCGACAAGGAGGGGATTGTCGTCGAGGCGAAGGTAGCGACCGAGGTGAACTGTCACGTCGTGCATACGGGGCACTCCAAGCATGGGGGAGCGTTCGATCGCCGACTACGGTCGGAAAGCGTTTCGCCACGGCGACACAACGGTCGTCGGCGGCGAATCATGACACCGCCGAAAGACCGCCGTCGAGGCGGAGCACCTGCCCGCAGAACGCGCAGCGGCCCCATACCAATTCGCCGCCTCGGGCCGAGAGGGGCCGCTCGAGTCTATCCTGTCAGATGAAGGCGGGGCCTTGCCGCTGGAAAGACAGCATCATTCCACAGGGCGGGCTGGAGTCGTGGGCTGCACTGGACGGAAGAGGCCACGGTACCAAGGCCGCAGGGGGGCTAGCGACGGGGGCCGTCGTTCTGGTGGCTGACCGGGACGGCTCGGATGTCGGTGAGCGCCGGAAAGTCGCAACGCCACTGCCTGATCTCCTCCGGGTCGATCGCCACCGTCACGACGCGTTCCACCTCACCCGCGTCGGCGATCAGATGCCCGTGGGGGCTGACAACGACGCTGCGGCCGTTGTAGGTGAAGCTCGGGTCGGCACCGCAGCGGTTGACCCCCACCACCGCCGCCTGGTTCTCGATCGCGCGGGCCTGGAGAAGGGTGGTCCAGTGGTGGATCCGGCGCACCGGCCAGTTGGCGATGACGATGAACACCTCGGCTCCGTTGCCCGCCGCAGAACGGAAATGCTCGGGGAAACGGAGGTCGTAGCAGATGAACGGGGCAACCCGGAGTCCCCCCCACACGAAGTCGACGATCTCCTCGCCGGCCATGTGTGCGGTTGCCTCACCGCCGAGCGAGAACGGCTGGAGTTTGCTGTATCGGGCAAGGAGCGTTCCGTCGGGGCCGAAAGCCAACGCTTGGTTGGTCGCCCGGCCGCCGACCGGCGCTACCAGTCCGCCGACCACGGTGCAGGACCGCCGCCGGGCCAGGTCACGAAGGAAGCCCTCGCCCGCCGCCGCGTCGCTCACCGTCTGAGCGACGTTGAGGCTGAACCCGGTAAACGCCATCTCTGGGAGCACGACGAGATCACCGGCCCTAATCTCCACCCGCTCGAGGAGCGCCTCGATCCGCTCCCGATTGACGTCCGGATCCTCCCAGGCAATGTCGACCTGCACGAGATGGGC
>CAMCCR010000136.1 GCA_945873085.1 Candidatus Kuenenia stuttgartensis | reverse complement strand
GAGCAGCGGGCAAGGCTTCCCCGCGGGTTGCCTCGTTTGAAGCAAGGATCGTACCCCGCCCCGGCGGGACGGTCCAGCGCGGATCGCCGGCCGGGGGTGGGCGCCAGGCCAGACCAGGGGGTTCAAGAGCCTGGAAACAAGCTGTGATCGGTGCCCTGGAGCGCGTGGTCGATGCGGGCGGAATCGATCCGCCTTGCCCAGGGGGGATCAGTCGTCGCCGACGGCTGCGGGGGCCGAGCCCGAAGCGTTCCATCGCAGGTAGGCATCGAGGAATCCGTCGATGTTGCCGTCGAGGACGCTCTGGAAGTTGCCGACGTAATGCCCTGTTCGCTGATCCTTCACCCGTTGGTCGGGGTGGAGGAAATAGTTGCGGATCTGCGAGCCGAAGCCCGTCTTCGGCTTCGACTGGTGCTGGGCGTGCTTCTCCTGTTCCCGCTTCTCCTCTTGAATCCGGGCGATCCGGGCGCGGAGCATCTTCAAGGCGGTGGCCCGGTTCTTGTGTTGGCTCCGCTCGCTCTGGCACTGGACGACGATGCCGGTGGGAAAGTGGGTGATGCGGATGGCGCTCGACGTCTTGTTGACGTGCTGGCCACCGGCGCCGCTGGCCCGGAAGACGTCCTCGCGGATGTCGTCGTCATTGATCTCCACCTCGGTGTCGTCGTCGGGGATTTCCGGCGCGACGTCGACGGCGGCGAAGCTCGTCTGCCGCTTCCCTTCCGAATTGAAGGGGCTGATTCGGACGAGCCGATGGATCCCCGACTCCCCCTTGAGATGGCCGTAGGCCCACGGGCCACGAATGGCGACGGTGGCGCTTTGGATCCCGGCCACTTCGTCATCCTGGCGGTCGAGGAGTTCGATGGCGAACTCGTGCTTGGCGGCCCAGGCCGAATACATCCGCAGGAGCATCTCGGCCCAGTCGTTGGCGTCGGTGCCGCCGTCGCGGGCATTGAAGCTCACGAGGGCATCGGAGGCGTCGTGGGGGCCGGAGAGGAGCGAGGCGAGTTCGAGGGCGTCGAATTTTCTTTCGAGGCTCTCGGCCTCACGGAGGAGCTCCCCTTCGAGCGATTCATCTTCGCGGGCGAGCTCTTCGAGGGCCTCGAGATCAGCGCTGGCGGCGAGGGCCTCGTCGAGCGGCTTGAGGATCGTGTTGACCGCCTTCAGCTCGGCAACAGTGCCCTGAGCCTTCTCGGGATTGTCCCAGAAGCCGGGCTGAGACATCGCGTCTTCGATGCGGGCGGAGTGCTTCTTGCGTCCAGCCCAGTCAAAGAGAGTCTCGGAGTTGGAGGAGCCGGGCGCGAATCGTGCTAGATCGGGTGTGCAGTGCTGTGTCCATGGGGCCGATTGTACGCACAAGCGCCCCCGCGGAGAAGCGGAGCGCTGCCGGGGCAGGGGGCCTCGCGGACAGAGGGGCCGATTCGGGGGGCATGGAGGGCTGGGGGCGGTGGCGGGCCGCGAAGCTCGCCCGGAAGCGGGCCCACGCTCAGCTCCGTTGCACGCGGCTCCCTGGCAATCGGCGGACGAGCCTGCGCATCTCGAGAACGGCGATCGTGGCGAGAACCTGCGAAGCGGCCAGCCCCGAGCTGTCGACGACGGCGTCGATGGCGACGCCGGCGGCACCGCCGGCGCTGACACAATCGAACACCGTCCGCTCCAGCCCTTCGAGCCCGAGTTCCGCGGGGCTTGCCACCTCCCGCCCACTCTCGAGCTTCACCGGCTCGAACAGCGGCCCGAGCTCCTCGAGGATGTCGTCGACGGAGCCGACGAGCTTGGCGCCGTCGCGGATCAGCCCATGGCTCCCCTTCGACAGCCGGCAGTCGACCGGCCCCGGTACGGCAAACACCTCGCGCCCCTGCTCACCGGCGAGCCGGGCCGTGATCAGCGCCCCGGAGCGATCGGCCGCCTGCACGACCACGGTGCCGAGCGACAGCCCGGCGACGATCCGGTTGCGCTGCGGGAAGGCGCCGGTATGAGGGAAAGCAAGCGGAGGGGATTCGCTGATCAGGGCCCCATGGGCGATCACCTCGAGGGCGAGTTGGTCGTGCTCCGGGGGATAGATGTTCAGCACGCCGCTGCCGAGGACGGCGATCGTCCGGCCGCCGGCGGCGATGGCGCCACAGTGCGCGGCCGCGTCGATTCCGCGGGCCAAGCCGCTGGTGACGGTGTACCCGGCGCGGGCGAGGCCGCCGGCGAGCTGCTCGGTGATCCGCCTTCCGTAAGCATTGGCGTGGCGCGAGCCGACGATTGCCACGGAGAGCGCGTCGGCCGGCGCGAAGGCGCCGCGCACAAAGAGGATCGGCGGCGGATCGGGGATCGTGGCGAGGAGCCGCGGATAGTCGGGATCCCCTTCGAGGATGATCTGCACGTTCTCGCGCTCGCAGAGGCGGAGCGTCTCGTCGGCAAACCTCCCGTCGGCGTTCTCGCGGATCGAGGCGGCGATTTTGACGCCGACGCCGTCAACCCGCTGCAGCGCCGCGGACGAGGCGGCAAAGACGGCCGCTGGCGAGCCGAAGGCGGCGAGGAGCATCCGATGGGTCCGCCCGCCGATCCCCTGCACGCAGGCAAGGTGAACGCGGTCGCGGAACGAAGGCTGTCCAGCGGCGGATCGATTCGCCGGGGCGGCGTCGTCAGCGGTGTGGGTGGAGTCGTCGGTCGTGTCAGACTTGTGAGTCTCGTCGGGCTCGTGCATGAGCGTGTCGGCCGGCATGAGAAGGGCCCCTGCGGTGGCGTCTGCCGACCGTCTCCGGCAGCGTCGCCAGAGAGGTGAACAGATGTACCGTTTTAGCCCCAGGGGAGGGGAGCGTCAACGGACCGGGAGAGGGCACCAAAACCAAGGGCCACGCGTGGTACCGCGACGGGAAAATCGTTCGCTTGGGACCAGGCCGGCGATGGTCGCGCAGTCGTAGCCCTGAGGCCGACGAAGAAGTTGCCAAAGCCAGCCCGCGTCAGCCGGCGGCGACCTTCATCTCGGCCAGACGCTGGGCGTTGCCCACGAGCCGGTCCCAGTTGGCTTCGACGTAGTCGGGCGGCCCGCCGCTCTGGGCGACGGCGACGGCCACCATCTCGGTCGGTACCATCTCGATCGCGTCCCAGGGGCAGACCTTGAGATCGTAGGGATTCGACTTCTTCCCCGGGATGTGGACGCAGACCTCACAGCCCACACAGCGCTCGACGTCGATCTCGCACCAGCTCTGGAGATTCTGGAACTGGTCGTATTGCTGCACCTTCAGGATGCAGTCGACCGGGCAGACCTCCAGGCACGACTCGCACCCGGTGCAATTGTCGGCCGTGATCACGGCCAGTTCCTTCGGCAGCTTTTTGCGGGGTCCGGCTTTGGCCATGGGAGGTGGGATCGGCTAGCGGGAGGGGGATTCTGAAGCGGTTGCAACCGCACCATCCTAGTCGGCAGCTGCCGCCGGGCCAACCGGCTTTGCCGGCGGCAAAAACACCCTCTGCCGCAGAATCCGGGGGCGGATTCCGGCTCTGGTGGGCCTCCCGTCGCAGCAAAAATGGCGATTTCGGTCCCCGGAGCGGTTCCGAAGCAGACGGGTTTTCTGGTGGGCTTTTTTCGCTTTGCTCATGCCCTTCGACCGCGGTCGACAGAATCGCCTTTTGGCGCATGTAGAATCGGTACCGGAGGAGGATCGCCCAATGACGCTCGCAGAGTTACTCCCGGCGTTGCACGGACTCGCACGGAGCGAGAAACTTCTTGCCATCCAGGTACTGGCGGCCGATGTCGCCCGTGAAGACGGCGAGACGTTGCCCCCCTCCGAGGCGTCCTACCCCGTTTGGTCGCCTTATGGTGCCTGTGACGGTGCCGCAACCCTCATGCAAATGCTTGAGGAAGAGAAGACTCGTTGAGGGCCCCGATGTGGAAACGCTTTGGGTACGTCGAATCAGAGCCGCTTTTGGGCCCCGCCAGTGCTTTGCCTTTCGCGCCGATCACCCTTCAGGCTCGTGATCGTAGCGTGCAGGTGTCTGCGCTGATCGACAGCGGCGCCACGCTCAATGTGCTTCCCTACGATGTCGGCATCCAGCTTGGCGCCGATTGGGAAGCGCAGGTGGCACCGATTCGGCTTGGTGGCAATTTGGCGGAATCAGAAGCGAGAGGCCTGATCCTCAGCGGGCGGATTGAGGGATTTGCTCCGGTCCGACTTGCCTTCGCGTGGAGCCGGAGCAACAGCATCCCGGTGATTCTCGGCCAAACGAACTTCTTCCTGGAGTTTGACGTCCGCTTCTGCCGCTCCCAAATGTTCTTTGAAGTAGCTCCGCGGAGCAGCATCGGAGGCTGATCGAGAACGCGTCCCTGGAGAGTCTTTGAGCCCCGTTGGGCCCACGGAGATCTACCGGAGCGGGGATCGGGCCCGAAGGAGTGGGCTGGTTCCGCCCTCACACCGTCTCGCCGCGGAACAGATCGGCGGGGGTTTGTCGGGCCCGGACGAGCCGGGCCTTGCCACCGTCGACGAGGACCTCCGCCGGGAGGGGCTTGGAGTTGTAGTTGCTCGCCATCACGAAGCCGTAGGCCCCGGCGATCTCGATCACGAGGAGGTCGCCGACGCCAGCGACGGGGAGATCGCGCGTCGCCACGAAGCCGCCGTCGGTCTGCGTGAAGATGTCGCCCGACTCGCACAGCGGGCCTCCCACGGCCACCTCCTCACGAAGGCCGCTGCCGGCTGGCGACGTAGGGCCGGCATCGGCCGGGCAGAGGCTCATCGGGTGGTAAGCGCCATACATCACCGGCCGGGCGAGCGTATTGAAGCCGGCGTCGACGAGGAGATACTTCCGCGACCCCTGGTTCTTTACGGCCCGCACCTCGGTGACGAGGTAGCCGCTTTCGGCCGTCAGGTAGCGGCCCGGCTCGATCTCGAGGCGGAGACGGTGGCCGAAGGCCTCCTCGAGGCGCTTGCGCGTCGCGTTCCAGAGCTCGACATAGCCCCCCAGATCGGCATGGACCTCACCGGGGCGATAGGGAACCGGCAGTCCGCCGCCAGCGCTGATCGTCGTCAGCGAGCGGCCAATCTCGCGGGCCACCTTCTCGAGCGTGCCGGCGACTTCGGCCAGGTGCGCCAGATCTGTCCCGCTGCCGATGTGCATGTGGAGGCCGGTGACGGCGATCCCCGCCCACTCCGCGCGGCGCATCACGTCGGCGATGTCGGCATGCCAGATGCCGTGCTTCGAGCCCTCGCCACCGGTGTTTGTCTTCTGGCTGTGGCCGTGGCCGAAGCCGGGATTCACCCGGAGCGTCACCTCTGCCCCCGGCACCCGCGCGGCAAGTTGCTCGAGCATGTCGGCCGAGCCGCAGTTGACATGGATGCCCAAGCGCGCGACCTCGTCGAGGGCGTCGCGGTCGAAGATGTCGGCGGTGTAGACGATCGGGTGAACCGGCGGCAGGCCGTCGGCTACCGTCGAGCGATCGGCGTGGGGGGCGTAGCCGGCGGCGAGGGCCCGCTGGATCTCACCGGTGCTGACCGCATCGACCACCACCCCCTCGCGGCGGACAAGATCGAGCACGGCGAGATTGGAGCAGGCCTTCTGGGCGAAGCGGACGGTGTCCCAGGCATGGCTCCCGCGCGGCTGCGTGAGATCGCGGCAGCGGAGCCGGATCGTCTCGGCGTCGTAGACGTAGAGCGGCGTGCCATGGGCGCGGGCGAGGTCAGCCACGCTCACGCCGGCGATTGATTGGCGGAGACCGCCGTGGGTGGAGGACTCTGAGGACGCGTTGGAGGCGGACGTGATCACGGAACGGCCTGGGGGGTGGGGCTGTGGATGGTGAAAAACACGAGGACGAAGAGCGTGTCGGTCGACCGAGGGGAGACGAACGAACACGCGGAGGCAAGAGAGGGCTTTCCCCTTGCCTCCGCGTGTCGCAAGCGCGTTTGGCCGGGGAATCAGCGGGCGCCGGCCGGCTCACGCTCGGCGGGGACACGCCGCGGCGGCGCGCCGCGACCGCCGGGGCCACCGATCCCCTGTTGCTGCTGTTGGGCCATCGTGGCGGCGGCCTTGAGGGCACCAGCGCCGACCGTTAGCCGGGTGACGAAGCCACCGTCGATCGGACGTCCCGAAGCCTTCACAGAACCGGAGTCCTTGTCGGTCTCGATGAGGCTGCCGGCCTGCTCGGCGGCGGCCTCGGCTTGCGGGCCGACCCCCATCGAAGCGGCGTAGGTCAAGATCCGGTCGAGGGCCAGGGCGATCGCGGCCCCGGGGACTTCCGCAGCGGCGATGGTCGTATTCGCCTTGCCGTTGGTCTCGAGGAGCGTCTCGAGCCGGGCCTTGACGTCGCCGCCATGGAGAAGGAACGCGTAGTCGGGGGTGACCGCGAGGGTCAGCTCGACTGCGGGGCCGACGATCCCGGCGGCCGGCGTGGCAGAGACGTCGATCGTTACCGTGTGGAGATTCGCCTTCCCCACCTTGCCACTATCGAACTTCGCCTTCACTTCCTTCGGAATCGCCGAGCCGGGGCCGAAGAGCTCCTTGACCTGCTTCTCGAGCTTCGGCCCATCGGCGATGTGGGCGCCGGCGGTGATCAGCGGGAGCTGGCCGGCGACGCTCGTGTCGACCGTGACAGCGGCGTCGAGCCCGCCGGCATCGGCCATCGCGTCGACAAGCCCGCGCACGACCGTGGCTACGATCTGCATCGTCTTGTCGTTCCCTTGGGGCAGGGCACCATCGAGCATCGCCACGATCTGGCGGCGCTGCGAATCGTTGAGGGGCTGAACGGCGTGGGCCGAAAGCGCCGGCAGGCCGCCATCCTTGGTGGCAGCGGTCGCCACCGTCAGGGACGACGCCGACGAGCCGGCCTTGGGGCCGTTGACGGCGATCACCTTGTTCTCGATGAACACGGCATTCTCCTGAGGATCGAGTGCCAGCGCGATCGTCAGCGTCTCGACACCGCTCAGGCCCGCCAGCGCCGTCTGGAGCGCCTCGGCATCGACCGGCCGCCCCTGGTTGGCAGACGCGGCGGCCATCTGCTGGATCCCGGCCGCGATCAGGGCGCGGAGTGATTCCGGCATGACGGACGGATGGGTCTCGATGGCGAGGGTGTAGTCGGTGACGAGCGGGGAGAGAAGCTTGGCGGGGTCGGCGATGTCGAACTCCTGGCCACGCTGGCCGATCACCGCCCAGCCATCCTGCTCACGGATCTCGATGTCTTGGCCGCTGGGGAGCGTGAGCCGGCGGACGTCGCCATCCTTCTCGATCGGGCCGGTGGACCCCTGGAGCGAGCCGAGGAGCTTCTCGAGATCCTTCACCGGGATGGCGGCATGGATGCCGATGTCGTCGTTGGCCGAGGTGACGATGACGCCAAGGGGGCGCTTGACGTCGAGGCCGTTGAGCCCCTTCCCCTGCGTCGAAAGGAGGAGGACTGATTCGAGCATCGCCGCGAGGCCGGGGTTGTCGACATGGGGGCCGATCCAGGTGAGCTGCTGCTTGAGGTCGCCGTAGCTGTCGATGGCGACGACGGCGAGCACCTTCCGGCCGGTGCCGGTCTGGGCCGCGGCGATCGCCGGAAGAAGAAGGGCGACGGTGGCGACGACGGCGGCGATCGGGCCGACCAGTCGACGGACGGTGGCAAGGACCATGACTGAAGAGCCTTTCATGGGCGGACGGGGCGGGAACTCGACAAGGTTTGCAGTGTAGCAGTCCCCTTCCGGGCGGGCATCGGTCGGGTGGGGCAAAAGCCTGCGGAATCGTGGCCGCCGCGGTATCCTTTGCAAACGATGTCCGCGACTTCGCCCACCTTCGACCCGGCCTCCCCGGTCTACCCCGTTTTCCCGCTCCCGGGCCGGACTCCGCCGTTCGTCATCCGCCGTCGCATCCTCCAAGGAGTGCTCTACCTCCTCACCGCCGCCACGACCTTCTCTGCCGGCGTGGTCGGCTGGGAGCCGCTCGTCCTCGGGGTCGATGCTGATGTGGCCGGCGGGCTGGCGGAGCACGGCCTCCGCGGGCTGGTCTACATGGTGGCGGTGCTGGCGGTGCTTACGGCCCACGAGGCGGGGCACTTCATCGCGGCGACGATCCACGGCATCCCGGCCACGCTCCCCTTCTTCCTCCCCGTGCCGGTGCTGCTCA
>CAMCCR010000135.1 GCA_945873085.1 Candidatus Kuenenia stuttgartensis | reverse complement strand
TCGACGCCCTCCTTCTCCATCTCCATGGAGTCGACGCCGAGGATCCTCTGGCGGTGCGGAACGCGGGGTGACGGGCGGGGATGTGCCAGGAAACGGGCCCCGGCCTGGTTTCCGGTCGATTTCGGGTAGACTTTCCTCGCCGGCCTCTCGGGGCCTGGCGACGGGGCGTAGCTCAGCCTGGTTAGAGCGCCTGGTTTGGGACCAGGAAGTCGAAGGTTCGAATCCTTTCGCCCCGATTCTGTTTGAGGCTTGAAAACAAGGCATTGCCGCGATCGACCCGGGTCACCGGCGGATCGGCGGGATCGCTCGGGCAACGCCCGGGCAACCGCAGGAAAGATTTCGAACGGGGTGGAAGTGAGGGGGCGGGTGTCCGCACGGCCTTCCTGGATCACGCGCCATTTCTCCCCCTGGTTCTCTGATCCCTGGAGGGTCCGTCTCCTCCGGGTGCTCATCGGGGTGACGCTGCTCGCCGTGGTGTGGGCGGCGGAACGCTACGGGTTTGTGGGGCAGGTGGCCCCCGAACCGCCCCCCGTCGCTTGGCAGCCCGAGGCGGATTCGCCGCCGCCACCGACAGACCTCGCGGCGACCGACGACGAGCGTGCCGAAGCGGAGGCACCGACGCTCGCCGAGGCTTCGTCCCTGACAGAGGCTCCATCCGGCGCGGAATCAGCCCCACGCGCGGAATCCCGCGGCGATCGAGACAGCGCCGGTTCAGCCGCGCCAACCGCGTCGCGCCGATCGAAGCCGACGCCGCAGGCAGCACCGAGGCCACCACCGCCCACCGCCGATCCGCTGGTGATCGACGGGCTTTCCTTGCGCGATTCGAGCGGCCGCACGATCTACCGCGGCCAGATCGATCTGGCCCCGACGCTCGAGCGGATCGCGGCCGGCCGGCGGTTGCGATTCCCCAACGACGGCACCACGTTTCAAAACCGCGAGAATCGCCTCCCGCGACGCCCGCCGGGATACTACCGCGAATGGGTCGTGCCGACACCAAAGGAGCCGGGGCCGGGCCCGCAACGAGTGATCACAGGCGACGCGGGGGAAGTCTGGTACACCTCCGACCACTACCGCTCCTTCCGCCGCATTCCCACGGAGATCCGGATCCGATGAGCAACGCCCCAGACGCCCCTGGCCCGTTCCTGTTCAGCGAGGATCCGGCGGCATACCGGGCCGAGGGCGCCCTCGTGGTGCGGATTCCCGCCAAGGCCAAGGGGAAGGAGAAACTCCTCAGCGTGCTCGCCGCGAAGCTCCGTTTCCCGAGCTACTTCGGGCACAATTGGGATGCCCTCGAAGAATGTCTCCGCGATCTCTCGTGGCTCGGCGATCGGCCGCGGGTGGTGATCGTCCACGAGGCGTTCCCGTTTTCGGCGGCGGGTGATTCGCTCGCGACCTACCAGAGCATTCTCGCGGATGCCGTGGCCGTTCATCGCCAGCGCGGCACGCCCCCGTTGCTCGAGGTCGTCTTTCCGGCCCCACTGGTGGACAACGCTCCACGCAAGGCCTGACCGACAACGTCTTGTCGGCTGATCGGCAACGCCCCGGGGAATCCACCGTGCCGGAAACTGTCCTCTACCAAGACCACCCGGCGATGTTCCGCAACCGGCCGGTGCTGTTCATCGCCTGCTGCGCACTGATCCCCTTCGGGATCGGCATCGTCGTCTTGCTTGTCTGGTGGCTCCGTTGCCTGGCCACGTCGCTTGTGATCACGGACTCGCGCGTCACCCTGCGGAAGGGGCTGTTGAGCAAGGCCACCAACGACGTGCTCATTGCCGACATCCGCAACGTGCAGGTGAGTCAGAGTTTCCTCCAGCGGATCTTCGGTGTCGGCGCCGTCGCCGTGTCGACCTCAGGCCAGGGCGACATGGAAATCGAGGTCCACGGAATGCCGGCCCCCGACCGCATCAAGGCGATCATCAACGACCGCCGGACCGTGCTCCGCGCACCGTGATCCCGTCCGGAACGATCGGCCCCATCAGCGGATCGAGAGTTCATCCGGGGCGAGGGCCCAGATCGTCGGCCGGGCCGACGTGCCCGAGAGCACCTCCCGCAGGAAGAGATCGATCACGCCCGTCCGCAGGCCGGCTTTGCCGAGGAGGGTGAGCGCCTCGCGCGACACACCGAGCGCCGCCAGCCGGCTGCTGGCATCGGGATCACCGAACAGCACCGAGAGATCGAGCCCCGCCGAGACGTTGGGGCGATGGACGATCTCGTATTTCTCGATCCCAGCCTTCTTCGCCACCGCCGTAAGGCAGTCGTCGAGGCCGCCGATCTCGTCGACGAGGCCCGCCGCCTTCGCCTGGCTCCCCGACCACACCCGGCCACCGGCCAGATCTTGGAGCTTCTCGATCGGGATCCCACGCGAGTCGCTGACGAGCTTCAAGAACCGGCCATAGACGTCGTCGATCGTCTTCTGGAGTTTTGCCTGATCGTCCTCGTTCCAGCCCCGGTCGGGAGCGAAGGCACTGGCCGCCTCATCGAGGGCGATGTTCTCCATGTGGAGCCCGACGCGCTTGAGGAGGGTGCCGAAGCTGATCTTCATGGAGAAGACGCCGATCGAGCCGGTGAGCGTGCCCCGCTCGGCATAGACCGGCACCCCGAGGCAGGCCACCCAATAGCCCCCCGACGCGGCCATTTCCCCCATCGAGACGACCGTCGGCTTCTTCTTGGCAAGCTCCGCAAGCGCCTGGCGGATCGCTTCGCTCGCCGTGGCCGAGCCACCTGGAGAATTGATGCGGACGACGACTCCCTTGATCTTGTCATCGCGGCCGATCTCCTGGATCGCCTTGACGGTGGGGCCGGAGACGATCGAGCCCGGCGACTCCTTCTTGCCGTCGACGATTGCCCCGGAGAGGTGCATGACGGCGATCGAGGTCTCCGTCACCTTCGCCGCCTTATCGGGGCCGCCCCCCGACATCACCTTCCCCATCAGCTCGAAGAACGACATCTCCTTCTTCGGCTTCGCCGCCGCCTCCACCCAGCTCGTCTCACCTCCGACCCAGCGGTTGAGCGTCGCCTTCATCGTGCCGAACGGGGCGAGCTCGTCGACGAGGCCGGCAGCGAGAGCCTCGGCCGGGAGGAAGAGCCGCTGCTTCTGGAGCTCGCGCACCTTCTCGGTGGTCAGGCCGCGGCCGCGGGCGATCATCGACACTTGGGCATCGTTCATGCTCGTGAGCATGTCGAGGTAGTGCTGGCGGAGATGATCGCTCATCGCCGAGTTCACGTAGGGCTCGACGGCGCCTTTGAAATTGCCCGCCCGGACGACCGAGGCCTTGAGGCCAAGGAGATCCATCGCATCGCGGTAGAAATACGACTGCATCGTCTTCGACGGCATGTCGATGCCGCCGAGATCGGCCATCGCCACGTGATCGCAGCCGGCCGCCACCGCGAGGTGGGCCGATTCGGCGCTCTCGATCCACGCCCCCACCTTCTTCCCCGACTTCCGGAGTGTTCCGAGGCGGCGGAGGAGCTCGTCGAGTTGGGCGAGGTTCATCGTCAGATCGGCGTCGGAGAGATCGATGACAACCGCATGGATCTTGGGGTTCTTCGCGGTTTCTTCGAGGAGCTCACAGAGCTTGTAGAAGTTCTTCCGCTTCCCCGGGCTACCGCCGATGACCAGGCTCGTTGGATCGAACTCGTTGGCACCGACAATGTCTTCGTAGGTCCCGCCGAGCGTGATCAACTGCACCTGGAGCTTCGCCGCCTCGGCTTTCGCTTTCGCCTCGGCTTCCTTCCGCTTCTCGGCCCGCGTGGCCTCGGCATCGGATGGCTTTTCGGTGGTCTTGGCTTCGACGGGCTTCTCTTCGGCAGGCTTGGCGTCCACCGGCTTTGCTGCGGCGGGGGGCGCTTCGGCCGCGGGCGCCGGTTCGGTGGCAGGCTTCGCCTCGGCGGCCGGAGGGGGCTCGGCCACGGCCGTGGCGCCGTCGTCGGCTTGGGCCAAGCCGGCAGCCGCTGTCAGGGCGAGCAGGAGGGCCGAGCTCCTCACCAGTTCTAAAACCAGTCGACCGGACAGTGCGCAGCCTCGAGCCTTCATGCATTTCTCCCTGCGATGTTTGACTGCCTCGGAGGCAGGAGGGCCTGCCGAAATCCGTTCCCTACTCGAAGGATACGCTCGGGGCGGGGTGGTGACCAATCCCATTGGGGCCATACTCTTGCCGCCGGCGGCCTGTCGGCCAGACCTCACCCCGCCAGTTTGAGGCCGCCCCAGACGGCGACGAAGCCGAGCAGGTTTGACGCCACGACGGAGGCGAGGGCCAGTCCCGGTCGCCCCGATTCCCACAGCTCGACGGCCTGGAAGGCGTAGCTCGAGAAGGTCGTGAACCCGCCCAGAAGGCCGACCAGGAGGATCGTCTCGATCCCCTGGGGCAGAGTGACGCGCGACCTGGTGGCTCCGACGATCACGCCAAACGCGAGCGCTCCGAGGGCATTGACGGCGATCGTTCCCCAAGGGAACCCGATGCCGAAAAGCCGCGTGGCGACGGTCGTGACACCGGCCCTTGCTACCGTGCCCAGCCCGCCAGCCAGCGCCAGCGCGATCCAGTGGCCAAACGTCGTCATCGAGGCCTCCATCCCAAGTATCCCGCTCCACCGTGGAGCGACACTCGCCGAATCCTAACGCAGCGCAAGTCCTTGCCAGTCGGCCGATTTCGCGATGTTGCAACACTCCCCTGCGAAACTCTATAAAAGTTTATTGCGGAGACGGTGGGGGGGCGTCGGTGAACTCCCCTTCGCTGAACTCCCCTTGGGTGGAGAGATCCATGAATCGGCATGACGCCTTCTTTCTCGTTGTCGTTCTCGTCGCCGCGGTGGCGATCCTCTTCGCAGCGCCGATGGTGGTCAGTTTTGCCATCCGCTCCGGTGCCGACGCGCTCGGCCGAATGGCCGCCGAACACACCCTCTGACGTCCTGTCGGGGGTCGCGGCGATCCTGCCGCATCCAAGCCCAGCGTTGTTTCTCGGAGGGGGTCGATGGCTCTGAATCTGAGCGCGCTGCGTGTTTCGGTGGTATCCATCCTTCTCGGGGGAGTGCTGTGGGCATCCCTGCCGATGGTCGGCTCGACCGGCAGGATCGAGGCAGACGATCTCGAACCGACGCTGAACCGGGCCCCCCCCGGCACGCTGTTCTCGTTCGAGGTCATCGAAAGCCTCGACGCGGCCTATCTCGGCGACACGCCGAGCCATGTCGGCCGCGACGGCGGGCTCGAGTTCCGGCCGAACGTCGCCCTCGGTGATCCGGTCTACCGCGCGGCGGCGGAGGGAGGTGCGGAAGCGAGGCCGGTGCAGATCGGCCGCGTGACACGCGTCGTCTGGGAGCGCGTCAGCGGGGGCCTGACGGTGGAGTTCGATCCGGAGCCGTTTGTCCGCATCGCCGTCGGCGACGAAGTGTTTGTCGACCTCAATCCGGCCCCGCCCACTTCTCGGCCCTGACGCTTGCCGGGGCACGGCTTCGAAAAAAGCATGGGCGCGCCATGGCGCGAACCATCCGGGTTGGAGCTGCGTAACAGTCTCCCCGGATCGTCCTCTCCGGAGCGTCCTCTCCGGAGCGTCATAGTTGGCAGGCTCGGGAACGCCCCGCGGTGGGCAGGCGGGATCGACCCGAGACCATTCTGCAGACGCTCTTTCCGGTCGTTATACTCTGCCCCACTTCCACGGTCGTCGCGCGGCGGCTGGGGAGGTTTTTCTCCACGCGCACGGCGGACAAGTGATGATCGACTTCCCCCACCGGATTCTGTTTGTCGGTTTTGGCGCCGTGGCCCGCTGCACGCTTCCGGTTCTCCTTGACCACATCAAGGTGCCAGCCCACAACATCACGATCATTGATTTCGAGCCCCTCGAGACGGCGATCCGTCCCTGGATGGAACGGGGCGTGCGCTTCGTGCGCGAGCGGATCACTCCCGATAACCTCGGCGAAGTCCTCGGCAAGCACCTCTCCGCAGGTGACCTCCTCATCGATCTTGCCTGGAACATCGACTGTTGCGAGATCGTGCAGTGGTGCCATCACCAGGGGGTGCTCTACGTCAACACGTCCGTCGAGCTGTGGGATCCGTACGAGCATGCCGTGACGGCGAAGCCGAACGAACTGACGCTCTACTGGCGCCACATGAACCTGCGGCGGATGATCGCCAACTGGAGCACGCCCGGCCCTTCAGCCGTCCTCGAGCACGGGGCCAATCCAGGCCTCATCAGCCATTTCACCAAGCACGCCCTCCTCGACATCGCCACGCGCTGCCTCGAGGAGCGGAAGTTCACCGGCCGGAAGGCGGAGCAGATCCGTGAGCTCGCCCGGACGCGCTCCTTCAACCATCTCGCCCACGAACTCGGCGTGAAGGTGATCCACTGCAGCGAACGCGACACGCAGATCTCCAACCGGCCGAAGCAGGTGGATGAGTTCGTCAATACGTGGAGCGTGGAAGGTTTCCGCGAGGAAGGAACGACCACCGCCGAGATGGGCTGGGGGACGCACGAAAAGGAACTCCCCGACCGGGCCTTCGAGCACACGGATGGCCCCCGCAGCCAGATCGGCCTGACGCGAATGGGAATGAACACCTTCGTGTCGAGCTGGGTGCCGCAGCATGAGATCATCGGGATGGTGGTCCGTCATGGTGAGGCCTTCAGCATCACCGAGAAACTGTCGGTGCGCGACGACCACGGGGTGACGGTCTACCGGCCCACCGTTCATTACGCCTACTGCCCGAGTGATGCCGCGATCGCCAGCCTCCACGAGCTGCGGGGCTATGACTATGATCTCCAGCCGCGGGTGCGGATCATGACCGACGAGATCACGTCGGGCTCCGACATCCTCGGCGCCCTCGTCATGGGCCACCCGCTGACGAGTTGGTGGTGTGGCAGCGATCTGTCGATCGACGAGTCGCGGCGTTTGGTGCCCCATCAAAACGCCACGACCTTGCAGGTGGCGATCTCGGTCGTGGCCGCGTGCATGTGGATGATCGAAAACCCCGACAAGGGGGTGCACCTTCCCGACGACCTGCCGCACGAATACGTTCTCGGAATCGCCAAGCCGTATCTCGGCAAATTCATCTCTGTTCAGAGCGATTGGACGCCGCTGAAGCGGTCGTACGATCCCTTCCGCGGCCCGGTCGACTCCCGGCGCGACCACGACGATCCGTGGCAGTTCAAGAACTTCCTGCTCCCCGACGGAGGCTGACAAAACCCCCATGACACCCGCCACGCTGCTCAAGCTCGCCAAGACCCACGGCACGCCCCTGTTCGTCGTCGACCACGCCGAGCTGCGCCGCAACTATGCCACCTTCCGCAAGCACTTCCCCCGGGTGCAGGTCTACTACGCCGTGAAGGTCAACAGCGATCCGGCGATCGTCGAGACCTTCTACAAGGCCGGTGGCAGCTTCGACGTGGCGAGCATGCAGGAGTTCCACACAGTCCACCAGTACATCGAGCATCTCCCCAAGAAGACCCGCCAAGACTTCATCTGGGACAAGATCATCTACGCCAATCCGATCAAGCCGACGGAGACGCTCCGCGAGCTCGATCAATACCGCCCCCTCGTCACCTACGACAACCACGAGGAGGTGAAGAAGATCGCCAAGTACGCGCCACACGCCGGGCTCGCGCTGCGGATGCGGGTGCCGAACACCGGCTCGATGGTCGAACTGTCGAGCAAGTTCGGCGCGCTGCCGGGGGAGGCGGTTGAGCTGATCGAGTATGCCCACAAGCACGATCTCGTCGTCGAGGGGCTCTCGTTCCACGTCGGCAGCCAGTGCACGAATCCGCAGAACTACATCCAGGCCCTCCACCTCTGTGCGGGCGTGTTTGCCGAGGCGAAGAGCCGTGGCTTCGACCTCAAGCTCCTCGACATCGGCGGCGGATTCCCCGCAGCCTACGACGACAGCGTGCCGGAGTTCTCCACGCTCGCCAAGTCGATCAACCACGAGCTCGACCGGCTCTTCCCCGCTTCCGTGGAGATCCTCGCGGAGCCGGGGCGATTTCTCGTGGCGTCGGCCGGGTGGGCGGTCTCGAAAATCATCGGCAAGGCGTTCCGCAACGACAAGACCTGCTACTACGTCGACGACGGCGTCTATCACACCTATT
>CAMCCR010000134.1 GCA_945873085.1 Candidatus Kuenenia stuttgartensis | reverse complement strand
GAGTCCGTCGAGCGGTCCGGTGGCCCGATGCCGAGCCGGGGGCTCGAGACGGGCTCATTTCCGCGGGAGCTTTTTGTCGGGGTCGAGGTGGCGGTCGAGGAAGTCGTAGGTCCCCCGGCCGTTGATCGCATGGGGCCCGTCGAACCATTCGATCTCGGCGTTGTTGCCGGCGCCGAGCTTGACGTAGTGCCGCTTCGTCTTGGCAAACTCCGCCGCCACCCATTCGTCGGGGGCGACGCCGTCGTCATGCCCGCGTTCGACCATGAACGGCCGCGGCCAGATTAGCCACGACAGCTCGGCGTAGTTGGCGAGCCTCCCCATGTTCCATTCGAAGATCTCGTACTCAGGGGTGAAGACATAGCTGTACGGGACATGGTCGACGGCATTTTTCCGCACCCACTCGTTGTAGTCGGCCGAGCAGATCGAGAGCTTGTAGCGCGGCTCGAACGGTGGCACGCGCATCGCCGTCTTGCCGCCGTAGGAGAGGCCGTAGAAGCCGATCCTCCCGGCGTCGACCTCCGGGAGGCGCTCGAGGAAGTCGATGATCCTCCCGTGCTGGGGGATGATCGTGCTGAAGAGCGTGAGGCCGAGGGGATTTCCCTTCCGCTGGAGCGTGCGGAAGCGGTCGTGGCCGCGATAGGGATTTTGGGGAGCGAAGGTGACGTAGCCCCGCCGCGCCAGTTCGGCGGCAAAGGCCTTGTAGATCGGAAACGATGGCCCCTCGGTGGTGATGACATCCATCGGCACCCCTTCGAGGCCATGCTGGCAGACGACCGCGGGGCGCTTCTCCCCGGCGGGGATTCCCTTTGGCACCAGGAGGATCCCCCCGGCGATCACGTCTGGGAAGACGTCGATCGTCACCTCCCAGCCGGTGAAGGCCGGATCGTCGAGGATCTGCCGCGAGTTGGCGGCGAAGGGAAGGAGCTCATCGGGGATGATGCCGATCAGGTCGCGGCGGACGCGCTCGCGATGGGCATCGACCGCAGCGGTGGCCTTGGGGGCGTCCTTGGCTTGGGCGGCAGCGATCACGTCGTGCCAATCCTTGGCCCGGACGGCGGCCGAGCGCTCGAGCAAGCGCTGCGTGTACCGCGAGAGCTCCTCCACCTGGCGTCGCATCCGGTCGCGGGCCGTCTCGGTGACGGCGTCGGCATCGAGGGCAGCATCGGCCTTGGGGAGCGGGCCGGGGCGAGCGTCGATGCCGAGCGAGCGGAGGAATGGCCGCACGGCCTCCGCTCCGCCGGCGGGCTCGGGGGCCTCAGGGTTCCCGGCCCGTTCGAGACGCTCGTCGGCGTCGATGAGCTTCGCGTAGGCGCGGGCCGTGGCAAACTCATCCTCGAAGTCGGCCGCAGGAATCTGCCCGATCGTTCCCGGCGCGGCGCCGCCGCTGCGACCGTCACGGGGCTTGGCGGGGCCGGCGAACTCCGCCACGTGGGCCGCTTCGAGGACGAGCGCCCGCGGGAAGACCAGCGCCGCCACCTCGGCATCGGAAGCGGTGGCGAGGAGCCGCCACACGTTGCGGTCGATCGGCTCCTGCCACGTGGCCTCGCGCGGGCCGAAGGCGCCGCAGACGAGCGTGGCATCGATCCGCTCGTCGCACGCTGCAGCCAACAGCGCGATCCTCCCCCCTTCCCCGACGCCGCAGACGCCGATCGGCGGCACGGCGGCGTTGGCCGAGCCGGCGCCAGCCTCGATCCGGTCGATCGCTGCGAGCACCTTTTGGATCTCGTAGCCGAGTGGGTGGCGGCCGAGTTCGAAGGCGGGGCGGTAGACGTATTCGCGGTGGGGCTGATTTGTGAACCGCACCGCCGGGTTGCCGGCAAACTCGTCGTTGCGATCGAGGATCGTGGGGATGAAGACAGCGCATCCGGCCGCCACGAGCGCCCTCGGCAACCGGCTCGCCTCCCCGGCCTCCCCCCCTTCGCCGAGGAGCCCCGCGAAGGCCTCGGGGGTCCAGGCAGCGTCGCCGATGGCGACCACCCAGGCCCGCGGGTCGCGGAGCGGCGGGAGGAGGACGATCCCCTCGGCCGTGACATCGTCGAGGGCCTCAAACGACACCCGCAGCACCGTCCAATCCTTTGTGGCGGCGATCTGGATCGGGGCCCCGGCCGTCCCCCGGAGGAGCATCTCGCGCCCCGGGACGCGTTCGTCGACGACACCGAGGATCGCGCGGAGCTTCTCCCGAGCGCCGGCACGGAATGCGTCACGGCCTGCGGCAGCGGCGACCCCTTCGGTCCATTCCTTCCGCCGGATCGCCTTGGCTTCGTCGGTCTTTCGCAGCAGGAAGCGGTCGATCCCCTCGATCATCACCGCGTCGAGGGGGCGTTGAATCGTGAGCGGAGAGGTGCCGGGGAGCGGTTGGTCGTCGGCCACCACCGGCGGAAGTTGGTGTAGGGCGCTGAGCGCCGTCAGCACGAGCACTCCCCAGCGCATCGTCAGTGGCTTGCCGCTTGCCCCATCACCGAACAGCCGCACCATGATCGCCCCCTTTTCCGGAATGGAAGTGGGGGCAGCATACCCACGACTGCAGAGGGCAGAAAAGCCGCAGGGCCCACCGGATGGCCGGCGGGCCCTGCGTTGAACTTTGTTTTTGGCCGGCGGAAGGCCATGGATGGCTTCTTCCACGCTGAAATCAAAACTGCCAGATCGCGTCGCAGCCACCGTACAGCTGGCCGTACTCGTTGAAGTTCTTGCCGTAGGGAAGCGGGCCCTTGCCATGGTCCGGGGCGTACCAGTCGTACCGCAGCTCAGGCCGCACGATGAAGTTGCGGTTGGGCTTCCAGTTCAGGCCCCACGTCATCTCCCAGAAGTTGCCCTGGTAGCCGGTTGCGAACGGTCCGCCGAACATCGCATTGCGGATCGGGCTGAGGACGCGGTAGCCGTTGTTGTCGCGGAACCACTCCAATCGCACGCCGCCGACGAGCGTGTCGCTGAAGTTGTAGAACATGTACTGGTTGATGCCGTACCAGGTTGCCGTGCCGGGCTGCTGGCCGAGGGTTTCCTTGACACCGATGGCGTTGAACTGCCAGCCGTTGTCGTTCTGGAAGACGTACGTCACCTTGTCGTTGAGCTCGTTGACATACACCGTGCTGAGGACCGACCGGTTGCCGATCGTCGCCAGCGGGGTGGTGAAGCCACCGATCTCGTTGCCGCTCGACGTCGTCATCGTCAACGTCTGCGTCTCGTCGTCGCTCTTGATCGACGCACCGCCGAGGAACGCGGCGTTGCTGTTGGCCCCCGGATAGCCGGGGTTGGCGATCCCGAGGATGTTGATCGGGTCGCTGTAGTTGTCCCAGCCGTTGGTGATCCCGGCAAACACCGTGGTGTTGTCGGTGGCCTTCCAGGTGTCGAGGATGCCGGTGTGCGTAAACGGCTCGCCGTACTGCATCGTGTAGGCGTGCGTGTAGAAGAAGTTACCGATCGCCGGCACGACTTCGTAGCCGATGATCGTGTAGAAGTGGCCAAA
This sequence comes from Candidatus Kuenenia stuttgartensis, assembly GCA_945873085.1. Lineage (GTDB taxonomy): Bacteria > Planctomycetota > Planctomycetia > Pirellulales > UBA1268 > QWOP01. Next base: position 4,726 of record CAMCCR010000134.1, on the reverse strand, counting down.
CTTCACCGCGTGGTCGCCGTAGCCGACCTCGCCGTACAGCTGCGGCATGGCCAGGCCGTAGTACTTGCTCGAGTTCCAGCTGCCGAATCCGGCCGGAGACTGGTTGAGGAGGTTCGCGTCGAGGCCGCGGGCGGTGGTGAAGATCGAGTCGCCACCGTAGAGGAGATCGACACGACCGCCCCAGTCGGCCCCGCCGTCCTCGAGATCGAGGACCTTCTCGTTGACGAGATAGAGCTGATTGACCTGGCCCATCCAGTTGCGGTCGTTGAACGTGATCGGGCCGTTGAACGGCGAGCCCCAGTTGTTGCCGCCGATGCCGGCGTCAATCCAGCCGTAGGTGGCGATGCCGCGCTCCTTGAGAAACTCCGTCTCGAGGTAGCGGGTCGGGCCCTCCTCGACCTCCTGAGCCGACTCCTGCGGCGGCAGGCCGCGCAGCTGGTAGGCGTCTTCCTGCGGCACGTTGGCCGCGACGGGGGGAAGGCCGCTGGTCGTCTGGCCGACGGCGGTGGAAGCAAGCAGCGTGGCGGCCGCGGTCAGGCCTGCTCCAAGGAGCGGCAGTTTCGTCCAGTTGAACTTCATGTGAGTAGCACTCCAAGTGGGATACGTGCGGCCGGCCGCGTCCATACGGCTGACCGCCAGTTCATCCGGAATTCTCCCCTGCGACCGGCCCGCCAAGTACCAGACGCAGAATCGGCAATTCCGACACAGGGATATCGTCCGGTCTTTACCCGGAAAACCGGGTGGACCGTGCCCTCCGTCAAGGTTTGCCTGATCGGCACCCAGCGTGGGAAGCTGTGCCGGTCGTATTGCCCCTGAGAGCACCGGCGGCAGGCTTTGCGGGCAACGGTGGCAGACTTTGCGGGCGCCGGGGAGGCGCAGAGGGGCTTCCCGGGGGCGGCTCACCGGCCCGGGCAGCCCCGAGGCCTCAAGCCTCGGCGCCAAACGCCCCTTCGAGGAGGGCTGCGACGAAGCGTTCGGGGGAGAAGGGCTCGAGGTCGTCGGCCCCCTCGCCGAGCCCGACGAACTTCACCGGGAGGCCGAATTGCTCCGTGACCGGCACGATCACGCCGCCGCGGGCCGAGCCGTCGAGCTTGGAGAGAACGATCCCTGTGCAGCCGGCGGCCTCCTTGAAGCCCTTGGCCTGCGAGAGGGCGTTTTGGCCGGCGGTGGCATCGATGACGAGGAGCACCTCATGGGGCGCGTCCGGGACGAGCTTGGCGACCACGCGGCGGATCTTGGAGAGCTCCTGCATGAGGTTTGATTGCGTCTGGAGGCGGCCGGCGGTGTCGACGATGCAGACGTCGGCACCGGCCTCGACGGCCCGCGCCACCGCCTTGTGGGCAACGCTCGCCGGATCGCTCCCCTGCGGGCCACGGACGATCTCGGCGCCGAGCCGGTCGGCCCACATCGTGAGTTGCTCGACGGCTGCCGCCCGGAAGGTATCGCCGGCGCCGAGGACGACGCGCTTTCCGTCGCGAGTGAACATCCGCGCGAGCTTCGCGATCGACGTCGTCTTCCCCGACCCGTTGACGCCGGTGACGAGGATCACTGTTGGCCCCGACACAGCCATGGTGAGCCCAGCCTCGGTGTTTCGCAGGCGGGCGAGGAGTTGGGTGCGGATCGAGTCGAGGACGACCTCCGGATCGACGACGCGGGCCCGGAGCCGTTCGCGGACGTCGTCGACGATCGCCTCGGCGGCGGCCGGCCCCATGTCGGTACGGACGAGGATCCCACGCAGTTCCTCGAGGAAGTCCTCGTCGACGAGCCTCCCCTCCCGCTTGAAGAGGTCGCGGACGTCGGTCCGCAGCACCTGGGCCGTCTTTGCCAGCCCGGCCTTGAGGCGGTCGAGGAGCCCGCGCGGCTTCTCGGCGCCGTCTGCGGAGCCGGCCGGCGTCGACGCCGCCGGGGTGTCGTTCGGCGGTTGGTCCTTGCTCGGCTGGTCCTTCGGATCCTTGCGGCCGAAGTTGAAGATGCCCATCGATCGTCTCCCTGGTCGTCGGTGGTGGGGCGGATCGACCGCCGCCGATTAGGCCCCGGCCCGGTCGGCGATGATCCTGCCGAGGATCCCCGCCACGAAGTTCCCCGACCCTTCCCCGCCATAGCGCTTGGCCAGCTCGATCGCCTCGTTGGCGGCTGCCGCCGGTGGAGTGTCGGTGTGGAGGATCTCGTGGGCCGCAAGTCTGAGGATGCCCCGGTCGGTGGCGGCCATCCGGGCCACGCGCCAATGTTCGGCGCGGGCGTCGATGTGGGCATCGAGTTCGTCACGGCGCTTCTGCACGCCATGCACGAGCCCAAGCGCGAAAGGAACGAGCGGGCCGCCATGGAGCCTGCCGCTGACGAAGCGCTTCAGATCGTCGGGGGCGACCTCGGGATTGAGATCGAGTTGGTAGAGGGCCTGGAGGGCAATCTCGCGGGCCCGGCTGCGGCGCTGCGTGGTCATCGGGTCTTCCCTCCGGTGGCGGTGGCGATCTGGTGGAGGAGCGAGATCATTTCGATCGCTGCCTCGGCACACTCCTCCCCCTTGTTGGAATGCGCCGCCACGCGCTCGTCGCCGCCGGCCCGGGCCACGGCCTGTTCGATCGACTGGCAGGTGAGGACGCCGAACAGGACGGGGGTGCCGCGGGCTCTTCCGATCTCCTCGATCCCCCGGGCAACGGCCGCCGCGATGTGCTGGTCGTGCGTCGTCTCGCCGCGGATGATCGCGCCCAAGCAGATCACCGCCGCATACTCCCCCGTGGCGGCGAGCCGATCGGCGGCGATGGGAAGCTCGAAGGCCCCCGGAACCCTGGCGACGTCGAGGCGGTAGCGATCGAGACCGGCCGCTGCGAGCGTCCGCGCCGCGCCGGCGAGCATTTGCTCGGTGACGGCCGCGTTGTAGCGCGAGACGACGATCGCCACGCGGACCCCCGAAGGGAGGCGGGACGAATCACCCTCGAACAGCCGACCGTGATCGAACACGGCCGGGGCGGCCTGCCGCTCCTGTTGCTTCACGACTTGAGTCCTTGGAGGAATTCGGCGTTGGTCTTCGTCTTCGAAAGCCTGTTGAGGAGGAGCTCCATGGCGTCGGCGGGATTCATGTCGCCGAGGACGCGACGGAGCACGCAGGTGCGCCGGTAGGTCTCGGCATCCATGAGCATCTCCTCCCGCCGCGTACCGGAGCGGTTGATGTCGATGGCCGGGTAGACCCGCTTGTCGACGAGCCGACGGTCGAGCACGATCTCGAGGTTCCCCGTCCCCTTGAACTCCTCGAAGATCACCTCGTCCATCTTGCTGCCGGTGTCGACCAGCGCCGTGGCGATGATCGTCAGCGATCCCCCCTCCTCGACCTTGCGGGCGCTGCCGAAGAATCGCTTCGGGCGGTGCAGCGCGCCAGAATCAATGCCGCCGGAGAGGATCTTGCCGGAGTTGGGCACCTCGGCGTTCCAGGCCCGCGCCAGCCGCGTGATCGAGTCGAGGAAGATGATGACGTCGCGGCCGTATTCCACGAGCCGCTTCGCCTTCTCGATCACCATCTCGGCCACTTGGATGTGCCGTGCGGCGTTCTCGTCGAACGTCGAGCTGATCACCTCGCACGACGGCCCCTTCACTTGCCGTTCCATGTCGGTGACCTCCTCAGGCCGCTCGTCGATGAGGAGCATGAAGACAGAGGCCTCGGGGTAGTTCGCCAACACCGACTTGGCCATCTTCTGGAGGAGGATCGTCTTGCCGGCCCGCGGGGGGCTGACGATCAGACCGCGCTGACCGAAGCCGATCGGCACGACGAGATCGACGACGCGCATCGCGATCTCCTCCGGGGTCGTCTCCATCGCAATTCGCCGGTCGGGATGGAGGGGGGTGAGATCATCGAAGTAGACCCGCGTCGAGAGCTTGGCTGGATCCTCTCCGTTGATTGCCTCCACGCGCAACAGTGCGAAGTAGCGCTCGCTCTCCTTCGGGGGACGGATCTGCCCGGCGACGCTCGCGCCATTGCGGAGGCCGAAGCGCCGGATCTGGCTGGGGCTGACGTAGATATCGTCCGGGCAGGAGAGGTAGTGGTAGTCGGGGCTGCGGAGGAAGCCGAAGCCGTCGGGGAGGATTTCGAGCGTCCCCTCGCCGAACATCAGGCCGTTGAGCTTCACGCGCTCTTTGAGGATCCGGAAGACGAGGTCGTGCTTCTTGGCCCCGGTGATGTCGCCGATCTGTTCCTGGCGCGCCAGTTCGATCAACTCCTGCATCGACATCTTCTGCAGGGCGGTGATGTGCGTGTCGGTTTTTTTCAGCGACTCGTAGCGGTCAGTCGCATCCTCCCCCTCGAGCTTGACCTCTGCCGCGATCTCCTCGGCGATCGACATCGGCTCGTCGTCAAGGTCGTCGCCGAGGTCGTCGTCGGAAGAGAAGGAGGGATCAGTGGGCATGGGGCACCTCGGGACGGCTGCGGGCCGGCACCCTGACAGGAGCCGACGCGACCGGAAGGGTGGGGCGAGGAGGAAAGGCGGGAATCCGTACAGACCGCAGCAAGGCCGCAGCGATCGATAGGAATGATGACGTGGGTGGCTGGCGGGCGATCGGCAGGAGAGAAAAGGAAAGCCGCACGGGATGCAGCCCGAACAATCCCCCCCCATTCAACAGATAAACGACCACTCCAGAAGCGCCGATGGTCAGGAATGTGACCGCCGGGAGAGCTCAGACCAGAGTCGATCGATCTGGCTTCGAGTATACGCAGGATCCCCGGATGTATCCACGGTTG
>CAMCCR010000133.1 GCA_945873085.1 Candidatus Kuenenia stuttgartensis | reverse complement strand
GAGGCGATCACCAACAACTGTTTCGGTACCCGCCTCCTCGCAGAACTCGCCGAGGAGTACGCCGTCGGGCGTTTCGTCGCCATCTCCACGGACAAAGCAGTAAACCCGTCGAGCGTCATGGGGTGTTCAAAGCTCATCGCCGAGCGGTTCGTTCAGGCGTTCGCGGCCACGGCGCGAACGAAGTTCGTGGTTGTCCGGTTCGGGAATGTCCTCGGGAGTAACGGCAGCGTCGTGCCGAAGTTCCGGGAGCAGATTCTCCGGGGGGGGCCTGTCACTGTCACTCACCCCGACGTCGAACGATTCTTCATGACAATCCCCGAGGCATCGCAGCTTGTGATCCAGGCGGCCGCGATCGGAAGGGGGGGGGAGATCTTCCTCCTCGACATGGGGGCTGCGGTGAAGATCGTCGACCTCGCCCGCGACATGATCACCCTCTCCGGCTCCGACGAAGAGGAGATCGGGATCGAGTACACCGGCCTCCAGCCTGGGGAGAAACTCGCCGAGGAGCTCTTCTCTGCGGAGGAGTCCAGGGTGCAGACATCGCATCCCAAGGTATGCTGTATCGTCGGACGAACGGCGGTCTTGGAGGACGTCGAGCGTCTCTTCAACCAACTCAAGACGCTTCCGGGCGAGCCCCCGGATGTGATCCGCGAAGGTCTCCGGCGGATCGTCCCGGAATACCGATCCTCCGCGCTGTGCGGGCCCGAGGGCTCGGTGGTAGGCGGGCGGAAGGGCGGTCAGCCCGGTGCCCTCACAGAAAGGTCTGCCCGTGGAGGCTGAAGGTTCGGTTCGAGTTCCTTTCGTGCGTCCGGCCCTCCCTGCGGCCGAGGATCTCCAGCCGCACCTCGAGGCAATCTGCCGCTCGGGAAGGTTGACGAAGGGCCCCTATCTCGAGCGTCTCGAGACGGCGGCCGCGACCCATCTCGGCGTCCGGCATGCCGTCGGCGTCAGCAGTTGCACCACCGGTCTGATGCTCGTCTACCGGGCCCTCGCGGAACTCGCGGAGCAGGGATGCCGGGCGCCGGCCCAGAGGGAGTGCCTGACGGCATCGGTGCTTTCCCAGGGACGAGCGATCGCGACCGGCGGCGAGGTCGTGATGCCGAGCTTCACCTTCTTGGCGAGCCCGGCGGCGGTCGTCTGGAACGGACTTCGTCCGGTGTTCGTCGATGTCGATCCCCTGTCGACCAACGCCCGGCCCGAAGTCGTGGCGGCGGCGATCACCCCGCAAACCGTCGCGATCTCGGCCTGCCATAATTTTGGGAACCCCTGCGATCTCGCGGGGCTCCGCGACGTTGCCCGGCAACACCGGCTCCCGCTGGTGATCGATGCCGCCCATGGGTTCGGTGCCAAGCAGGCGGGGCTGCCGGTCGGTGGCGGGGCGACAGCGCAGGTCTTCAGCCTTTCGCCGACCAAACTCCTCGTGGCGGGCGAAGGGGGGATCGTGGCCACCGACTGCGATTGCCTCGCGGCGCTTGTCCGCGTCGGCCGCGAGTACGGGAACGACGGCTCCTACGATGCGGCGTTCTCGGGCTGCAATGGGCGGATGCCTGAAATGTGCGCCGCCACGGCGTGGTTGGGTTTGGAGCGGCTCGAGGAGGTGGCGGCCCACCGGCGGAGCATTGCCGAGGCCTACAGGGCGGGGCTCGGTGGGATGACAGGGATCGAGTTTGTCGCGATCCTTCCTGACGACACCTCGAGCCACAAGGACTTCTCCATCGCCGTCGATCCGGAGGGGTTCGGTGCCACCCGAGACGACCTCCGCCGGGCTCTGGCGCTCGTTGGGATCGAGACGCGGGCGTACTACGATCCTCCCTGCCATCGTCAAATGGCGTTCCGTCGCTTCCATGAGGGACGGGACGACCTCCCGGTCACCGACATGCTCTCGGCGCGGAGCCTGTCCCTTCCCATCGGCCCCCATGTCGACGCGGCGGTGATCGACGAGGTCTGCCAGACGATCGCGGCCTGCCGGCGGCAACGTTAGCCCACGCTGCCGGGCCCTCGTCGAACGGCCCCCGGAGGGACTGAGTGGACCACGACAATCCGCAGGCGTTTGCCACTCCCTCGCCCCCCGGCAAGGAGTCGTTCTATGATCGGTTCGTCAAGCGGAGCGCTGATGCGCTGATCGCGGGGGGGCTGCTGATTCTCCTCCTCCCGGTGTTGCTGCTGGTGTGGGCCGCCGTGGTGGTCGTGCTTGGCTATCCCGCTTTCTATTTCGACAGGCGGGCCGGGCGGCGCGGGGTGCCGATCGTGATCGGGAAGTTCCGGTCGATGTCCGAGGCCGTTGATCGGGACGGTGTGCCGCTCTCCGATGCGGAGCGGCTGGGGGGCTTCGGCCGCTTCCTTCGCCGTACGAGCCTCGACGAACTCCCGCAGTTCCTGAGCGTCCTCACCGGTGACATGAGCCTGATTGGCCCCCGACCGCTCCCGCTGCGCTATGTTGCCCGGTACAATGCCCGGCAGATCCGCAGGCTCGATGTCCGCCCGGGGCTCACCGGGCTGGCCCAGGTTTGGGGTCGGAACGGAATCGATTGGCCCGCCCGACTCGAACTCGACGTACGATACGTCGAGGGGCTCTCCCGCTGGTACGCTCCGCTGATGGATCTCGGTATCCTCGGCGCCACGATCGGCGTCGTGGTCTGGCAGGGGCTCACGGGGCGGGGGATTTCAGGGGCGGGATCGGTGACGATGAAGGAGTTCGAGCCATGACGGCCATCAATGGCGGGGCACCAGACGTCGCCACAGCGGTGCGCGAAGCCATCCTGGCGGTTTACCGGGATACAGGGCGGCCGCCACTTGAGACCCCTGCTGCATCCCTTCTCGGCAGCGATCTCGGCCTCGACTCGCTCGACCTGGCGCAGATCATCGTTCTCCTCGAACGCTCGCTTGGCGTCGATCCCTTCCGCGACGCCCGGGCAACCACGCCCCACCCACCGATCCGCACCGTCGACCATCTCGTGACGCTCTACTCGGACGCGCTGTCTGGTCGCTCGTAGGCCGCGTTCAGAGTTTCCGGACCGTCGAGCCTTCAGTCACCCCAGAAAACCCTGCCACGATCATGTCATCCCCATCCCCGATGCCCGCTTCCACTCCTGCACCGGCTCCCGAGGTCGCCGAGGTGTCTGCACCGGCACGCCTCGCTGCAGCCATCGACGCGGTCGCAGCCACCGATCCCGACCGGGTCGCCATTGTTACGGCAGCCGGGCTCGGGGCTGATCTCCGTCAGCCTGTTTCCTACGGCGCGCTCGCTGGCCACGTCGCCGCTCTCGAGCGTCGTCTGGCCGACTCACGTCCCATCGGCGTCGTGGCCCGGGCAAGCGGACTTGCTCCCCTCATCGCCATCGTCGCCGCCTGTGGACGTCAGCGTGTCCCGCTGGCGCTTATGGCGGAGGATTCGCGGGATCTCGTCGGCGAACTCCGCGACTGGAGTGTCTGCGGCAACGATCTCGAGGTTCCACGGCCGCCGCAGGGGCGGACACGGCGCGAGTTTGACTCATCGTCGCCCCAGATCGTCGTGGCAACGTCCGGGACGAGCGGTCCGCCGAAGCTCGTCGAACATTCATGGGACTCCCTCTTGGCCGCGGCCCGTCTTGCGGAGCAATGGCATGGACGCGGTTGGATCCTCGTCTATGACGCCACCCGATGGGCAGGGACCCAGGTGTGGTTGCAGGCGATCCTCACCGGTGGGCGGGTGATCGTGCCGGCGTCTCGCGATCCTGACTGCGTCGCCCGTGCGGCTGCCGACGAAAATGTCACGATCCTGCCTGCCACGCCGACGCTGTTGCGACGCGTGATCGCCTCCGCCGATTCCGACGCTGTCGGAAGGATGAGGCTCGATCGGATCACCCTCGGTGGTGAGGCTGCCGACGGCCAACTTCTCCAGCAGGCTCGGGCCCTGTTCCCGGCAGCGCGGGTTGCGCATGTCTATGCGACCACCGAACTGGGCGAGGTGTTCCGCGTGTCCGACGGCCTGCCCGGATTCCCTGCCGAATGGCTCGGTCGCCCCTTGCCGGGAGGGGCCAGGCTGTCGACCAGGCGGGACGGGGAACTCCTCGTGCAACTGTCGCGAGACACGGCCGAGGTCGCGACTGGCGACCTCGTCGAGCGTCGCGGTGATCGCTACGAGTTCGCCGGCCGACGAAGCGATACGATCGTCGTCGGCGGGGCCAAGGTCTTCCCCCGCAGGGTCGAGGATGTCCTCCGCGGCGTGCCCGGCGTCGCCGATGCTCGGGCCTATGGCCTTCCCAACGCGATCACCGGCGAGATCGTCGCCGCGCAGATCGTTGTCACCGATCCCCTTCCCGACGGCGTCACGCCGGAGAATCTCCGCGCGGCGGCGTTGGCGGCCTGCCGCGGGGCCCTCGAGCCTCACGGTGTGCCACGCGTTCTCGACTTCACCCGGAAGCTGGTCACAAATCCGTCGGGCAAGGTGTCGCGTCGGCCGGTCGGCCAATGACCAGCCCCTCTCCGACAACAATCATCTCCGGCGGGTCCCGCGGGCTCGGCTTGGCCGTCGCGTCGAGATTGCTCGAACGGGGCGACCGGATCGCGACGTTTTCGCGATCCGGTTCGGCGGCGCTCGACGGCCTTGCATCGCGGCATCCCGGCCGGGTCCATCACGAGCAGTTCGATACGGCTGATTCCGACGCCATCCGGCGTTTCGTGGCAAACGTCGTCGATCGTTTCGGCCGCGTCGACCACTGTGTGGCCAATGCGGCGGTGGCTGCCGAGGGAATCCTTGCCACCATGTCCGACGCCGACATCGACGCCATGCTGACGGTCAATCTCCGCGGCGCCATCGTCCTGGTGCGCGAGTGTGTCCGCCAGTTCCTGGCCCAGCCGAGGGCCCGGCCCGATGCGGAGGCTGGGGCGGTGGTCGTGGTGTCGAGCGTCGTCGCCGCCCGGGGAAGCCCGGGGCTGGCGGTGTATGCGGCGACGAAGGCCGGGCTCGAGGGCTTTGCTCGCTGCCTTGCCAGGGAGGTGGGGCCGCGGGGTATCCGCGTCAACGCCGTGGCGCCCGGATTTCTCGCCACCGAACTTTCGGCGACGCTCTCATCGGCCGATCGGGAGCGGATTATCCGCAGGACGCCCCTGGGGCGGCTGGGCGACACCGCCGACATCATCGGGGCAATCGACTTTCTCACGAGTCCCGGCGCGGCTTTCGTGACGGGCCAGACGATCACCGTCGATGGTGGCGGCGCGGCGTGATGTTCGTCGCCGCCGTCGGCTAGAATGAGGGACACTGTTCCCCCTCTGCATCGTTCTCATTTCCCGTCTGGGAGCACCGTGCCGTTGCCCCATCGCGCGTTCCTGCCGTTTCCCGACTGTCGCCGCATCCTGATTGTCGGAGGCGGTGGATTTGGCCGCGAGGTCCGCTGCTGGGTGCGGGATGCCTGGCCGGCGGAGGACGCTCTGTTTGCGGGCTTTCTGGACGGCGATCCGTCGCGCGCCGGGGTGGCGGGGCCGGTGCTCGGCGACCCGGACACCTATCAGCCCATGCCCGGGGATGGGCTCCTCCTCGGGGTCGGCATCCCTGGGGTCCGACGCAGGTTGGCCGAGATGCTCTCGGCCCGGGGGGGGCGATTCCTCACGCTCGTTCACCCGACCGCCGTCGTGGTGCCGTCGGCGGTGGTGGGAGAGGGAACGATCGTCTGTCCACATGGAGTGGTCAGTGACGCGGCCTCGCTCGGCCGCGGGGTGCTCGTCAATTACCACGCGTCGGTAGCGCACGATGCGTCGGTTGGCGACTTTTGCGTGCTTGCCCCCTACGCCACGCTTGGTGGCTTTGCCGGGGTCGGCGCGGATGTGTTCCTCGGGCTCCATGCATCGGTCGGCCCCGGCCGTCGCGTCGGCGACCGCAGCAAGGTCAGTGCCAATTCCTGCGCGCTGGCCGACGTTCCCCCCGACACGCTCGTCTACGGGGTGCCGGGGCGCCACGGCCCGCTCCTTTCCTGACAGTCCGGGAGCCGCTGCTTGACACTCCGCGTCGCCGCCCACGTCGACCTCCGCTACACGACCCGGCAGCCCACCGGGGTCGACAAGCACATCGCGCGGATGGTGCGCGGATTGGCCGCACGCCCGGGGTTCGAAGTCTCCGTCGTGGCGCCGCGTGGGCAACTCGTCGATGGTGATCTTCCGTCCGGAAGCAGTCTCCACGGCCTGCCCGTCGCGCCGATCCCACTCTCCAACCGGACCGGCCGATTGTTATGGTCGCTGGGAAACAGTCCGCCGATTGATCGCTTCTGCCCCGGCGTCGATTGGGTCTGGTCGCCGCAGGAGCTGTGGGCCCCGGCCCGGTATGCACGCACCGCGATCACGGTCCACGGCAGCACCTATTTCGAGCCGAGCTTCCCCGGCTATCACACGGCAGTTGCTCGCTTCGAGCGGGCAAGGATGGCGTGGTTCTTCCGGCGGATCTGCCGGGCCGCTGATCTCGTCCTCCCGGTGTCGCGCTATCTCGAGCGATTCCTCATCGACTCCTTCGGTCTTCGCCCGGAGCGCTCCGTCGTCGTGGGGAATGGTGTCGACGAGGCGTTTTTCGCCGCCGGTGCCGAGGCGCTATCCCCTCTTGGGAAGGGGGGGTACAACGCCGATAGGCTCCTCGTCGTGGGCGGCCTCAATGGCTGGGATGGTGCGGAGAGCATCCTGGCGTGCGCTGACGCCCTCGCGGAGAGCTTTCCTAGCCTCGGGATCGACGTCATCGGTACACTGGACGACCCCGGGAGCATCGCGGCCAGCGACCGCCGTCCCAATCTCCATCGTCTTGGCTTTCGGCCACCCAACGAACTTGCTGTGATGATGCCCCGCTACCTGGCGCTGCTCTACCTCCCCAACGTCGAATCGTTCGGGATCGTGGCGCTCGAGGCGATGGCTGCGGCGCTGCCGGTGCTGGCGTGCCGGCTGACGGCCGTGCCTGAGACGGCTGGCGACGGGGCATGGTACGTCGACGAACGCCGGCCCGCAGAGGTGGTGGCGGCCGTCCGTGCCCTCCGGGCTGATCCGGCTCTGCGGACCGCCTGGGTGGAGCGGGGCCGGCGCCGCGCGGCAGGGTTCACCTGGGAGGCTTGTCTGGAGAGGCTCGCGGTGGCCCTCAAGAAGGATGCGCGGGTCGCACGGATGCCATTGGAGGTCTCGCGGCCATGAACATCTCGAAGATGATTTCCGACGTCTGGTCGATCCTCACCTCCAGGCAACGAACGGCAGCGATCGTTCTTCTCGGGATGATGATTGTGAGCATGGCGTTCGAAATGCTCGGCGTCGGCCTCATGGTCCCGGCGCTGGCGGCGTTGACGCTCGATGACGCGGCGCCATCGCCGATGGCCAGCACGATCCTCGCCTGGTTGGGAAATCCGACGAAGGAAAACCTCATCATTGGGGCCTTCCTCGTGCTGTTCTTCATCTACCTGCTGAAGACCTGCTTCCTTCTCTTTTCAGCCTACTGGCAGTCGAGGTTCATTTCGAACATCCAGACGAGTCTGTCAAGGAGGCTGTTCACGACCTACCTCAACCAGCCATGGTCATTCCACCTCGGGCGCAATTCGGCTGAGTTGGGGCGGACGATGTCGGAGGCGGCCAACTTCTCCCAGTTGTGCTCGACGCTGCTGGCGTCGCTGAGCGACGGTCTCGTCCTGCTTGGAATCGTGGCCCTCCTTGCGTTTTTCGAGCCCCTCGGCACTTTTGTCGCCGCGGCGTCTCTCGGGATCTCGATGCAATTCCTCGGGTGGATCACCGGCAAGCGGATGCAGCGCTGGGGGGAGATGCGATACAAGCTCTCGGCGATCGTCACGCGCCACGTCCATCAGGGATTTGGAGGGGCGAAGGATGTCAAGATCCGAGGCCGGGAGAAGTATTTCGTTGACCAATACGATCGGCACAACCGGGTCGCTGCTGATCTTTCGGTCCGCCAGATCGTCATGGGACAGTTGCCGCGGATGTGGCTCGAACTCGTCGCCGTGACGACGCTCTGCGTGCTGGCGGGGACGATGCTGTGGCAGGGGCGCGACAGCCGCGACATGGTCTCCAGTCTCGGGCTGTTTGCGACGGCGGCGTTCCGGCTCCTCCCCTCGGTCAACAGGCTCACGCTGGCCATCCAGAATTTCCGCTTCGGGGCCACGGGGCTCGCAGCCCTTTACAAGGATCTGCAACTCTCCTCCGAGCCACCAAAGGCGTTGCAAGGGATCGAATTCCAACGAACGATCGCCCTCGAGGGCGTCGTGTTCCGCTTTGCCGCAGCCCCCGCGCCGGCGCTCGATGGCGTGACGATCCGCATTTCCCACGGCACGGCGGTCGGGATCATCGGTGGCA
>CAMCCR010000132.1 GCA_945873085.1 Candidatus Kuenenia stuttgartensis | reverse complement strand
CAAGACAGGCCAGGGAAAGCGTTCTCCCCGGGCGGTGAGGGCCAGGCGACAAGGTCCGCGTCGGCTGCAGGCCATGAAGACTCGCGATCAAACCTTCGGGCAGTTCCCGATCGCTCGTCGCCCAGCCCGGCTTCACCCTACACCGCCCCAAGCCCCGGTCGCCCCGCGAGGCAGTCGGTGTGGAGACAGCCGTCGGTGATCTTGAAGAGCCCCGGGAGCTTTTCTTCCCACGGCTTGTTGGCCTCTGGCATGTATTGCCGGGCATTCGCTTCGAGCCCAGCCGTGCCCGGCACCCAGGCGGCGATCCCTGCCGAGTGGACGAGCGCCGCGCCGGGGCAGGTGAGATCCTGAACGGTGAGAAACATCCCGTACTTCCGCGCCGCCGCGGCGAAGAGCACCGAGTGGGATTGCCCCTTGCAGGCCTTGAGGGCAAGGCCCGTGTAGCCGAGCGCACGGGCCTCGAGGAGGCTCTCCAGGTCGACGAGCCCTTCGTCGACGACGATCGGCCGGAGCTTGTTGGCGGCGTGCATGTCGACGCGTGGCAGGGCGCGGAGATTCCGCGACGTCGGCTGCTCGACATACTCGATCGCGGCGAAGCAGGCCGGAGACTTCTCCTCGATCTTCCGCAGGTATTCGAGGACATACTCGACGTTCGGGCAGCGCTCGTTGAAGTCGGCGCAGTATTTCCAATCCGTGTCGGACTTCGTCGCCCGGGCCTCGCCGTCGATGGCGAGCGTCCGCTCGATGTCCCACTGGAGATCCTCCCCCTGGAGCTTGATCTTGATCCGGATCAGGTCGTTGAACCGGATCCAGTCGGCGAGCGCCTGCGGCAGGCCGTCGTCGAGCTTTTCCTTGATCTCCGACGTGCGCACCGGATCGGCCCCGCCGACGGAATGAAACAGCGGCACGCGCGGCGCGGGGGCGGGGCGGATCGAGTCCTGGAGATTCTCGTTCCTGAAGTCGTCGCCCAGATAGCGCGAGAGATCGTGGCCGATGAGGTCGGGCGTGAGCGTGAGGAAGGCACTGCGGCCAAGGGCCTTGCCGCAGGCGTCGTGGAGCGCGGCATCGAAGGCACTCGCCGTGACGAGCACGGCAAGCGCCGGGATCGGCTCGGCCAGGCTCCGCGCGGCTGACTCCTCCGCAGCGGCCTTCACAAACTCGGGCTCGAGAATCCTCGCCAGTTCGAGCGGATGGGCCACCTCGGTGCAGCCCGCCACGATCCCCTCGATGCGGCTAGCGAGCCCCTTCATGGCGCCGAGCGTGACGTCGTAGGGGAGCGAGCGCGTGGGAAACGACCAGACGTTGCCCAGCGGCATCGACGCGAAACCGGTGACACGCCGTCCGTCGGCGCCGACAGTATCAATCTCGACGTCGAGGATCGTCGCCCGATCGACCGGCACGCCGCCGAACTTGTACGGCGTGCGGTAGCGGTGTTCCTGAAACGCCGTCCGAACTTCCTCGATGCGGATCGCACCAGCCGGCACCGCGGCCCGGGCGCGGCCGACGCCCGTCGTTGCCGCCAGTGTCGCCCCGGCCGAGACGGCGATCGCTCTTCTTCGTGACATTCCCTGCATCTTCTCCCCCTCCGACAACGCCCGTCGCCGCAGGCGTGACGGTCGTCACACGCTGCACCTCCGAAAGGCTACCAGCCCGGAAGGGGACGGGGCCAACGGGATGCGGCAGGAAAAGTCGCCACGGGCATAGGCCGGCTACGGCTTCGCGCCACCGAAGCCGGGGAGACGCGGGGCCCCCCCCGTGCCGCCGAGCTGCTCGAGATCGATGAACCGGGCATCGTTGACCTCCACCTGATTGAGGCCGCGCCAGTAGAGGATCTTGCCGGCCGACGCGCTCGACGTCGGGGCGCCAATGCGCTCCTGGCGGAAGAGCTGCGCGTCGCTGCGGCCGTCCCCCTCGAAGACGAGAAGATCTTTGGCCTCGCTGTAGGAGAGCCGGGAACTCCGGGCCGTGAACGCCTCCCCCTCGACCATCACGTTGCCAGCAGCGCCGAGCTCGAGCGTGCCGCGACGCAGCCCGGGCGCCAGCGGCGCCTGACCGACCGAGAGGACGTCGCTGGTGATCGCCACGGCGCGCGGAGGGAGGCCACCGGCGGCGTGGGCGTCGAGGGTGTCGTTCCAGCCGCCGACCGGCCCCCAGATCGCCTCGACGCGCTGATGAAACTCCATCTGCCGCCGGTTGATGTTGCCGCGGATGCCACGCTGGAAGTCGACGCCGAGATAGCTCAGCTCGTCGGGACGCGGGGCCGGCGTCGGCTGGGCTGCACCGGCCGCCCCCGGCAGCCCGCCCGCTCCCGGCAGGGCGATGCCTGGCGCAGCGCCGAAGCGCGTGCTCGCCAGCCGCCCCGGCCCGCTGCCGGTCACCTCGCCGGTGGCCCGATCGACGAGGAGATCACGGAGGAAGAGCTTCTCGACCGACTTGCCACCATCGGCCGCGACCGACTCGCTCTCGATCCGCACGCCGTTGCCACAGGCGATCCGGGCGACGTCGGTGTTGCGGGCGGTGCGATCGGAAGTGCTCGCCGAGAAGTCGATCTGCTTGGTGAAGATGACGTCGAGCGATCCGGCCCGTAGCGCCGTGTCACCGCTGGTCGTCACCACTCGGTCGACGAACCGGGCGGTGAGGCCGTCGAAGTCCATCCGCCCCTGCCAGCCGATGTCGAGCCGTCCGGCGACGGCCGCCGGCACGGGGACCACCGGCTGCGCGACCGGCTGGGCCACCGGGGATGCGACGGCGAGCGACTCGAGCCCGGGGAGCCCGCCGGCAATTGGGAGGCCGAGCTTCCCCGCGCCGTCGACCGAGAGCCGGTTGCGCCCCCGATCAAACTCCACCAGTGGCCCCTGGAGATCGATCCCCCGCCCGGCGACCTGCGCCGGCCGGCCCGAGACGACCGCGCGGGCATCGAAGCGATTGGCCCGCGAGATCTGCAACTGGTCGCCACGGAGCTCGATCGCCTCGGGCGCCGGCTGGCCGGGGACGCGCGCGGCCTCGGGCTCCTCGATGAGGTGCACCTGCCCCTCGAGCGAGAGCTCGTCGAGCTGCGGCCCCTGGGAGGCGAAGGTGACCAATCCACGGACGAGCCCACCGGTGACGATGAGCCGGCCGGTCGGTGCCTCGCTCGGCGCTGGCTGGGCGGGAACCGGCGCCGGAGCCGGAGCGACAGCGGGAGCCGGCGTCGCGGCGACAGCCGGCTGGGGAGCCGCCGCCTGGGCGACAGGCACCACCGGCACCGCTGCGACGGGGGGCGGCGCCTCGTGCTTGAACCACATCTCGAGTTTGTCGGTGCGGGCTGTGAGCTGCTGGACGTCGATCTCGACCATCGAGCGCGCGAGCATCCGCGAGGGCTTCACCCCGGCCATGCCCGTCGGCAGACGCGACGGAGCGGTGGTCGGCGGAGCGCCTGGCGTCAGCGCCAGCCAGAGGTGGATCTCCCCTGCCTTGAGCCGTCCCTGCGTCTCCACCTGGACATCGGCCTCGCCCGCCAGTGACGCGACATGCTCCGCACCGTCGGGGCGGAGGCGGAGCCACTTCTGCCACCGGGCGGAGAGCGGAGGCGTGTCGGCCGACCGCGCCCGCAGCCACCCCGGGCCGACGGCCATGAGCGTTCCAGGGTCGCCCGGCGGGCCGGGGGTGTAGTCGATCGACCGGGCCTCCATCTCCGTCTCCTGGAGGACGAGCGACACCGGCTCCTCGCCATCGAGGACGATCCGCCGCGTGGCGATCTCGTAGCCGAGGCGCATCGCCCGCGCTTCAAGGCCGGCCCCCGTGCTCCGGGCCACGACGGGCGTCCCCTTGGCTTGGATCTCGATCGGCTTCAGCCCGGCGGTCATCGTCCCCGCTTTCTCGTCACGACCGAGGACGACTGCAAGGAGATCGCAGGCCAGCTGATCGTGGGCGCCGCCCGGGAGCGTGCGGACGACGTCGACATGATCCTCGAGCGAGATCACATTCGCCGACACGTTCATGCACAGGCTCCCCCGGCAGCTGACAAGCACTGGCGCCGGCTCCTCGGCGCCCTCGGCAGGCGGGGCTGCCGCGGCCATCGCGCCATCAGGCCCCACCGCCCCGGAGACGGGAGGCCCCGGGATCAATCCCCCGGCGAGCCCTTCAAGCTTGAGCTTCACGTCACGGTCGAGGCGGATCGTGTCGATCCCGCCGATGCTTGGCCCCTGCTCGCTCCCCTTCGCTCCGGGGAGGAGACGGATCTCCATCGCGCGGCCGCTTCCGGAAGAGCGGCCATAGCGGAATTGCACCGCCTCGGCGGTGCTGATCTCCATCTCCTTGAGCTCGACATCGCGGGTCACGATCTCCACCTCGTCGTCGGCCTCCGGGGCCGTCGCCGTGCCCCGGATCGTCACCTGCCCGCGGAGGCTCCCGCCGACGAGCCGCGACGGCCGCTCCTGCTTGCTCAAGTCGAACGGCTCGTCGAACTCGAGCACGGCCCCCTGCGGGGCGCGGAGGACGACCGTCCGCCCGGCCGGGGCCCCTGCCTCGCCGCTGGTGTCGGGAAGGAGAATGAGCGTGCAGGGGATGAGTTGCACGCGCGGATCGTCCGGATCCTTGCTCATCCGCCGATAGTCTTTGAAGAGGAGGCGCATCTGCCGGCTCTCGAGCATGTTCGGCCCATCGAGCTCCCACGAGCCGGGGGCGAAGAGCGTCGACACCTGCGCGAGCCGGCCATCGGCCCGGGCCTTCGCCGCGGCGACAGCGGCCGGGGAGAGCTCCTGGCTCGCCACTGCAGCCCGGACGCGCGGCTCCACCAACGGCACGACGACGAGCCGGTAAAGCCCGGCTGTCGCGAGCACGATGAGAAACACCCGCAGGGTGCGTCCGAGGCGATGTTCCATGCGTGAGCCACCCTGCGCCTGTCTCAGGCGACCCCGCCACCATACCGGGCCACCGCCGCCTCCCACCCGCCGCGAGCACGGAGGAGTCGCTCGACGACCTCACGAACAGCACCCCGGCCACCGGGCCGATCGGTGACCAACATCGCAGCGGCCTTCAGCTCCGGACAGGCATCGGCCACCGCCACACCCACGCCACACCGCTGCACGACCGGCAGATCGGGGAGATCGTCACCGACGAAGGCCGTCTCCTCCCACGACACCCCGCACGTCGCCACCACCTCGGCAGCAGCGGCGACCTTGTCGCCAACCCCCTGCCTGACGATGCCGATGCCGAGTTCGTCGGTCCGCAGGGTGAGCGCCCGGCTCGCCCGGCCGGTGATGATCGCCACCATGTTCCCCGCCTGCTGCCAGAGGCGCAGGCCCAGGCCGTCGCGGACGTGGAAGGTCTTCAGCTCGTAGCCCTCGCTCGACCAGGTGACGCTCCCGTCGGTGAGCACGCCGTCGACGTCGAGCAGCAGCAACCGCACCCGTGCGAGGCGCGGCTCGATCTCGGCTCGGGATGGCAAGGATATCGGCACGGGATGGCCACGGCAGGGGTGCGATTGGAAAAAAGTCAGGCGACACGCTGAAGGGGAAGATCGAGGAGCTCCGGCGGCACCATGCCGACGAGATCGACGACGTCGAGGAGGCCGACGGGGCGCCCGGAGGCTTCGATCACCGGCAGCTCGCTGAGCCGCCTCGATTCGAGGAGCTCCACCGCGTCGCGCAGGCGGGTGCCGGCCCGAATCGTCGTCGGCCGGACGGTCATCACCGCGCCGATCGGCCCGTCAATGGCCGTGTCGTTGCGCCGTTCGAAGAGCCGGGCGAGGTCGCTGTCGGTGAAGATGCCCGCAAGCGTGCCGTCGTGGTCGAGGATCATCACCGCCCCGGTCCGCCGCGCCGGGAGCGCTCGGCTGAAGACGCTCCGCACGCTCTCCTCCGGAAAGCTCGTTCGGCACAGCGGCAGCGCCCGCATCACATCCTCGACATGCATCAGTTGCCGCCCCAGGCTCCCGCCCGGATGACGGGTATGGAAGTCCTCGGCAGTAAACGCCCTTCGGGCGCTCGTGACCAGCGCCAGGCTGTCGCCGAGGGCGAGGAGCACCGACGTGCTCGTGCTCGGTGCAAGCCCCAACTCGCACGCCTCGCGCACCGGGCCGGAGGTAACGACAACCTCGGCGGCACGGCCGAGCGTGCTCTCGGCCCGTCCGGTGATCGCGACGATTGGGATCCCGCGGGCGCGGACATGGGGGAGGAGCCGGGTGATCTCTTCGGTCTCGCCCGACTGCGATAGTGCCAAGAGGAGGTCATCGCTGCGGAGCACCCCGAGATCGCCGTGCATCGCCTCGGTCGGATGAAGGAAGTGGCTCGGCGTTCCGGTCGAAGCAAGAGTGGCCGAGATCTTCCGGGCCACGATCCCCGCCTTGCCGATACCAGTGACAACGACATTCCCGCTGCAGGCTTCGAGCCGATGAACAGCACGCACAAACGCGCCGTCGAGCCGCTCGGCCGCCTCGACGATCGCCCGGGCCTCGGCGTGAAGGATCCCCCGCCCCCGATCGATCACCCCCTGCTCATCGACGAGCGAAAGGTCGACGCTGCCGCAATCCGCTTGCGCTTCCAAACCACAGCCCTCTCCGGCCACCGGCAACGGACGAGCAGGCGCTCCACCACCGACCTCGGGCCGGTGAGAGGGAGCACGTTCGAACAGGCGGAGCGAGTCTCGGAAGGACATGGCGACGTCCTGCGCGCGGACCGACGGCAACGCCGTCCGGACAGAGTCCGGGATCACTGGCGCCCGAGGGGGGCGGGAGGATAGGCCACGTGGGCAAGCCCCGCAACGCGGTTTTTGCCGGCTGATGCGGGCCCGAGCACCCCTGAAAAAGCCGGTCGGCCGGCGGGGAGACCGCCGGCCGACCGGGAACAGGAACTTGGGGGGGATGGCGGCGACGAGGGCCGATCAGGCCTTGGCGTAACGCTTCGCCATCTCCTCGATGGAGACGACCGGCACCTTGCGGGCGTTGCCGGCCTGGCCAAACTGCACCATCCGCTCCGCGCACACCTTCTTCATCGCCTCACGGGCCGGCTTGAGGTAATCGCGCGGATCGAACTTCTCCGGGTGCTGCCAGAGCACCTTGCGGACCGCGCCGGTGATCGCCATCCGGCAGTCGGTGTCGATGTTGATCTTCCGCACGCCATGCTTGATGCCGCGCTGGATCTCCTCGACCGGCACGCCCCACGTCTGCGGCATCTTGCCGCCAAACTCGTTGATGATGTCCTGGAGATCCTGCGGCACCGCCGACGACCCGTGCATGACGAGGTGGCAGTTGGGGAGCTTCTTGTGGATCCGCTCGATCTGCCCCATGGCGAGGACATCGCCGTCGGGCTTGCGGGTGAACTTGTAGGCCCCGTGACTGGTGCCGATCGCCACCGCCAGCGCATCGACCCCAGTCGCCGCCACGAACCGCTCCGCCTCGTCGGGATCAGTGAGGAGCTGATCGTGCGACAGCGCTCCCTCGGCCCCGTGGCCGTCCTCGGCCTCACCGTGGCCGCTCTCGAGCGACCCAAGACAGCCCAGCTCCCCTTCGACCGACACGCCGCGGGCATGGGCGAGCTTCACCACCTCGGCAGTGACCTTCGAGTTGTAAGCGAAGTCGGCCGGCGTCTTGCCGTCCTCTTTCAGCGAGCCGTCCATCATCACGCTCGTGAACCCGTTGTCGATCGCGCTGACGCACGTCGCCGGCGAGTTGCCATGATCCTGGTGCATCGCCACCGGGATGTGGGGGTAGAGCTCGGCCGCCGCGAGCATGAGATGGCGGAGGTAGTTGTCCTGGCTGTAGCTGCGGGCCCCGCGCGAGGCCTGGACGATGACCGGAGAATCGGTCTCCTTCGCCGCTTCCATGATCGCCTGGATCTGCTCCATGTCGTTGACGTTGAAGGCGGCCAGACCGTAACCGTGCTCGGCGGCGTGGTCGAGGAGGATGCGCATCGGAACCAGCGGCATGGAGGGATCTCCGAGGGAGGGAAGGCGGGCGGAAGCGGGGGAGGACTACGCAGAAAAAGCCGATCATACGCCAAACCGGCGCGTGGTAGAATCCTGCTGGTCGGCCCCCACTATCCGCCCTGCGAATCGTCATGGACCTCCGCCCGACAACTCACCCGGTCAGCGGTTTTCTCTGGGTGGCCGGAGGCTGGGCAAGCCTCGTTTTTGCCTTTGCCGGCGCGATCCTTCCGGTCCTTCCCTGCACGCCGTTTGTGATCCTGGCGAGCTTTTGCTTTTACCGCGGCTCCCCCCGGATGCACGCCTGGCTCCATCGCTCGGCCTGGTTCGGCCCGATGCTCGACGACTGGCAGCAGTACCGGGGGGTGCGCCGGCGCATGAAATACCGGGCCCTGTTTATGGTGACGGTGGTCGTGGCCTGCACCCTCATTTACAG
>CAMCCR010000131.1 GCA_945873085.1 Candidatus Kuenenia stuttgartensis | reverse complement strand
AGGATGACGAGGTCTGCGAGCTTGCCGATCTCGATCGAGCCCTTTTTAGCTTCCTCGCCGTACATCCTCGCGCTGTCGAGGGTGATCGCCCGGAGCGCCTCAAGCGGCGTGACTCGCTCTGCTTCGCCGAGGATCACGCCCGACCGGGTCTGCCGGTTCACCGCCGTGTGGATCGTGAACAGTTGGTTGAGCGGGGCGACGTTGAAGTCGGTGTGGTTCGCCGGATGGAGGCCGAGGCCGAGGGCCGACTTCATCGGGCTGATGAACTCCGCCTGCTCGCGGCCGCGGTTCACGACATGCGTGTCGCCGAAATAGAAGCAGTGCTCGGTGTAGAAGGAGGGGGTGATCTGCCAGGCGGCGTATTTTTGGAGCTGATCGCGACGGATGAACTGCGAGTGGATGCCGACCGTGCCCCGCGGCCGCTCCGGGGCGCCGTCGGACGCAAAGCGATGGGCTTCGAGGAGGGCGTCGATCGCCGCGTCACCGTTGCAATGGACGAAGAGCGTGGCACCGCCGTCATAGACCTTCTTCACCGTGTCGTTGAACACGCTCTGCGGGAACGACAGCTCCCCCCGCCAGGCCTTTTGCCCGGCAGGCCCCTCCGTCAGATACGGGGTGGTGAAGGCGGCCGTCCGTCCCTGCGGCGAACCGTCGGTGACGATCTTCACCCCGCCGATGCGGAGACGATTGCGGTAGTCGGGTTCGTCGGCCGGTGGCTTGCCCGCGAAGATCGCGTCGATCTCGGTGAAGAAGGGGAGCGCGACGACGTCGAGCTTGAGGCTGCCACGGTCGGCAAGGAGGCGGAGGAGATCGAGCTGGTGCTTCATCGTCGCCCCCTCCTGGGCCGTCGTGATCCCCGCCTGGAGGTAGAGATCCTGCCCCTTCTCGAGGAGGCGGAGCGTCTCGTCGTCGTCGGGGCCGGGGACCTCGGCGAAGATCGGGAGGAAGGCCGTCTCGAAGAGGAGGCCGTCGGGCTCGTTCGATCCCGTCTCACGGCCGATCACGCCGCCGACGGGGGTGGGCGTGGCGGCCGTGATCGAGTAGGCCGCGAGGGCCTTCGAGTTGAGCTTCGCCCCGTGGCCCGAGACATGGACGATGATCACCGGATTGTCGGGGAAGGCGCGGTCGAGTTCGGCCTTCGTGGGAAAGCGCTTCTCGGTGAGGAGATCGGGATCGCACCCGAAGCCCATCACGACCTTCCCTGGGCCAAGCTGGCGACGGTTTTTTGTCTTCCCGAGGGCCGTGATCACATCGGCCACGCTCTGGCAGGGGCCGGCCGGCGGCGAGGCGCAGAGGGCCTGCGTCTGCACGTCGACGAGCGCGAAGAAGTGGCTATGGCCATCGACGAAGCCGGGCACGAGCGTCCGGCCGGCAAGGTCGATGATCTCCGTCTTCTCACCCCGCGAGGCGAGGACGTCCGCCTTCTTTCCCACGGCGATGATCCGGCCGCCAGCAACGGCCACGGCTTCGGCACGGGGCGATGCATCGGCGACGGTGAGGATCGTGCCGCCGACGTAGATCCGCTCGGCAGGTTCGGCTCCGATGGCCCCTGCAGCCGCGATCACGAACCAACCGACCACGGCAAACCAGCCTTGAGCCCAGACCTGCGCAACCACGGCACACCCTCCGGAAGTCGACGGGAAGGATGAGCGGCCGGCTAACGAGAAAGTGTCGCGGCAACGCTCAACCAAACCATCCTCCGAAAGATCGTCGCAGTCTGCAAGGAATCTCCCGCCAAGGGGACTCACCCAGCAGCCTGTGGCTCGTCAGACGTTGAGCGGGAGGCGGGCCGGGCGACGGCGGGGGCGGATCACGGCCCGCTCCTCGGGGAGGGCAAAGCCGCGGGGAAGCTCGATCCAGAGGGCATTCAGCGACAGGTTGACGTCGAGGAGAAAGAGCCCGAGCGAAAGAAGGAGGGAGAGGAGGCAGGCGATGAGGAGGCTGACTGCCGCCGGGGCGACGTCGATCTTCGCCACCGACCCCGTCACGAGCGCGACCATGAGGAGGACGGCGAGCAACACACTTCCCGCCGCCGTGCCGACACACCCGCGGAGGAATCTGGCCCGCTGGGAGAGCACGTAGAGTTGCCGCCTGGCGTCGGCCCGGCCGGAGCCGGAGAGGGAGGAGGCCGAGAGGGCAATGCTCCGGGCCCGTTCGACCACCGTGGCAAACCGCTGCGACATGCACAGCAGCAGCAGCCCAACCCCCGAGACGAGCGTCGCCGGGGCAATCGCCATCTGGAGGATCGGGAAAAGTTCTGCGAGCGTCATTGCAATCCCCGCCCGACGCAGCGGACGGCCCTTGAACCGGGAAACTCTAGGCGGCCCACGCGGAGCGACCAGCCGACGGGGAAGGGGAGTGCGGGACCGATCCCCCCGACTCCAAGCAAACCGCAGGGCAGCGGAAGACTTAACGGGGCCCACGTTCTCGTTCCCAAGGGCCAGGGCCCGAGAACGGGGCCCGGATGGAATGCCCTGCCGGGAGAGGGGTGGCTGACGAAGGTCGCAGGGCTCAAAACAGCCAGTCGGTGGAGAGAAACGAAGAGCGGTGGGAAAGGACGATGTCGCCGAGGATTGCCCGATTCTCCGGCGTGTCCTTCGCCGCCGCCATGCTCCGGATCGAAAACGCCCGCAGGGCATCGCTCACCGAAAGCGTCCCCTCGGCGCTGTCCTTCCGTCCTGTGAACGGGAAGACGTCAGGCCCCCGCTGGCACTGGCTGTTGAGGTTCACCCGGCAGACCTGATTGGCAAGGCCGTCGATGAGCACCGCCACCTCTTCGGAATCGCGCGAGAAGATCGAGGCCTGCTGGCCATGATCGGCATCACACACCCAGTCGAGGGGCTCCTCGAGGTCGTCGTAAACCGCAATCGGCACGACTGGCCCGAACTGCTCCTCGTGCCACAGCCGCATCCCTTTCGTGACCGGGGCCACGACCGCCGGGAAGAACGTCGTGGCGTCGACCCTGCCAGCGCGGCTGTTCAAGACCCGCGCCCCCTTCGCCACCGCATCGGCGACAAGCGCCGCCATCCGCTCCGGGGCATCGGGCTCCGGCAACGGCGTCACGCCGACGCCCTCCGCCCACGGGGAGCCGACAACGAGTCGGTCGACGGCGGCGGCAAACGCCTCCGTGAAGCGCGCGAACACGGGGCGGGCAACGGCGACGAGCTTGAGCGCCGTGCAGCGCTGGCCGTTGAAGGCGAGGCTCCCGGCGAGGCATTCGCGGACAGCCAGATCGAGATCGGCCGAGGGAGTCACGATGGCGACATTCTTCGCCTCGAGCCCGAGCACGCAGCGCATCCGATGGGGCTTGGGATGATCGCGGCGGATCGTGTCGGCGGCCTTGCTTGTGCCGATGAAGGCGAGAACGTCGATGCCGCCGGAGGCGACCAGCGGCGACACGACCGTTTTCCCCTGGCCGTAGATCGTGTTGACGACGCCGGCCGGAAAAGCCTCGGCGAAGGGGGCGAGAAGCGGCTCGAGGAGGAGGACGCCGTACTTCGCTGGTTTGACGATCACCGGATTTCCCATGACGAGCGCGGGGATGAGCGTCGTGAAGGTCTCGTTGAGGGGATAGTTGAAGGGGCCCATGCAGAGCGTGACCCCCAAGGGGGCGCGGCGCACCTGGGCCACGATCCCCTCCACCTGTTGAAAACGCGCCCCGGCCCGATCGAGCTCCTTGACCGCCGCGAGCGTGTCGCGGATGTAGGCGACGGTGCGGTCAAACTCCTTCTCGCTGTCGGGGCGGCTCTTGCCGATCTCCCAGACAAGCGTCTCGACGACGCGCTCGCGGACGGCGATCATCAGGCTGAGAAATCGCTCCACGCAGCCGATCCGCGCCGCCACCGTCATCGTCGGCCAGACCCCACGTCCCTTCCCCCAGGCGGCCGCAGCGGCAGCAAGCGCCTCGTAAGCCTCGGCCTCACCGAGGAGCGGGAAGGAGCCGAGCGGCGTCGGCGCCCCAGCGGTGAGCACCGGCGAGAAGACGTCGCGCACCGGCCCGTCCCAGCGACGAAGCTTCCCGCCGACGAGCCACTGCCGCTGGTGGATGGGAGTGGGGGAGACCGGGAGGGGCCGATCGGTCAATGGAATGCTCCTGATTTCGAGTCTGCCTGCATTGTGACACCCACAGTGACCGCGACGGACCGCTCACCAGGGGAGCTCGCGGAATCCCCGACGCCTCTGCTTGGCCCTGATGACGTTGGACGGGTACCATTGAATCATGGCAACCATGACACGCGAACAGCTTCTCGAGCGAATCTGGATTGATCCTGCCAGGTGCGGCGGCAAGCCGTGCATCCGTGGACATCGGATCTGGGTGTCACTCGTTCTCGATTTTCTCGCCTCGGGAACACCAGCCGCCGAGATACTCGCTGATTACCCCGAACTCGAGGAAGACGACATTCGTGCCTGCCTCGCGTACGGTTCGGAGATGGCCCGGGAGCGCTATGTCGACATTTCCCTCGAGACGTCGTGAAACTCAAACTCGATGAAAACCTCGGCGTGCGGGGAAAGCATGTGCTCGATGCCGCGGGCCACGATGCCTGCACCGTGGCGGCGCAGAAACTAACGGCAGCCGACGACCGGCACCTCATCGAGATCTGCCGTCTTGAAGGACGGGCGCTGGTGACGCTCGACGTCGACTTTGCGAACCCCCTGGTCTTTCCTCCAGCGGACTATGCCGGCATTGCGGTCATCCGTCTGCCGAAACGACCGACGGCGGCTGATCTCCAGGCCGGACTTGAAACGCTCGTTCGAGCCCTGAACGTCGAGTCTCTCGCCGGGAGGCTCTGGATCGTTGAGCGGGGGCGGGTGCGGATTCATCAGGGGGCTGAGGGGGATTGAGTCTCAGTCGTGTGCTGTGACACCCACGGCGACCGCGTCGGGCCGCTCACCAGGGGAGCTCGCGGAGGAAGATGTTCTTGAAGAACAGCTCGCTGCCGTGGTGTTGGAGCTCGATCTGGTCGGCGCGGGGGAGGGGTTTGGTCCCCTTTGACCAATAGTCTTCGAGCTTGACCCGATCGACGACGAGCGTGTCGTTGAGCCACACGCTCACCTTCTCTCCCACCATGCGGATGAAGAACGTGTTCCACTCGCCCGGCTTCTTGTCGGCGAGCACCAGCGGCATGTTGCGCCACTGGCGGTTGTTCCACAGGCCGCCTGAGCCGAGATTGCGGCCGTTGGTGAACTGGGCCACCCACTCCTTTGGCGTGGAGGGAGCAGGCTTCCCCGGCTCGACGCGCGGATCCCACGGATCCCAGATCTGGATCTGTGGCGTGCCGCGGAGATAGATCCCGGAATCGGCCCCGGGCGGGATCTTCCAATCGACCAACAGTTCGAAGTCGCCGTGATCCCTGGCCGTGCAGAGGCTGTCGCCCTGACCGTCGTAGTGAAGCACGCCATCGACGACGCTCCAGTGGGCCTTCATCGTCGCATCGGCCTTGGCCTGCGCTTCCTCTTGGGCAGCGCCTGCGAGCGCCCGGCGGGCATTGGCGTCGCCGTGGCTGAGCCCCTTCCAGCCCGAGAGATCGCGGCCGTTGAAGAGCGCCTCGAAGCCGGGGGGAGGAACGTTGTCCTTCGCAGCGCGGAGGCTCGGAGGCGCGGGGGAATAGTCGGCAACGCGGAGGTTACGGAACTCGACCCGGTCGTCGTGGCCGGCGAGGACGATGTGGCCGCGCCGGTTGTGCTTGCCGGGATGGGGAGAGCCGTCGATGACCGCCATGTCGTCGAGGAAGGCATCGACGATCACGGTGCCGTTGAGGATCACCATCACATGATCCTCGATGGCGATGATCGTCTCGCTGTTCCACTCGCCGACCGGCTTCGACGCGCCGGTCCGCGCCGGCGCGATGCCATAGACGGAGCCGTGCACCTGCCAGGGCTTGAGCCAGGTGAGCCGCTGCTTGCCGGCGCCGGCGATCTCCGCGTCCTGCCCGTAGAGCGGCCCGTCGTGATCGAGGATCTGGATCTCGAGGCCGTCGCGCGACGGATAGCCACTTTGTGGCACCCGGATTCCGATGCCGTTGTTGCCGCTGGCCTCGAGGCGAAACTCGAACGTCAGCGCGAAGTCGC
Source organism: Candidatus Kuenenia stuttgartensis (assembly GCA_945873085.1). Lineage (GTDB taxonomy): Bacteria > Planctomycetota > Planctomycetia > Pirellulales > UBA1268 > QWOP01. The sequence continues at coordinate 2,276 of CAMCCR010000131.1, read as the reverse complement.
CGTACTCGACCTCCGTCTCGAGCGTCTTGCCCCCCTTCTTGCAGACGAGGACGCCATCCTCGATTGCATAGCCGGCGGTGTCGCCGCGCCAGCCGGCGAGATCTTTCCCGTTGAAGATCGACTGCCAGGTCGCCGTTGCGAGGATCCCCTCGGCATGCTCGGCTGCCGCGACGAAAGGATCGGCCTGGCCCCCCTGCGGCGCCTGGGCGGAAGCGGAAGGGAGCATGACCGCATGCTGAAGCAGCAGGCAGAAGAGCATGATGCGAACGACGTTGCGGAAGAGATTCATGACATGGCCCTGGTGGATCGAGTGAAGTGGTGCACTCGAAAAATCGGAGATCGGCTCTGCGAGAAATGAACCCTGGATTGGGCGGGGCAAAGCCGGCTCCATGCGGCAGCGGACAGTCTCACGCGGAAAACGACTCTTTCAGCCGGGCGAGGCTCGCCGGTACGGCCACGGCCGGATCGGCCTTCCCCTCAAACTCCAGCGACACCCAGCCCTCGTAGCGGTGGCGGCGGAGCATTGCGGCGACGGCCTTGTAATCGATGTCGAGCGAATACCACTTGCCGCCGCCGTCGTACGTCTTCGCCTGCACGAGGCAGCAGCGCGGCGCGAGCTTCTCCATCTGCGCCGGGGAATCGTCGAGGAAGTTGCCGGTGTCGAGCGTCACCCGGAGCCAAGGGGAGTCGATCGCCTCGACGATCCGCATCACGCCCTCGGCCGTCCGTCCCAGCCCCCAGTGATTTTCCAAGCCGAGCACGACGCCGCACTCCTCGGCTCGGGGCAGGAGGCGCTTGATCGATTCGATCACCCAGCCGAAGCCTTCTTCGTCGGTGTGGCCGGGGAGGTTCGGCTCGATCCCCTTGTTGGCCATGAGCTCGTCGAAGTTCTTCGACGTTCCCCATCGGCCGGTGTTGATCCGCATCGTCGGGATCCCGAGCCGGTAGGCGGTGTCGATCGAGTTGAGTGTCTTTGCGATGTTGTCGTCGCGGACGGCCTTGTCGGGATTCACGAAGCCCTGGTGCGTCGAGAAGCCCATCAGGGCGAGGCCGTGGGCATGGGCCTGGGATTTGAGCCGCTGGAGGCGGGCGTTGGATTGATCGTCCCCCAGCTGCACCTGGAGGATCTCGACGCCGTCAAATCCCATCCGCGCGGCTTGGTCGATGCAAGCCTCGATCGGCGCAGGCTCCGCGCGGAACTGCCAAAAGGAGTAGGTCGAGACACCAAACCGCACCGGGCGAAGGGGCGCGGCCGGCGGGGCGTCGTCGGCGGCGAAGGCGCGGGGCGCGGCGGCCAGCGACAGCGAGGCGGCGGCGGCTGTGAGGAAGGTGCGGCGATCGGTATGGGCCGGCATGGAAGTTTCCTTTCGGGGAATGGACGAAAGCGTAGGCCTGTGGGAGAACGGGCGTCAACGTTTTCCAAGCCTTCCTGTCTCTCTTCCTGAGGTCCCCATGCTCGTCGAACGGGTGAAGTATGTGATTTGGGCCGCCGACATGGATCGGGCCGTGCGCTTCTATTGCACGCTCTTCGGCGGCAAACTCCTCAAGCAAAACTCCGTCATCGCCGAGGTGGAGATCCTCGGGAGCGTGATCGGCATTCATTCCGGCGGCGAAGGAAAGCGGACCTGGACAGGGCTCTCCTTCCAGGTGCCCGATGTCTGCATTGGCGCCCACGAAGTCGTCGCTGCCGGCGGGACCGTGACGAAGGAGCCGGAGCCGGAGGATGGCCAGCCTCCCCACCTGGCCATGTGCATCGATCCGGAGGGGAACGAGTTCATGCTGTCGCGCAAGCGGGGCGGCTGAACGGGGGGAGGGAGCGACATCTGCCTCCAGCCGTTTCGATGGCTGCCGGTGGCGGGCCTGTGGGTGATCCGTCGGCCGGGGCGGCAAAGGTCTCGTCGCCCCGCATCGCTTTAGACCAGTCACGCGGGCCGTTCGGAGCGGTAGGCGCGATCGGGGACTCCTCGAGCATTCGCCGACCCCGGCCTCGTCCTGCGTGTTGGCATGACAACGCATCGTGCAACGCTGGGCGCTTCCAGCGAGGGGGCGCCCGTGCTCCGAGAGCCGGCGTAGCCGACAAGCGCAGCCCCGGAGGGCGAAGCGCAGGCGGGTCCGAGCGAGTGGAGGCCATGGATGGCCGAGGTGAACGTCCGGCGACGGGGCACGGTCGACCCCGAAGCGTTGTTGGCGGATGGATGGATGGTCGACGTGATTGAAGCCAAGCCCATCCAACGACCGTTCAGCCGCCGCGCTTCCGCGACAGCATGAACTCGTTT
>CAMCCR010000130.1 GCA_945873085.1 Candidatus Kuenenia stuttgartensis | reverse complement strand
CGCTCGTGGAGATGTACTGCCGCAGCCGGGCTGAGGGCTTCGGACCAGAGGTGAAGCGCCGGATCATGCTCGGCACCTACGCCCTCTCCGCCGGCTACTACGACGCCTACTACGCCAAGGCACTGAAGGTCCGCCGCCTCATCCGCCAGGATTACCTCGACGCTTTCGAGAAGGTCGATCTCATCGGTGGGCCGGTGTCGGCGACAGCGGCCTTCAAGCTCGGCGAGAAGAGCGGCGACCCGCTGGCGATGTACCTCGTCGATCTCTACACCGTTTGCACGAACCTCGCCGGCGTGGGAGGGATCTCGTTCCCCTGCGGATTCACCAAGGGAGGCCTGCCGATCGGCTTCCAACTCCAAGCCCCGGCCCTTGCCGAGCCGCTCCTCCTCCGAGCCACCGACCGCTACCAGCACCTCACCGACTGGCACCGCCGCCGTCCCGCCATCGCCGCTCGGCCCCGCTGACAAACACGCCACCACGCCGACCCCCCGGCGTTCCCGACGTCGGCCAAGCCCTCCTCCCAAAAGTCCCTCACGAGCGCCCCCCGTGACCGCCACACTGACCGCCGCCGCGCCTTTCACCACTGTCATCGGCCTCGAGGTCCACGTCCAACTCCAGACGCGGACGAAGCTCTTCTGCGGCTGCTCTACCACGTTCGGCGCCCCGCCCAACACGCACGTCTGCCCGACCTGCCTCGGGCTTCCCGGGTCGCTCCCGGTGATGAATCGAACGGCCTTCGAACTCGCCGTCCGGGCGGCCTTGGCCCTCGGCTGCAAGATCGCACCGTTCACGAAGTGGGATCGGAAGAACTACTTCTACCCCGATCTCCCCAAGGGCTATCAGATCTCGCAGTTCGACCTCCCCTTCTCGTCGGAAGGCGCCCTCGAGGTGGTCGATCCGAAGGGGGCCCTCTCGAGGAACGTTCGCATCACCCGCGTCCACCTCGAGGAGGATGCCGGGAAGAGCATGCACGACGAGGCAACCGGCACCGGCGACACGCGGATCGACCTGAATAGGGCCGGCACGCCGCTGTGCGAGATCGTCACCGAGCCCGACCTGCGGTCACCGCAGGAGGCCCGCGCCTGGCTCAACGAACTCAAGCTGTTGCTCGTCTACCTCGGCGTCAGCGACTGCAACATGCAGGAGGGGAGCCTGCGGGTCGACGCCAACGTCAACCTCCACATCCCCTGCGACGGCGGCCGGATCGCCAAGACGCCGATCGTCGAGATCAAGAACATGAACAGCTTCCGCTCCGTCGAGCGGGCGCTGGTCTACGAAGTCGCCCGCCAGTACGAGGAATGGCAGGCGACAAAGGCCGAGATGGGGAAGACCCCGAAGCAGACCCGCGGCTGGGACGATCCGGCCGGCGTCACCCGGGCCCAGCGCCACAAGGAGGAATCGAGCGACTACCGCTACTTCCCCGAGCCCGACCTCGTGCCGGTGGCGGTGTCGGACGAATGGCTCGCCGCCACGCGCGAGGCGATGGGCGATCCGCCGTCGGTGCTCCGTCAGAAGCTCGCGGCCACGTGGAAGATCCCCGCCTACGACGCCGATGTCCTCGTCAATCAGGGGCGTGAGCTCGTCGCCTACTTCGAGGATCTCGCGGAGAGAGTCGGCGAGGGGAAGGTGGCGAGCAACTGGATGCAGCAGGACGTGCTCCGGACGCTCAACGAGCGTGGCGGATCGATCGACGCCTTCCCCGTCCGCCCCGCCACTGTTGCCGACATCATCGGCCGGGTCGCGAAGGGGGATTTCGACACCAGCCGGGCCCGGGAGATCTTTGCCGAGGTGCTCGCCAGTGGCCGCACGGTTGACGAGGTCGTCGCCTCAATGGGGATCGCTGCAGTCGACGACGACGAACTGATCACGCTCTGCCGCGAGCTCCTTGCCGAGAACCCGCGCGTCGTCGCCGACGTGAAGGGGGGCAAGGAGCAGGCCGCCGCCGGGCTCATCGGCCAGGCGAAGAAGAAAAACCCGAACGTCAATCCGGGGAAGGTGCGGGCGATGTGCCTCGACCTCATCCGCCAGATGTGAGCATCGCCACCCAGGCCCCCCAACCGAACCGATTGAGTGTCACAGCCGTATCAGAGCCCATCCCCACGCCACCACCCCCGAAGGTGGTGGCACCGTAGAATCTGACGGACGCGGCCGCCGTGCCGCGCGTCCCACCCGGCATTCTCTTCCGAGGAACCTTGTCATGGCGAAGCAGTTGCTGATTTACGAATCGGCCGTTCCCTTGAGCTCCGCGGCCCACCGTGATCTCTCTTTCGAGCCGGTCCCCGACTACGCCTTCGCCTCCGGCATCAACGCGGTGCCGCTCACGGCGATCGAGATTCTCGCCGCGGCCTCCGAATACGCGATCGTCTTCACTGCCTCCGGTGATGACGTCATGCCTGTGGCGGTGCTCGGCGTCCGCTCGCACCAGAATCTCTACGTCTCCGCCGACGCCCGTTGGCAGGCGAAGTATGTCCCGGCCTTCGTCCGCCGCTATCCGTTCGTCTTCTCCGCGAGCCCCGATCAGCAGACGCTCACGCTGTGCATCGACGACACCCACCCCGGCTTCAACACCGACGGCCGCGGCGAGCGGCTCTTCGACGCCGACGGCAAGCCGACGGCCTACGCCGGGAGGGTGCTCGACTTCCTCAAGGAGTATCAGACCCAGTTCGAGCGGACGCGCGTCTTCGGCCGTCACTTGAAGGAACTTGGCCTCCTCGAGCCGATGGAGGCGATCGTCTCGCTCCCCGGCGGCGAGCAGGTGCCCCTCCGCGGCTTCCTCGGCGTCTCGCGGGAACGGCTCCGGGCCCTCGACGGCGACAAGCTCGAGTCGCTTGCAAAGACAGACGAGCTCGAGCTCGTCTACCTCCACCTCGCGTCGATGCGCAACTTCAACGACGTCAAGGACCGCTTCGTGGGGGCCATGGCTACCGCGCCTGCCCCTGAGGCCGCCGACGAGCCGGATCTTGCCGCTTCCCCGGCCTGACGCCTCCCATGCTCGACGAAGGGCGCGACACGTTGCGCGACGATCCGCGATCCTCTGCTGCTCCGGCCCCGACAGACTTCCGTCCGTCGGGGCCGGAGTCATGCGCTGCCGACCTGGCCGCGTGGGACCGCGAGCATGTCTGGCATGCGTTCACGCAGATGCAGGAGTATGAGCCGCTCCTCATTGAGTCAGGCGAGGGCTGCACGCTCATCGACAGTGAAGGCCGCCGCTATCTCGACGGCTCGGCGAGCATGTGGTGCAACGTCCACGGCCACGGCCATCCGCGGCTCGATGGGGCGCTGCTTTCCCAGGCCGGCAGAGTGGCCCACACGACAAACCTCGGCCTCTCCAACCCGACCACGATCGAGTTTGCCAAGCGGCTCGTCGAGGTGGCGCCGCCTGGCCTCGAGAAGGTGTTTTTCACCGGCGACGGCTCGAGCGCCATCGAAGCGGCCCTGAAGATGGCCTTCCAATATTGGCTCCAGGCCGATCCGCCGCGCGAGGGGCGGACGAAGTTCGTGGCGATCGGCGAGGCCTATCACGGCGACACCCTCGGCGCCGTGGCCGTCGGCGGAGTCGATCGCTTCACGTCTGTTTTCGCGCCGCTGACGTTCGAGCCGATCCGGCTCCCCAGCCCTGGTGGGGCCTGCCCGTCGACCGGCCGGCCGGCGCCGACCCTCGGCGAGTCGCTCGAGCTTCTCGAGCGGGTGCTTGTCGAGCATGCCGGAAGCGTCGCGGCGATGGTGATGGAACCGGTGATGCAGGCGGCGGCGGGGATCTGGATCCACCCCGAGGGGTATCTGCGCGGCGTCCGCGAGCTGACGCGCAAACATGGCGTGCTCCTGATCCTTGACGAGGTCGCCGTCGGCTTCGGCCGCACCGGCACGATGTTCGCCTGCGAACAGGAAGGGGTCGTGCCCGACTTCCTCTGCCTCGCCAAGGGGCTCACGGCCGGCTACCTGCCGATGGCGGCGACGCTCACCACCGCCGAGGTGTGGGAGGCGTTCCTCGGCACTTACGCCCAGCGGCGAACGTTCTTCCATGGCCACACCTACGGCGGCAATCCGCTGGCGGCCGCCGTCGGGCTCGCCTCGCTCGACCTGTTCCGCGACGAGGCCGTCCTCGAATCACTTCCGCCGAAGATCGCCAGGCTCAAAATCCATCTCGAGCGCATCGCAGAGCTCGGTGCCGTCGGCGCTGTGCGGCAGTGCGGGCTTGTCGGCGGCATCGACCTGGTGGCCGACAAGCCGTCGCGGCGGGCCTACCCATGGCAGGAGCAGCGGGGGATGAAAGCCTGCCTTGCCGCGCGGAAACACGGCGCGATCCTCCGGCCGCTCGGCGACGTCGTCGTCATCTGGCCGCCGCTGTCGATCACCCTCGACGAGCTCGACGCTCTCTGCGCTGCTACCGAAGCCGGCATCCGCGCCGCCACGGAATGACGGGGCCCTGCGTGCCTACTGCACGACCGACTTGCTGCCGTCGGCGGAGCCGCCGATCGGGGCTCCTTCGGGGAGCGGGCGCCCGGCGGTGGGGAGGCCGCGGCGATGAAGCTCCTCGCGAACGGTGCGGAAGGCCTCGAAGCTGTCGGGATAACACCACAGCGTCACCGCCGTCTCCGGCGTGATGTTGGCCATCACGCGGAGAAACTTCGAGCCGGGCCGCAGCGCCTCTTCCGGCGTCTCCCCGAGATACTCCTGCATCGGTCGAACAACCCACTCGCGCGAGCGAATCAGCACCTGCCCGCGGGCCTGGTCGACACGGGCCTCGATGACGTAGTCGAGTGAGAAGCCCTGGATCGGGCCGACCGTCTCGATCCGGTTTTGGAGATTGGCGATCCCCGCCCCCTTGCGCTGCGTCTGCGCCTTCGCCATCTCGAACAGCTCGGTGAGCGGGATGTAGGCGATCCGACCGGCGTCGAGCCGGAAATGGAGCTCGTCGCCGTTGACCGTCCGGCCGATCGGCGTCGGATAGGCGAGGACCTCCTTCGTGGTCGCCGGGAGATGAGCGAGCCCCTCGAGCTCGAGCGAGCACTTCTCGATCTCGACCTCGAGCTGCTTCCGCTTTGCCGTCGACTCCGCCGCCCGCACCCGGGCGCCGTCGACATCCTGTTTGCGGAGCTCCACTTCGAGCTTCGCCGCCGAGACGGCTGTCGCGAGATGGATCCGGGCCTCGGCGGCGCCGGCGGCGGCAGCCTGGATCGAGCGCCCGTGAGCGGCCAGCTCCGAGATCCCGTTCTCCGCGGTGGCCAGCTCGATTTCGAGCTGACCGAGCTCACGCTCGAGCTCCTCCACCTTGGCGTTCGCCTTCGGGACGGCATCGAGGCCTATCTGGCCGACGCGGCCTCCGACCACCATCACGAGGATGATGAGGATCCCGACGATGTTCGTCACGACGTCGAGGAACGAATCCTGACCGGCAGACGAGATTTCTTCCGGCTTGGGACGGGCCATGACGGTGGGTCTCGCGACGGCAGGGAACTCTTGAAACTGGTCGGAACGACGGCGGCCCGGCGATCACTTGAGGGGCAGGTTGTACGACGCACGCTGGACCGGCGGGAGTGGCTCGACCCGCTCTTCCTTCGCGTCGCGCGGGCGGACATCGATGCCGCTGTCGGCGAGGAGCCGTTCGAGATCGTCACGGCGCGACTGGCCGTCGCTGGTTGCCGAGAGAACAAGCTCCGGTCGCCAGTACATCCGGTCGCCGGCGAGCCCCCAGTTCTTCACCTTCGTGTGGAGCGCGCCGACGAACGGATCGATCGCCGAGGCGGTGTCGCCATCGATCGGAACGCGCGTCTGGATCCGCCGGCCGGCGTCGTCGAGAATCCGAAACTCGTTGAGCCCACACTCGACGCGGATCGGCCGGGTGAGGGGAACAGGACGGTCGTTCGTGGCCAGACTCGCCCAGTTGGCTCCGCGGCTGTTGGCCAGCGACCCACTGCCGCCGCCGGCGCCACCAGCTCCGCCGCCGCCGACGCTGAGCATGCCGGGCATCGAGACGTCGCCACCAGCTCCACCACTGGCTCCACTCGCCGAACCGCCGAGGCCAAGGTTGCCCGATCCGGCCGCGCCCGACGTCGCACCGCTGGCCGCACCATTGGCCGCTCCGCCAGCGGCGCCTCCGGCAGCGCTCCCGGCCGTGCCACCGGCAAACGTCGAGCCTCCCGCCGAGCCATAGCGTCCCCCGGCGTCACCACCGACCGCTCCATCGGCACCAGCCTCCCCTCCGCCGCCAGCGCTCCCCGGAGCGGAGTTTGTCTGCTCAGGCTGGGCAGCGAGGCCCGGCTGGCCGAAGGCCCCCCCCGATTCCCCGGGAGTCCCCTCCGGCCCGTTCCCAGCGGCGCCACCGCGAAGCGATCCACCAGGGCCACGAGGGCCACCGGGACTACCGCCGCCGCCACCAGGACCGCCCCCCATGCCCCGACCCGAGGCGAGGATCGCGTCGCCGGCCGGATCGTCGGGAGTGCCCGCCGCCGAAAGGAACGGTCGCCCCGGCGCGACGCCGTCACCAGCGCCACCGTCCGGGCCCTGCCCAGTTCCGCCGCCGTAGCCCTGTCCGGCTCCGCCGCCCGGTCCGTTGCCTGTGCCAGCCATGCCCGAGGGACTGGCGGAACCGCCCGCGGCCACGCCCGGCCCGCCGCCATTGAAGGATCGCCCCCCGCGACTGCCACCGGGCGTCGGTGTCCCGCCGGCAGGCTGATCCTTCCATTCGAACTGCGACTGGTCGCCGAGGACACTCGGGCCCCCGTTCTCGACCACGCCGCCGCGGGTCGGAGCGGCACGGTACTGCCGCTGTGGCTTGGCGGGGCGCTGGGGATGCGTCTCGGCGAGCCATTGCAACCGGCGACGCGATTCCTCGATCGCCCGGTTCTCCGCTTCGGCGATCGCGACATCGGGCGGAGGATAGGCGATCGTCCAGTCGTCCTCGATGAGCTGGTAGCCGAACTCGTTCCCCCACGATGAGATCGCCTCGCGGGCCGCGTAGTAGGCCATCACGCCGGAGGGACGAACGAGGAGGAGCGGATATGGCTGCGCGGCGGGATCGCCAGGATTGGGGACGGTGCGCGCCATCGTCTCGCGGGCCGCGCGGAGGGCGCTGGCGAGCGGATTGCCCGGCCCCGGCGGGCCGTCAAAATCCCCTGGCGTGAGTCGGATTCCCTCCGGCTGAAGGAAGACGCCATCGACGCAGCATTCGATGTACAGCGGGCGGCGGTGGGTGCCATGCTTGCCGACGTAAGGAACCACGGCGTAGGCCGCGGGACGGCTTGCCTGATCCTCGCGAGCTTTGTCAACCGACTCACGGGCATTGGTGAGCTTGACTTCGAGCGCGGCGAGGTCGGAGGCGTCGGCAACCTTCGCCTCGCTTTCGAGCGCCTCGACGATGCCGACGAGCCGGCCGAGCTCATCCTCGAGCTCGCGCGTATTCTCTTCGATCCCCGCGAGCACCATCCGGGCCCGGGAGAGGTCATCGTTGGTCTTCTGCCGGACGCCATCGAGCTGATCGCGCCGCCAGCGGGCATTCTCCCGGGCGAGCTCGAGCTCCTCGATGGCGGCCTCGGCCTCACGGATCCCGGCCTGCGAGGCGGAGCGGCTGAAGAGCACAAGGAGCACGAGAAGTGCGCCCATCGTGCACAGCAGCACGGCCAGGAAGGGGAACAGCGAGATCGTCGGCGCGGCGGCGGGGGTGCGACGGCTCATGCGGCCCTTCTCGAACGCGGGAGGGCGTGGAGCTCGACGCGGCGCGGTTCGGCGGCCCCGTCGGCGGCCCTGCCCGCGAGGAGCTGCACGGCGGCGGAGAGGGTCGCGAGCGTCTCGTCGAACCGGCCCGTGGCCGTGAGCGCGGAAAGGTTGTTTTCGAGCGAGCGTTCCAGATCGGTGACGTCGCGGGTGGCATCGACAACCCGCTCGAGGAGCTCGGTCTGGTCGGCGAGCGCCTGCTGGTGGCGTTCAAAGCCCTCCATGGCCGTCGTCAGGGCCTCGGCGGCCTTGGCCCAGCGATCTTCCCGCTGGCTCGTGACATGGGCCTGGGCACGAACGAGCGACTCGCTCCATTGGGAGAGGCTCGAGCCGAGTGAATCGGAGAGCGCCGAACGGAGCTCTTGGCCGCTGGCCGCCACGGCGCGGGAGAGGCTGCCGGAAGCCGCCTCCTCGAGCGCCCGCCAGGAATGCTCCTGGGCCTGGAGGAGCTTCTCGGAGCTGCGCGACACCGCCTCCGAGAGCTTCGCCAGCGCCACAGCCGTGCCGTCGTCGGCAGCAACGGACTGGAAGCGGCCCGCCAGGCCGATCCAGGCCGCCGAATCGACGCGCGTGAGGAGCCGCTGCTCGGCTCGGTCGACGAAGAACTGGATCAGCATCAGCACCATCGACAGTGCCAGGGCCGTGGCCGTGGTGTCGAACGCCACGCCGAGCCCGGCGACGACGCCCGAGATGTTCTCCAGCTGCGTCGGCGAGAGATTGGCGATCGCCTC
>CAMCCR010000129.1 GCA_945873085.1 Candidatus Kuenenia stuttgartensis | reverse complement strand
CGGAGAGTGGAGGCGATGCCACCTCAGGGAACAGTCCGACGGTGCTTTTCCGGCGGCCGACGAGCCATGCACGACCCCCAGCCCTCTGCTTCGTCCTGCCGGATCCACACCGATCCGCTCTCTGGCCGGGCCGTGTTTGTCGCCCCGGCGCGGGCGGAACGCCCCCGGGAGGAGTCGCTTGCCGCCTGCCCGTTCTGTGCGGGCAACGAATCCCTCACCCCTCACGAGCTGCTCCGCAGCCCCGCCGACCGGGTGCTCCCTTGGCTAGCGCGGATCATTCCCAATCGCTATCCGGTCGTCGTCGATCGTGGCCATCATCACCCGGACGGCCTTTCCGTTGGCCCAGCGGCTGGATCACCCCGGCCGGCCCATGGGATCCATGACGTGGTCGTCGAGTCTCCGCGGCACGATACCTCGATCCTCGAGATCGATCCCCTCGCCTGGCGGGCTTCATGGCAGCTTGTCCGGGAGCGCCTGAGCCACCTGGCCGAGCGCGACGATCTCGCCTGGGGGATGGTGTTCAAAAACTCCGGCCCCGCCGCCGGCGCTTCCCTCGACCACGTCCACAGCCAATTGGTGGCCCTCGACTTCGTGCCGCCGGTGATCGTGGCCAAGCTTGCTGCCGGGGCCGGCGGCGGCGATCTGTTTGAAGCCATGATCCGTGAGGCGGAGCTCGGGCAGCGGATCGTTGCCACCACGGCTGATCTCGTGGCCCTCGTTCCGCCAGCGCCACGGCAGCCCCTGGAGACCTGGATCCTCCCCCGGCAGCCCTCGCCCTGGTTTCATACTGCCGGGCCGGAGGTTGCCGCCGGGCTCGCCGATCTCGTCCGCGAGGTCGTGGCCCGCATCGAGCGGGCGGCACCCGGAGCGGAGTTCAACTGGTGGCTCCATCAGGCCCCGTTCTTCCCGCGCTCCGAGCGGACGGGGGCGCTGCCGCCGGGGTGTCGCGCCTGGGAAGGGGATGTGCCGGCGGGCTGGCGGTGGCACGTCGAGATCATGCCGCGAATCTCGCCTCTGGCCGGCTTCGAACTGGGGATCGGATGCCACATTTCGATCATGTCGCCGGAGGAGTCGGCGCGGCGTCTGCGGGCCGACTGATCGAACCGGCGACTTCTCCGCACCACCGACCCGACCGACGAACGCGGTGGATTTCCAGCGGGGACGGTTTGCAGCGGCGGGGCGCGGTGGTGGAGAATGCTAACCCCCGCCCCACTCTCCCGCCTGTCCCCGCCCGCGCGTTGCCCTCCGCTTCCGACTCGCAACGCGGCCCTGCGCTGCCTGCCGTGATCGAACAAGGGGGGCGTGGCCCGATCGATGGGCTCGCTGCCGAAGGCCATCTCCACTCTCCCGTCAGCGCCGTCAGGCACCGGTTCGGCCATCCCCCCTGCCGTCGAGGCCCTCATGCCCCCCGCTGTCCGGTTCGTCTTCGTGATCCACGACCATCAGCCGATCGGCAATTTCGACGGCGTCTTCGAACAAGCCTGGAAGGATGCCTACCAGCCGCTCCTCGATCTCCTCGAGCGTCACCCCGGCATCCGCGTCGCCATCCACACCAGTGGCGCGCTCGCCGAATGGCTCGACGCCCACCATCCGGAGTATCTCGACCAGCTCGCGCGCCTCGCTGACGAACGCCAGATCGAGATTGTCGGTGGGGCGTTCTACGAGCCGGTCCTCGCGATGCTCCCTCCGCGCGACCGCGTCAGCCAAATCCGCCGCTACACCTCGTGGCTCGAGCGCCGACTGAAGACGCGCGTCAGCGGGATGTGGCTGGCCGAGCGGGTGTGGGATCCCGGCATGGCCGCCGATCTCGCCCGGGCCGGGGTCGAGTGGACGATCCTCGACGACACCCACTTCAAGGCCGCGGGGCTCGCCGAGCATCAGCTCGATCGCCACTGGCTCACCGAGGGGGACGGGGCAACGCTGGCGGTCTTCCCGGTGAGCGAGCGGCTCCGGTACGTGATCCCCTTCGGAACCCCGGAGGAGGCGATCGATCATCTCCGCAGCCTCGCCGCCCGGCGCCACGGGAGCTTGGCGGTGTTCGGCGACGACGGGGAGAAGTTCGGCGTCTGGCCCGACACCCACCGCACCTGCTTCGAGGAGGGATGGCTCGAGCGGCTGTTCACGCTCCTCGAGGCAAGCGCCGACTGGGTGGAGATGTGCCTCCCTTCAGAGGTTGTCCGCCAAGTGCCGCCGGCCGGGACCGTGTGGCTGCCCGAATGCAGCTACCGCGAGATGACCGAGTGGGTCCTGCCGCCGGAGGCGCAAGAAGCCTGCGTCCGGGCCCGCGTCGGCGCCGGGGCCGATCCGCGGCTGGCGGCCGTGGCGCCGTTCATCCGCGGGGGGAGCTGGCGCAACTTCCGCCTCCGCTACCCCGAGGCCAACGAGATGTACGCCCGGGCGATGGCGGTGAGCGAGCGGCTGGAGGGGATGCGCGGCGCGGGGGATGCCGATCCCGACATGCTCGAGCAGGCGACGACGGCGCTCCACCGCGGGCAGTGCAACTGCGCCTACTGGCACGGGGCCTTCGGGGGCATCTACCTCCCCCACCTCCGCAATGCCGTCTACGGCCAGCTCATCGAGGCCGACACGTTCCTCGACCGGGCTCGGCCCGGCGCGGAGCGGCCGGGGATCGAGGCGGTCGTGCGCGACTGGGATTTCGACGGCCGCACGGAGATCCGCGTCTCGAACGGCCCGTTCGACGCTTGGTTCGCGCCGGCGCGGGGGGGGATCCTCTACGAGCTCGATCTCCGCGCCCAGCGCCACAATCTCCTCGCCACGCTCGACCGTCGTCCCGAGGCCTATCACGCCGAGGTCCTCGCCGGTCCCGGCGTGGCCCGGAGCATCATCGATGCCTCGCAGCCAGCGAAGTTCAAGGAGGAGGGGCTCGAGCGCTTCGTCCGACACGATCCCTCGCGGCGGAAGATGCTCGTCGACCATTTCTGGGACGTCGAGGTCGATCCGGCAGCGGTGGCCGACGGCACGGCGATGGAACGGGGCGACTTCGCCACGGGGGCCTACGAGGCCGCGGTGCGACAGAGCGACAGTCGGGTCGAGGTAGTGCTGGCCCGGGCCGGCAATGCCTGGGGGATCCCGTTCACCCTCGGCAAGACGGTGGCGCTGGCCGCTGGCGGGCGGACGATCGACATCGCCTACCGGATCGAGGGGCTCCCCCCAGGCTTCCGCCAGCACCTCGCGGTGGAGTTCAATTTTGCCGGGATGCCCGCCGACGCGTCGGGGCGCTGCTTTCGCGACGGATCAGGCCGGCCCCTCGGCCACCTCGGCACCCGCCTCGACCTTGCCGGCGCGACCACGATCGGGCTGGTCGATGACTGGGTCGACATCGATGCCAGGCTCACGGTGTCGGGGACTCCGCCGGAGGGGATCTGGGCGTTTCCGATCCGCACCGTGAGCCAGTCGGAGGGGGGCTTCGAGTCGGTTCACCAATCGGTCGTCGTCATGCCCCACTGGATCGTGGAAGGGGATGATGCGGGGGTGTGGGAGACGACGCTCGCGCTTTCCATCGAGCGCCTCTCCGCGTCGGGCTGAGCGCGGCGAGGTGGGCGCGTCGGATCAGCCCCGCGCGAGCCTCGGCCAGTCGAGCGGCGGGACGGTGACGCTGGCGGCGTGGGGAAGCACGGCGACCGCGATCCGAGGAAGACGACGGACGATCTCATCGGCCCCGTCACGGGCGATTCGGCGCGGAGCGGTGGGGATGTCTTGGTCGGAGAGGCCGTCGGCATCGATCTGGGAGAGCACCACCGCGGCGATCTCCAGCCCGCGCGCCGCGGCCGCGAAGCAGGTGGCGAGCACCCGGCCGACGCAGCCGAGCCGACCGCTGTCGACCACGATCAGCGGCAGTCCGAGGTCGGCGGCGAGATCGGCATTGAGGAGGCGGTCGGTGAGGGGGGAGAAGAGCCCTCCGGCCCCTTCCACGATCAGGCAGTCGCTTGTCTTGGTCCACTCGAGCACCCCCTCGCGAAGGAGCGTCTCGTCGATCACCCGCCCCTCGGCTCTGGCAGCGTGGTGGGGGGCAAGCGGGAGGGCGAAGAATTGCGGGCAGACGGCTGACAAGGTCCGTGGCCGGCCGGCCGCCTCCCAGAGGGTTTGGGCATCCTGGGGCCCCCCGGCAACGACACCACTGGCGACCGGCTTGGAAATCCCGACACGGATTCCCTCCGCCACGAGCGTGCGGAGGATCATCGCCGCGACGAACGTTTTGCCGGCATCGGTGTCGGTACCGGTGACGAAGAGGCCGGGAAATCGCTTCGAGACAGGGGCTTTCACGCCGATTCGCCCGGGATTGGACTCGATTGGTTTGCCTTCGGATGCCGAAGGTTCTACACTAGAGATGCGATTGAGACTCGGTCTCAATAAGTTTGAGGTCGTTGACGCGGCCCCGAAGTGCTGGCTGTTTTCCAGCTGGGTGGTTCGGTGACGGAAGCCGATGTCGACATTGGCTATCGCCGGTCGAGGGGGAGGTCATCGTGACGAGCCTGAGAGAGATCGCCGTGGGGTCGACCGCGGAGGTCGAACTGATCACAGGATCTGACCCGACATCCGAACGCCTCCTCGAGATGGGCATCACGCCCGGCGTCCACGTCAGAGTGATTGGTGTCGCGCCGCTGGGGTGCCCGCTGGAACTCGAGGTCCGTGGCTACCGGCTTTCGATCCGTCGCAGCGACGCCGCCCGCGTCGCGGTCTTTCCGTCGGTCGGGCCGCGGTCGCCGCGGGCCGGTTCCGCGCCGCTCCGGCGCCCCCTGCCCCGCTGACCCCCGGAATCCGCCCCGCCATGAACGTGACCGCCGCGGGGGCTGCGGAGGCGTCTCCGCCATTGATGGTCGCCCTGCTGGGCAACCCGAACACCGGCAAAAGTACGCTCTTCTCGGCACTGGCTGGCATCGCGACGCGCGTCGGCAACTACCCTGGCGTGACGGTCGAGGAAAAGGTCGGCCGCTTCGTCCATGCCGGTCGCCCGATCGATCTCATCGATCTTCCCGGCACCTACAGCCTCTCGCCGAAGAGCCCCGATGAGAAGGTGGCCGTCGATTTGCTCCGTGGCCGGTTGGCGGGAATGCCGGCGCCGGACCGGATCGTGATCGTCGTCGATGCCACCAATCTCGAACGCAATCTCTACCTCGCCAGCCAGGCGATCGAGATCGGGCTTCCCACGGTCATCGCCCTCACGCTCGGTGACGCCGCGGCCGATCGGGGCATCGCGGTCGATGCAGCCGAGCTGTCGCGCCGTCTGGGCTGTGCGGTCGTGCCGGTGGTGGCGCCACGCCGGCAGGGAATCGCGAAGCTCGCCGATGCGATCCTCGCCGCATTACCGCCCCGACAGCCGGAAGGGCTGGCGGCGGCGCTGGCCGCTGTCGACCCCGCCCAGCTCCCGGCGGCGCGCGAGGCGATCGGCCGCTATGCGTGGATCGAGCGGGTGGTCGAAGGGGTCGTCCGTCGCCGTCCCGTGGCACGCTCGATTGACGACCGGATCGACGCCGTCGTCACGCACCGCGTCTGGGGCACGCTCCTGTTCGCGCTCACGATGCTCGCGGTGTTTACGTCGATCTTCTGGCTCGCGGCGCCGCTCATGGAGGGAATCTCCGCCGGCGTCGATACGTTCGCCGAAGTCGTCCGTGGCCTCCTCCCGGAAGGGGCGGTGCGCTCGCTGGTGGTCGACGGCGTGATCGCCGGGGCGGGGAGCGTGGTCATCTTCGTCCCGCAGATCGCCCTGTTGTTCTTCTGGATCGCGCTCCTCGAGGGCTGCGGCTATCTGTCGCGGGCGGCGTTCCTCATGGATCGGCTCCTGGTGGGGGTGGGGCTGTCGGGGAAGTCGTTCATTCCGCTCCTCTCGAGCTTCGCCTGCGCGATCCCCGGGATCATGGCCGCGCGGACGATCGAGAACCCCCGCGACCGGCTCCTCACGATCCTCCTGGCGCCGCTCATGAGCTGTTCGGCGCGGCTGCCGGTCTATTTTCTCATGTGCGGGGCGTTCGTCCCCAACGTGCCGGTGGCGGGGATCCCGTGGCTCCGGCTCCCGGCCGTCGTGCTCGCATCGCTCTACGCCCTCGGCGTGGTCGTGGCGGCCGTGGCTGCTTTCGTGCTTACGCGAACGGTGTTCCGCGGTCCGCCGCAGCCGTTCGTCATGGAGCTTCCCGGCTGGCGCTGGCCGCAGGTGCGGATCGTCCTCGAACGCGTCCGCGAGGCGACCTGGTCGTTCCTCTCCGGCGCCGGCACCACGATCCTCGCCATGAGCGTCGTGCTCTGGGCGCTCTCCCACTATCCGCGCAACGAAGCCGCGGTCGAGGCCGAGGTGGCAAGTGAACGGACGAGCCTCCGCGCCCGGCTCGACGGCGAGGAGGATGCCGCGACGGTCGCCGATCTCTCCGCGGCGCTCGACGCCCTCGATACCCCGGAGGGGCTCGACGCCGCGCGGCGTGGGGCGGCGCAGCGACAGAGTTTCCTCGGGCTCACCGGCCGCTTCATCGAGCCGGTCGTCCGGCCGCTGGGATGGGACTGGCGGCTGGGATGTGCGGCGATCGCCAGTTTCCCGGCCCGCGAGGTCGTGCTCGGGACGCTCGGCGTGATCTACAACCTCGGTGACGTCGACGCCGGGAGCGAGGAGGGGGGAACGGCCCTCGTCCGCCGCCTCCGGGCCGCGACATGGGACGGGAGCCGGCGGAAGGTGTTCACGTTGCCCGTCGCCCTGTCGATCATGGTGTTCTTTGCCCTCTGTGCCCAGTGTGCCAGCACGCTGGTGGTGATCTGGAGGGAGACCGGGAGTTGGATCTGGCCGGTGGCGTCCTTCACCTCGATGACGGTGCTTGCGTGGCTGGGGGCTTTTGTGACCTACCAACTCGGCACGTTCCTCGTCGGCTGAGGTGGGTTGTGTCAGCGCTCCTCCAGGATGGAATCGTGATCGCGGTCGCCTTGGCGGCCGCCGTGTGGATGGCACGGTCGCTCGTCGGCCGAGTCCTCACCCCGTCGTGTGCCCCCCCGCCGGGGATTCCTCCGGGGCACGACGGCTTCGTGCCGCTGGAGGGAATCTCGCCCCCGCCGGGACGACGCTCGGAGCGGCCCGGGGCGTGAGCCCGCGGTGAATCCCCCCCTTAAACCGGCCCTGAAACTGACCTTTGGGGGAGCTGGGCCACTTGCTACCTTCCCGCCCGGTTCCCCCGCCCCGCCCCGTCGGATCCCGGGCCGGTCCTGCCGAGCACCCGTTCTCAGCAGGCCTTGAGGGGAAGAATCGTACGAAGGGACAGCCCATGGCAGTCGGCGACACGGCCCTGATTGATGCGGATGCGGCGAGCCGCCGCGCCCCGGCGGCAGCTCCGCCCGAGGCGATTCCCGCCAGTCCCCGCTCCCCGCGGTTGGCGGTCGCGCTGATGACTCCGTGGGATCAGCAGTGCGGCAATGCCGAGTACGCGAAGCGACTGGCCGTCGGACTCGAGCGGTTTTCCGATGTCCTCCCCTTCGACATGCAAAACTTCATCGACGGCGACCGGCGGATCTCGGCCGGCGAGATGAACCGCTACTTCGCCGATCTGATTGGCCGGGTGAATCGCTCCCGGGCCGATCTCGTCCACATTCAGCACGAATTCTGCTTCTTTGCCCGCCGGATCGGCCCGTCGAACGAGCGATTCGCCGACGTCTGCCGCCGGCTCGACAAGCCGTTGGTCGTGAGCCTGCACACCTGGCTCAAGAGCATGACCCGCAACCAGCGCAGCCGGCCCACGTCGCAGTTCGTCGAGGGGGTTTTCCACCGCCTGCGCAACCGGCACATCAGCGCCGCGCTCCACCGCGCCGACGCGATCGTCCTTCACAGCAAAGACACCTACAAATACTTCGTGGAAACCTTCCCGAAGCTCAAAAAGCGCGTGACCGTGATCCCGATCCCGATCGAGCGGGTGGCGAGCGCGCATGTCACCCCGGCCTTCGTGAAACACCCGCGCGAGACGTGGGTGATGATGCCGGGCTTCGTGAGCCGCTACAAGGGGCACGGTCACCTTCTCAGCGCCTTCAAACACCTCCCAGAGTCGTTCAAGCTCGTCGTTGCCGGGGGCATTCACCCCAAGGACAAGACCGGCAACGACTACTGGATGGATCTCATCCAGCAGGCCGACGTCTGGGGGCTGCAGTCGCGGATCATCTTCACCGGATTTCTCGGCGATCCGGCCGAACAGGGGGCCGTCCTCTCCCAGGCGGACCTGTTCGTCCTGCCGTATGACGAGGTCGGGCAGTCGGGGTCGGCGGTGCTCGCCGACGCCCTCTCCTACGACAAGCCGGTGATCACGTCGCGGGCCCGGTCGATGTTCGTCTATCGGATGGAAAAGCAGACGGCGTTCTCGAGCATCGCCATCGATGTCGGCGACGCGGAGACCTTCGCCAAGACGATCAAGGAATGTGTCCGGGCGGAGGAAAAGTTTCACCCCGACGCGCAGAGCCACCGCGAT
>CAMCCR010000128.1 GCA_945873085.1 Candidatus Kuenenia stuttgartensis | reverse complement strand
GGCCGCCCGGGAGTGCCGACACGGCTTCCGCTGTGGCGGACGGGGCGAAGATCCGCACCCGCTTGACGAGATCGTCGAACTGCTCGTGGGCAAGACTGCGGACCACGGGGGAGAGTTCTGCGAGTGATCGCCAATGTTCGGCCCCGGGGCCGGCCCGGTCGCTGCCGTCCCTGGGACGTTGCCGGACCTGGAGGTTGAACTCCACCTCGCGCTCGGCGGGGGGGGCATCGATGAGGAGCGTTTCTGGAGCGACGGCCGTTCCCAGCCGCCGTGACAACCGCTCGGCCAGCCGGGCCGAGATCTGCGTCGTGGCGGGATACGAAGAGCCGGCGAGGGCGCGGTGGATGTCGGGGTGATTGAGGGCGTCGTAGGTGGCGACGCGCTTGACGAGGGTTCGCCGCGGGCCGAACAGTCCCTCGACGAGCGGCGCCGCCCCCGTCCCCTCCGCCGCACCCTTGAGCCAGCCGATGAATCCCTGCTCATCGGCCCGGGTGAGCCAGGGGGCATCAATCGAATCGCGCACCAGCCACACCGCGCGCTGGAGCATGCCGGTGGCAGCCCGCACGGCATGGTGCCAATAGACCTCGCTGAACATCACGTAACGGGCAAAGACCATCAGTTCAGCGGCCGTGCGCCCCTTGTCGGTGATGGCGAGCGTTTGCCCTCCGGCATCGATGCAGAGACTCGCGAGCAGCCGATCCTGATCGAAGTGACGGCCATAGGGGACGCCGGCATGGAGGCTGTCGCGGGCGAGATAGTCCATCTTGTCGACATCGATCGGCCCGGACAGGAGGGAGTGGAGGAGCATCCCGGCCGGGTCGGTGGCGGTCCCGTCGATGAGGGCCGCGACCCGGGCTGGCTCGAGCCCCCACTCCGCCCGGAGGATCTCGGCGGGCGCGCCGGCCCCGAGGATCCGGCCGACGAGCGACTCGTGGCGGGGGAGCTCCGGCAGGCCCATGTCTTCGAGGGGATGGCAGTAGGCCCAGTGCCCGATGTCGTGCACGAGGGCGGCAACGATGAACGCTGCGGCGTCTGCTTCACCGACGGTGGTGGCGAAGTGGTTGTCGCGCCGGAGCCGGCCGAGGAAGGCCAGCGCCAGACGGTAGACCCCCAGCGAATGCTCGAAGCGGGAGTGGACGGCGCCGGGGTAGACCAGCGCCACCAACCCGAGCTGGCTGATCCGCGTCAGGCGGCGCATCTCGGGAGTGTCGATGAGGGCCCGCACCCTGGCCGTCAACGGCACCGTCACGTCGGGAGGGATGCGGATGCCGTCGGCGGCATGCTCCGTCGCAATCAACTCTGGGAGTGCGTCGTAAGCCATGGGGAACCGCGGTGGAGGGGATCGTCGTCAGGGCAGCTCAGAGGGAGGTGATGCCGGCGAGCCAACGGAGGGCCGCTGTGACCATCAGAAAGAGCGAGAAGTGCGCGATGGCAGCACCGGTCTCAAAATCGAAGCAGGCAAACGCGGCAAAGGCGCCGACCGCGACGAACACCGGGGCGTAGTAGAGCCACTCCCACATCTCGATCTCCACGGGGAGATAGCCGCGGGCGATCCACAGCGCGACGTACACCGCCGCGCAGATCAGCGTGCGGAGCGCGAGGCTCCTCCCCTGGTAGGGCTGGAGCTCACGGTCGCGGATCGCCGCGTAGCCGAGCCGAGCGCAGGGGAGGGCAAGAAGGGCAGCTCCCGCGAGTTGGAACCAAGCCGGCGGTGCGCCATTCCACTGCACGCGGGCGACCGCCGCGGCCACGATCGCCAGCACCGTCCCGGCGCCGATGAGGGTCCACTGCAGCGCCGACACGGGGCGGTCGATTCGCTTGAGGGGGGCCGTCGGGGCTCGCCCGGTCGCGGTCGATGTTGTCGACGGGGCCTCCGGCTCATGGATGACCACGGCCTTCACCGGGGCCGCCGGAATCGTGATCGGCTTCTTGCACTTCGGGCATGGACCGGTCCGGCCGGCGAACTGGTCGCTGACCGTGAAGGTCGCCTTGCAGGATCCGCACAGCACCTGGATCGCCATGATCTCACCCGAATCGAAGACGTGTCGGCCCGGACACTCGAAGATCGACCATCCCCCCGCCCCGGCTCAGACCGCGGCAGGGAGGGACGGCCAACGACCCGCGGGGAAGTGTCAGAGGCTGCCGGTCTGCCGTCAAGTGATGCGCTGCCGCGACGGCGGGTGGTAGGATGTTGGAGAGGTCGCCCGGCGGCGGAACATGGCATCCACAGCCTGCTCGGGACGGCTGGTGCAGGAGGCGTGCATCCCGTGGCCGATCCGAAGTTCCCGCAGACGTCCCCTCAGGCATCCCCGGCGGCATCCCCGGTGGACGGTGCCCGCGCCCCCGCCGCCACGATCACGTTTTCGTGCCCCAACGGCCACCGGATCAGCGTTCCCGCCAAGCTCGCAGGGAAGCGGGGCGCTTGTTCGAAGTGCGGTACGGCGGTGGTGATCCCGCCATCTTCGGTCGCCATCGCCGCGCCGCCAGCCCCTCCTGCAGGACGCCCGACGGTGGCTCATGCCGACGCGTTTGCGGCCGGGGGTGATCCCCAAGGGGGGGAAGACGGGACCATCACCCTCAAGGCGCCCCCTGCTTGGCCGCCGGTGTTGGGCGGGACGACCGCCAGTCCGGGGCCGCTTGACCTTCCCCTAGCGGCAGTGCCGCCGCTCAATTCCAACTCCCCGTCTCTCCAGCACGTGCCAGCCGCGGCCGCCCGGGACGTGGGGGGCGAGCACGATGGCCCTGAAGCTGGAGGGTTCGCTCCTGTCGCCAAGGGGACGCTGGTTGCCAACCCGACGGCCATCCTCGTGGCCCGGTTGTGGGCGGAGCGGGATCACGGTGGGATCGTCGAGCTTCATCTCGTGGGGGGAAGCGTGATCCTCCCAGAGTGGTATGAGCCGGCCTGGTCGCAGGGGAGCCACGGGCTGTTTGCCAGTCAGGCCGCCGATGGGTCGGTGACGCTCACCGCCGTAGCCTGGGATTCGATCCAGAAAGTGGTCGTGCGGCAGGTCGAGGGGCTTCCCGACGGCATGTTCGAGTGACGAGGGCCCGGAACGCAGCACGACGAAGGAGCGTCGCCGGCCTCAGCCGTCCTCGTCGAGATCCCCCTCGGTGATCATCGCGAAGCCGCGTTTGCCGAGGGTCTCGAGCCCCATCTCGGTGTTGTCGACCATCAGGGCGACCGCCGGTCGTCCCCGCGGGCGGACAAGGATCGGATAGGCCTGGATGATGTTCACCTCAGCCTGAAGCAGGGCCGTGCAGACCTGGAGGAGCGGTTGGGGGTGGTCGGGGAGTTCGACCCCGATCAGATCGCTCTCGATGATCGCCAGCCCTGCCCGCTCCAGGATTTCCCGCCCCTGTTCGGGGTGGCTGACGAGGAAGCGAACGAAGGCACACTCCCCCGAATCGCTGATCGAGAGAGCGACGATTCTCACCCTCGATCCGTCGAAGCGGCGCACCACCTCGAGCAACTGACCGACCCGATTCTCGAGAAAGACGGTGAATTGCCGCAGCGTCGGCCAATTCCGCCCGCGTGCTGTGGCGAATCCGATTCCAGAGCCCTCGCCCGAGTCGCCGATGCTCACGGTTGCAGCACTCCTCTGGTGGCTTTGGCCGGCAGCAGGCTCCCTGCCCGACCCTGGATGGAAAAGGATAGAGTCTTCCGGGCACCCCGGTCAACGATTTCATGCCAACAGAGACAGCGACCACGAGGACGACGATGACGGCCATGCCCACGCACGAGATCACGGTCAGGGTTCGGTATCAGGAGACCGACGGCCAGCGCCGCGTCCATCACGCCAATTACCTCAATTACTTCGAGGTAGCCCGCACGGAGATGCTCCGGGCCAGTGGCATCACCTACCGCGAGTTGGAGGACGCCGGGGTGATTCTCGTCGTCTCCGAGGCGACCTGTTCCTACAAGGCACCGGCCGATTATGACGATCTCCTCACGATCCGCACCTGGATCGAGAAGGCGGGGGGGGCAAGCCTGCGCCACGGCTACGAAGTGGTCCGTGACGCCACGATCATTGCCAGCGGTTCGACGGTCGTGGTGTGTGTCGACCGGAACGGGCGGGTGCAAAGGATGCCCGACTGGCTCCGCGGACCGCCTGCCGGGCCATGAGCCCGTCGGTTGCGGCTCCATCACCCTCGGGCCGGCGAAGGGCCCAGGTGTCAGGGGTTGGCGGCCAAGGGCTCGAGGACGAAGCGCTGGTCACCGCACTGGAACTGGGCGGCGGCATCGAGTCGGACCGGCGCCTCGATCCGCACCCAGAGGCCGTTGAGGCCACGATTCACGATCCGCCACGCGCTGCGGCCGGCGATCACCTCGGCATGGATCGGGCTCACGAACGGGTCGTCGAGCAGCAACGTCGGCAGTTCAGGCTCCACAGGGCCCGGGAACGCGTCGGCCCGTCCGATGAGGAACGGCGGTGCTGGACAGGGGAGGGGAGCGGCGCCATCGTCGCGGCCGGCCGGAGCGAACTCCGCCACGCCGTCGGCTCCCCTGCCGAAGACCAGTCGCGTGCCGCCGATCTGGAAGCGCGTGCCCGGGCGAAGCTTGGCGGTCATCACCCGCACCCAGGTGCCGTCGGCGCTCCCTAGATCGGTGAGCAGCCAGCCGCCCCCCGGCAGCCGGTCGAGCCGGGCGTGGTCGATGGCGAGCAACGGGTCGTGCGGGATGCTCACAGCGCTTGTCTGCCGTCCGACGACGAGCGTGTCGTCGCGGAGCCGGATCGTTTCCCCGCTGTCGCGGCCGTCGTCGACGACATGGAGGAGCGCCATCGGAGGGCGCCTGCCGGGCCGCCAAGCCAACGCCTCGATCTCGTCGGCCGGGCCTGCAGACGGGGGGGCCATTTCGGCCATGGCCAAGGCGATCCCGTCGGCGGCGACCGGAGCGGGAGACGAGTCACCGGCTACCGCGGAGGCGTGGGCCTTGAGCAGTTGGGCCCAGCCGTCAAAGCTCTCGAAGAAGGCACCGGCCGCCGGGGCAGGCTGGTTGCTCAACGGGGAATCCATGGAAAAAGTCCTCCGGATCCGGCCATCCTTTTTGAAGATCTCTTCAATGTATCGCGTCGTGCCGGGCTGCCAATCAGACGGCATGGCGCCCGGGGGCACGATTGCGCGCCAATCGGCCCATCTGGCGGCAATGGTGGCCGGAAGGTGGCCGCGGGCGCACAATCTTCGGCGACGAATGGTCGACCGAACACTGACGGCCGACCGCTCGTTCCCACCTCAGCCATTCCCGGAGGAATCCGATGAGCGACGCCGCCGACCCGATTGCCCAGCGTGCCTTGGCCATCAACATCGACCGGCAGATTTATGGGACGTTTGCCGAGATCGGGGCTGGGCAGGAGGTGGCGCGGTGGTTCTTCTCCGTGGGGGGAGCGGCCGGCACGGTGGCCAAATCGATGTCGGCCTACGACATGAAGGTCAGCGACGCGATCTACGGGAAGGCTCCCCGGTACGTCTCGCGGGAGCGGGTCGAGGAGATGCTCGAGCACGAGTTTTCCCTTCTTCGGGAAAGGCTCGACGAGTCGCGTGGCTCGAGCACGCGCTTCTTTGCCTTTGCCGACACCGCCGCCGCGAAGGCCCACTCCGGCGGGAGTGACTGGCACGCTTGGATGGGGATTCGCTTCCAAGACAAGCCTGGCAGCGCACCGAATGACGTCATCGTCCACGTTCGGATGCTCGACCCGAGCAATGCTCGCCAGCAAGACGCCCTCGGTCGTCTCGGCGTGAATCTCCTCCACGCCTGTGTTCATCACTGTTGCAATCCCCACCAACTGCTCGAGTCGCTCCTCGACGACGTGGGGCGGGAGCGCCTCGAGATCGATTGGGTGGTGATGCGGGGCCCCGTCTTTGCCGGCGTCGACAACCGGCTCCTGGCCCTCCATCTCGTGCGGATTGGCTTCACCCATGCGGTACTGTTCGGCACCGACGGCCAGCCGTTGCTCGCCTCCGAGGCGATCCGTCGTCGCCGGGTGCTCCTCGAGCGGGGCCGGTTCTGTCCGGTGACGCGGCTCAATCTGGAGATGCTCGCGGCGGCCTCGGTGCTCTTTGCCGGCGATGCCAAGGGAGCGCCGGCCGAGGCCGATCAGCCGGTCGTGGAGGTCATGGAAATCATGGAAATCACCATGAACAACCTCCGCGACACCGGCAAGGTGGATGATGCCGACTTCCTCGCCCGGGTCGATCTCCTCTCGGCGATCCGCAAGCTCGTCCTCGTCAGCGACCTCGGGCCGTTCCACCGGCTCGCCGACTACCTCGCCAAGCGGAATGTCGAGCGCACCGGGATCGTGCTTGGCGTGCCCCTGCTCCGCGAGCTGTTCAACGAATCGCACTATCGGGATCTGGGGGGCGGGATCCTCGAGGCCTTCGGCCGCCTCTTCACCCACGCGGTGCGGCTCTACGTCTACCCGACCCGCGATCCGATCGACGGCCGGAAAATCACGGCCGACACGCTCAAGGTGGCCCCGCACCTGAGCCATCTCCTCCAGCACCTCCTCGCCAACGGGCTGGTGCAGTCGATCCCCTGCGAGGACGGGGACCTTCGGACCTACTCGAGCGAGGAAGTCCGCTCGCGGATCTGCTCGGGCGACCCATCGTGGAAGGATCTGGTCGACCCGGCGGTGGCGAAGATCATCGAAGCGACCGGCTACTTCGGAGCCCGGTGCGATGTTCCCACCCCAGGGCGGCGGGGCTGATCAACCGCGGCCTCAGGCCAAACGCTTCAGCCGGCGACGGATGGCTCCGATCGCCATCACGCCCGCCCCAAGGCCAGTGAGAACGATCGACGAGGGCTCCGGGACGGCGACGACGAGAAACCCGGTCTGGCCATAGTTGCCGACGTTCGGGTTGATGAGGTCGACCCCAAAGCGGTCGCGGACGACGGCGTAGAGGAAGTTGGTGCCGGCGACGACCGGGACGTCGCCGTTGACCCATTCAAGGAAGCCGAGGCGAATTGACTCACTACCGATCTGCGCCCCGGTCATCGTCGGCCTCATCGGGTTTGCGTTGTCGACCGTTCCGCCAACAAAGAACGAAATGCCGTTGTCCGCCGCCGTCAGCAGGCTGAAGGAGGCAACCCCGGCGGAGTCCGCCTGAAACGGCGTCCGGTAGATGACGCTGTAGTCCTCCTGCGGCGGCGTGAAGTTGCCGGGGAAGAGCGCACTGGCGTTGTCCTGCTGCAGGCCAATCCACCGCGCCCCGTTGGCGCCGACGTTGTCCGAGCCACCATTGCCGATGCCGGGATACCACTGCCGCGGGACGTTGCCTTGTGGAGCCCCACCCGTGAACACCCAGGCCTGATAGCCCGCGGTGATCGGCCCGGTGTAGGCCGTCGGGAGGGCATAGACCTCCCAGAAGCTGTCCTGGCCGCCAGGGGATCCGACCGGATATTCCGTCCCGGTCTTGTGGAGCCCGGTAATGATGGGGGTCGCAGACGCGGTGGTGACCGAGGACGCGACCGCGAGCCCAGCAAGGATCGCCAAGCACAGACGGCGAGCGACAAGACCACCAAACACCGACTTACTCATGGAAGACTTCTCGGTTGAACGCTGCGGCTGACTCGGCCGGCGTGCTGGGCACGCTCTGCCGCGGAATAAGGTTTGGCGAGGAGGCCGGAGGTCGCTTCCCCGGAAGGAGGCTGATCAACCCCGGCCTCAGGCCAAACGCTTCAGCCGGCGACGCACCGCTCCGATCGCCATCACGCCCGCCCCGAGGCCGGCGAGAACGATCGACGAGGGCTCCGGGACGGCAGCGACGAGAAACCCGGTCTGGCCGTAGTTACCGATGTTCGGATCGATGACATCGATCTGAAAGCGGTCGCGGACGACGGCGTAGAGGAAGTTGGTACCGGCGACGACCGGGGCGTCGCCATTGACCCAGCCGAGGGAGCCCAAGCCCTGCTTCTCAACGCCGATCTGCGCCCCCGTCATCGTGGGCATCATCGGGTTGGTGTTGTCGACCGAGCCGCCGACGAAGAACGAGATGGCGTTGTCGGCGGCGGTGAGCAGGGCGAACGAAGCGGTGCCCACCGAATCAGACTGGAACGTCGTCCGGTAGATGACGCTGTAGTCCGACTGCGGCGGAATGTAATTGCCGGCGAAGAGGGCTGTGGCATCGTTCTCCAGCAGGCCAATCCACCGGGCGCCGTTCGCACCGACGTTGTCCGATCCGCCATTGAATCGCCCCGGATACCACGGCGGGGGCACGTTAGAGATCGGGGCTCCGCCCGAGAAAACCCAAGCCTGATAGCCCGGGGTAATTCCCCCGGAGTAGGCCGTCGGGAAGGCATAGACCTCCCAGAAGTTGTCCTGACCGCCACTGCCAACCGGGTACTCCGTCCCGGTCTTGTGGAGCCCGGTAATGATGGGGGTCGCCGTCGCGGTGGCCGTGGGGACGGCCAGAGCTAATCCAGCGAGGATCGCCAGGCAGAAGCGGCGTGCGACAAGACCACCAAACA
>CAMCCR010000127.1 GCA_945873085.1 Candidatus Kuenenia stuttgartensis | reverse complement strand
CAATGGCGAGGAGCGTTTCGAGGAGGGGGGACGGAGCCGGTTTCAATCGCTCTGCGTGCAACTGGCGCGGATGGGATGCGTTGTCTGGCAGTGGGACATGCTCTCCGATTCCGACGCGGTGCAATTCTCCCGCGAGATCGTCCACGGCTTCGCCAAGCAACGGCCGGAGATGAACACGGCCGAACGCTGGGGGCTCTACAGCCCGCAGGCCGAATCGCATCTCCAGAGCATCATGGGGCTGCAGACGTTGAACGGGATCCGCGGGGTCGACTTCGTCCTCTCGCTTCCCGAGGTCGATCCGAAACGGATCGCGATCACTGGCGCCAGCGGCGGCGGCACGCAGACGATGCTCGTGGCGGCGGTCGACGACCGGGTCACCCTCTCCGGCCCGATGGTGATGGTGAGCACGTCGATGCAGGGGGGCTGCACGTGCGAAAACGCGTCGCTCCTCCGCGTCGGCACTGGGAATGTCGAGTTCGCGGCGCTGTTTGCCCCGAAGCCGCAGATCATGAACACCGCCGACGACTGGACGAAGGAGTTTGCCACGAAGGGTTTCCCCGATCTGCAGAAGCTCTACGCCCTGTACGGTGCCAAGAACGCGGTGGCACTCAAGCGCGGCGAGCACTTCCCCCACAACTACAACGCCGTCACGCGATCCGCCTTTTACACCTTCGTCAACAAGCACTTCGCGCTTGGGCAACCCGAGCCGGTCATCGAACGCGACTACGAGGTCGTGGAGCCGGCCAAGCTCACGGTGTGGGATGCCGAGCACCCGGCGCCGAAGGCCGCCGATCCCGACTTCGAGCGCGACCTGCTCGCGCAGCTCACAGCCGAATCGACCGCGGCGATCACAGCGGCCGCCGCCACCAAGGACGGCCTCCGCGCGGTGCTCGCGCCGGCCTGGGCAACGGTCATCGGCCGCACGGCGGCGAGCGCCGGTGAGGTCTCCTGGGAGATGGCGGAGAAGACGGAGGCCAGCGGCATCGTGCGGATGACAGGCAAGCTCGTCAACGCCACCCACCACGAGGAGATCCCGGTCCTCTGGCTCTATCCGAAGTCCTGGAACGGCAAGGTGGTCGTGTGGCTCGACGACGCTGGCAGCGGCGCGATCGAGGCCAACGGCATGCCGATCAAGGCGGTGGCCGGGATCCTCGCCCAAGGGACGACGGTGATCGCGGCCGACCTGTTCACGCCGCCGGCCGATGCCGACGGCCGGCAGCGCGTCGTGAAAAATCCGCGTGAGTTTGCCGGCTACAGCTTCGGCTACAACCCGACGCTGTTCGCCGAGCGGGCCCACGATGTCCTCTCGATCGTCCATTTCCTCCGCACCGCCAAGATCGGCGACCATCCTTCGCCGAAGCGGGTGGCGGTCGTGGGGCTGGGGTCGCGTGGGGCGATCGTGGCCGCCGCCCGAGCTGTCGCCGGCGACGAGATCGACGCCGCCGCGATCGACACCCAGGGCTTCCGCTTCGGAAACGTTCTCGACTACCGATCCCCCGACTTCCTGCCCGGCGCCGGCAAATACCTCGACCTCCCCGGGGCCCTCGCGGCCGGTTCGCCGCGGCCGCTGTGGCTCGCCGGTGAGGCGGAGGTGCCAGGCGTCGTCTCCGCGGCGGCGAAGGGGGCCGGGGCTGCCGACTCGGTGACACGCTTCGGCGGCGCCCCGGCCGATATCGCCGAAGCCGCGGCGAAGTGGGTGGCCCCGATCTTGGTGGCACCGTGACGCTCCAAATCGCGCGACCTGAAGAGGAACTGGAAGCCGTGAGCAACGCCGAAGGGCTCGTGCCGGTGGCGCTTGGCATCGAGATCGGCGGGACGAAGCTCCAGTCGGCGGTCGTCGCCGCCGATGGCCGTGTCCTCCTCCGCCGCAGCGACCGCGTCGATCCGGCCGGAGGGGCCGAGGGAATCCGCGCCGTGCTCGCTGCGCAGATCGCCGGCATCATTGATGACGCGGCCGGCAAGGGGCTCGTCATCCGCGCCATCGGCATCGGCTTCGGGGGGCCGGTGAACCGGGAGCAGGGGGTGGTGGCGACGAGCTTTCATGTCGGGGGCTGGAGCGATTTTCCCTTGGCGGCTTGGGTCGCCGAACAGGTCCGCGACAGCCTCGGCGCGGTGCCTGTGGTCCTCGAGAATGACTCCAATGCCGCAGCGCTCGGCGAGGCGCTCGTCGGCGCTGGTCGGGGCGCCAGGGTCGTCGTCTATTCGAATGCCGGCAGCGGCATCGGGAGCGGCCTGGTGATCGACGGCCAGCTCTACCGCGGCCGCGCAAGCGGCGAGATGGAGCTCGGGCATCTGCGCCTCAGTCGCGATGCGGGGATCCTCGAAGACTCCTCCGCTGGATGGGCGATCGACCGCGCGGTGTGTGGAGCCGTGGCGGCCGAGCCGGCCGGTGCGCTTGCCCGCGCCGCGACCGCCACAAGCGCCCCCCCTTCGGCCCGGCTCCTCCCCGCAGCCCTCGCCGCTGGCGACGCCACGGCCCAGCGGATCCTCGACATGGCCGCCGGGCACTATGCCCACGCGCTCTCGCACGTCGTTCATCTCCTCAACCCCGACGTGATCGTGCTCGGAGGGGGTGTGGCGACGATCGGCGAGCCGTGGCGGGGGAGCGTCGAGCGGCAACTCGACGCCCTCCTCATGGCACCGCTGCGGCCGAGCCCGCCGGTGCGGCTCGCCACGCTCGGCGAGGATGTCGTCCCGGTGGGGGTGGCGCTTGCGGCGCTCGGAGACGAGAGCCCTGCGGCCCGGAGGGGCGAGCCATGATGGCGTGCAACGGCCTGGTCCGATCGTCGCTTTCATGGAGCCTCGTGGCGCTCGTGGCCATTGCCGCGAGCGTCGCGCCGGCCGACGACGCCCTCTTCGAAGCCTCGATCCGCCCAGTCCTTGTCGACACCTGCTTCCGTTGCCATGGGGGCGAGCGCGTCTCAGGGGGGCTGCGGGTCGATTCGCGCGAGGCCCTCGTCGGCGGCGGCGACTCGGGGCCCGCGATCTCGCCTGGCGATCCGGCGGGCAGCCTTCTCCTCCAGGCGATTTCGCATCATGGGGATGTGTCGGCGATGCCCCCGGAGGCTGACAAAGCCCTGCTTCCCGAACAGGTGGCGGCGTTCGACCGTTGGATCGCAGCCGGGGCGCTCTGGCCTGAAGTGACCGCGGCCTTCGTGGTCGAGGGACACTGGGCCTTCAAGCCGGTGGCTGATCCCGCCCCGCCGCCGGTCGTCGACGAGGCGTGGTGTCGGACGCCGATCGACCGCTTCATTCGCGCTCGGCAGGAAGAGGCGGGAGTCGCCCCCCTTCCCCGCGCCGACCGTCGCACGCTCATCCGCCGGGCGACCTTCGATCTCACCGGCCTGCCACCGACGGCCGCTGAGATCGAGGCGTTTCTTGCCGACCCCGCGCCCGATGCCTTCGAGAAGGTGGTCGAGCGGCTCCTCGCCTCCGAGGCCTATGGCGAGCGGTGGGCGCGCCACTGGCTCGACGTCGTTCGCTACGCCGACACCGCCGGCGAGACGGCAGACTATCCCGTTCCGGTCGCTTGGCGCTACCGCAATTACTGCGTCGATGCCTTCAACCGCGATCTCCCCTACGACGAGTTTCTCCGCGAGCAAATCGCCGGCGATATCCTCGCCGCGAAGGGACCGGCCGAGGCGTATGCCGAGCGCGTGTCGGCCACTGGGTTTCTCGCGATCTCGCGCCGCTTCGGCTTCGATTCGGAAAAGTATCACCACCTCACGATCCAGGACACGATCGACACGGTGGGGCAGTCGATCATGGCCTTGAGCCTCGGCTGCGCCCGCTGCCACGATCACAAGTTCGATCCGGTCAGCGCCCGCGACTACTACGCCCTCTACGGGATCTTCGAAAGCAGCCGCTATCCGTTCCCCGGCTCGGAACAGAAGCAGCGGGTGCGGAGCCTCGCGCCGCTCGAGCCCCCGGGCCCCGACGCGCGTCGCTTCCGTGACTACGAGGCCCGGGTGGCCAGCCTGGCCGGCGAGCTTGCCGCCCTCGAGCGCCCCGTCCCCGCGGCGACGCTCCGCTCGGTCACCGATCTCGACGGCGACTTCGAGCTCCAAGCCCCGGCCGGCGGCGGGAGCTATGGCGTCCTCGTGCCGCCGTGGCGGTATGAAGGGCCGATCAACGTCACGGCCGCCGCCCAGAGCCCATTCAAAAACATTTATTCAGGCGGCCGCTGCGGCGTGAGCATCGCCGCAGGGGCCGGCCCCTACCGCTGCACGCAAGCCGTTCACGGGCTGGCGGGGGACGCCGCCCCGGTGTTTCTCAATCTGGATCTCCGCCTCCACGCTCCCGCGCCCGCCGCGTTGGGGCGCCATCGCTTCACACTCAGCGTCAAAGGCGCCGCCGCGATCGAGCTTGTCGTGTCGGCCGAGAGCCTGGCGCTCGTCGCAGCCGGAGCCGCCCACGACCTCGGGCCGATGCCCGCAGCGGAATGGATCAATCTCCAACTCGCGATCGACTCTGCGGCGCACGCAGTCTCCGGGCGCCTCGGTAGCCCGGGGAATGTCCGCGAGTTCGGGCCGTTTCCGCTCGCGGCCGATCTCCGCGGCCCAATCGACAGCGTGGAGCTCGCGGCGCTCGTCGAGCCGGCGACCGACTACGCTGCCACCGCGCTCGACTGCGATAACCTCGCCATCCAATCGACGCCGATCCCCCCGGTGAGCCTCGAGCGCCCGGCAGCGATCGCCGGCCCCGATGCGAAGGCGCTTCGCGCCCGCCTCCGCGAACTGTCGGGCTACGACGGCGATCTCGAGATGCAGTCGGCCGGGGCGCCCCCTGCGGCCCCTTGGAATCCCGGCCCGGCGAGCGTCGTCCGCCTCGATGCCAAGGCCCAAAGCCCGTTTACGAATCTCTACGCCCCCGGTCGGCTCGGCCTCACGCTCCCCAGCCGGGCCGAGTATGACGGCTTCGGTCTGTCGCTCCCGCCTCTATCCCCCGATTCGCAAGGCCGGCTCCATGTCAGCTTCGACATCCGTCCGGGCAAGCGCGCCGGCGATGGGGCGGGTACATGGCGGTATTCGATCGGCCATGGGCCCGGCCCCTCGCCTGCCATCGAAATGTTTTTCGATGATGCGGCGTTCTTCACGCGCGATGGCCAAACGACGAGCCCCGTGGCCACGCTCGCCGCCGATCGCTGGCATCAGGTGCAACTCGTCCTCGATCTCGCGAAGCGGACCTACACCGGGCTCCTCCTCGCCGAAGGCACCTCGACGCCCTTCTCCGGCCCGCTCGCGGCAAGCTGGGACGGGATCATCGACTACACCTTCATTGACAGCTATGGCCATGTCGGCGGCCTCCGCCCCGCGCTCGACATCGATAATTTGTCAGTCTCCTCCACGCCCCATCGCCCCCTCGACCTTCCGGCCGAGGTGCCCGCGGCGGCGGCTGGCCGCGTCGAGGAGATCGCGGCGCTGAAGAGCACCGTTGCCACCCTCGAAGCCCGTGCCGATGCGCTCGCTGCCGAGCTGCGCAGGCTCCTCGCCGAAGGCCCGGTGCCGATGGCCTACGCGATGGCCGAGGGGACTCCGGCCGATGCCCGCATCCAGCGTCGCGGCGAGCCCGATGAGCCGGGCGAGGAGGTGCCGCGGGGATTTGTCGCGGTGCTCGGCGACGCCGCGCTCCCGGCCACCACCACGGGGAGCGGCCGGCTCGAGCTTGCCGAGTGGCTCACCCGTCCGAGCCATCCACTCACGGCGCGGGTGATGGTCAACCGGATCTGGCAGCATCACTTCGGCCGCGGCCTCGTCGCCACGCCCAACGACTTCGGCGTCCGCGGCCGCCCCCCGACGCATCCGGAATTGCTCGACCGGCTCGCCACCGACTTCGTCCGCGGTGGCTGGTCGATCAAGGCGATCCACCGCCAGATCCTTTTCAGCGCCGTCTGGCAGCAGGAGACGGCTCGCACGGATGCCGCGACCGCCGACGGGCGAATTCTCCATGTCGGCTTCGAGCACCGCCGGCTCTCGGCCGAGGAGATCCGCGACGCGATCCTGGCCGTCAGTGGCCGGCTCGACCGTTCCCGGGGCGAGGGGCATCCGTTTCCTCCTTCCTACGAATGGGGCTACTCGCAGCATGGGCCGTTTGGCGCCGTCTACGACCACGATCGCCGCAGCCTCTATCTCATGACCGGCCGGCTCAAGCGGCATCCCTTCCTCGCCCTCTTCGACGGCGCCGATCCGAATGCCTCGACGGCCGACCGGCTCGGCACGACGGTGCCGACGCAGGCCCTCTTCTTCTTGAACGATCCGCTCGTTCACGGCGCGGCCGAAGCCTGGGCGGGGCGACTGGAGGGGGAGTCTCCTGACCGGCGCCACCGCATCGAGGCGGCAACGCTTGCGGCGGTGGGCCGCGTGGCCGACAGCGCCGACGTCGCCGCTGCCCAGCGATTCCTCACCACCTACGCCGCCGCGCTCCGCGAGGGGGCGAGCGATGTCACCGAAGCCGCAGCCGATCACGAAGCCCTCGCAGCCTGGCTGCGCACGCTTCTGGCGGGGAACGAGTTTCTCCATATTGATTGAGGCCAAGGTCAATTGAAGCCAAGGTGGATTGAAGCCTCGCTCGCCGGATGCCACGATCGAACGACCCGCCCGACTGCCCGGATGCCTCCCATGAGCCACTCCCCATCCCGCCGCCAGGTGATCCGCTCGATGGCGGCCGGATCGATCCTCTTTCCGGGCCTCCTCAGCGAGCTGCTCGCCGGTGACGCTCCCCAAGCGCCCCCGGGCAGCGCCGCGGCCGACCCGCTCGCCCCGCGCCTGCCTCACTTCCCCGCGCGGGCGAAGCGGGTGATCTTCCTCCACATGAGTGGCGGGGTGTCGCACGTCGAGTCATGGGATCCGAAGCCAAGGCTCGTCGCCGATGCCGGCAAGACGATCACGGTGCCGGAGTTCCAGGGGCGGAAGGGCTCCTTCGAGATGTTTCTCAAAGGGCCGCAGTGGAAGTTCGCCCCGCATGGCAAATCGGGGACAGAAGTCAGCGAGCTGTTTCCCCACATGGCCCGATGTGTCGATGACTTGTGCGTGATCCGGTCGATGAAGACCGACCACACCAACCACTACGAGGCGACGCTCGGGATCCACACCGGCTCCTTCACGTTTGCCCGGCCGAGCCTGGGCTCGTGGGTGAGCTATGGCCTGGGGACGGAAAACCGCAATCTCCCGTCGTTTGTGGTCATCGCCCCGCAGTCCCCCTACGCTGGCAATCAGGTATGGGGGAGCGACTTTCTTCCCGGCGCCCATCAGGGGACGCGCGTTGTGCCGGGGCCCGAGCCGATCGCGAATGTCCGTCGTCGCAGTCGGTCGGAGCGGCTCCAGGCGATGGAGCTCGGCGCTCTGCAAGCCAGCAACGAGCGGCATCTGGCCGGCCGCGGGGTCGATCCGCTCTTGGCGGCCCGGATCAAGTCGTTCGAGACGGCCTTTGGAATGCAGTCGGAGATGCCCGAGGCCTTTGATCTGGCGCAAGAGTCAACCGAGACCCACGCCCTCTACGGCCTCGAGCCGGGGAGCACGCAGGGCTTTGCCTGGCAGTGCCTCGTCGCCCGGCGGCTCGCCGAGCGCGGCGTGCGGTTCATCGAGTTGATCGACGTCGGGTCGTCGGCCAATTGGGACGCGCATGGCGACATGATGACGCATCTTCCCCTGGCGAAGAACGTCGACCAGCCGATCGCGGGGCTCCTCCAGGATCTCAAGCGCCGGGGGATGCTCGACGACACGCTCGTCGTCTGGACGACGGAGTTTGGCCGCACCCCCTTCAATGCCGCGGCCGGAGCCGCCGGCCGCGAGCATCATCACTGGGTGTTTTCGTCGTGGCTGGCCGGCGGTGGCGTGAAGGGAGGGATCACGCACGGTGCCTCCGACGAGCATGGGATCGACGTGGCCAGCGACGTCGTCCATGTCCACGACTTCCATGCGACGATCCTCCACCTCCTCGGCCTCGACCACACCCGTCTCACCTATCGCCACTCCGGCCGCGACTACCGGCTGACGGACGTCCACGGCAACGTCGTCACGCCGATTCTGGCGTGAGCGGGGAGCAATCCCGCGGACCGGCGGCTGATAGAATGCCGCGACGACCACCTCCCGCCAGGAATCGCACCATGCCCGCCCCCCACGATGTAACCCTCGACTGGATCGCCGACTACGTCACCGCGCAGGATCGGGCGATCCGCTCCGTGCCGCCGGCCGAGATCGCCGCCGCGATCGAAGTGGTGAAGAAGGCCGGCCGCGAGGGGCGACGGATCTTCGTCTGCGGCAACGGCGGCAATGCCGCCAACGCTGCCCACTTCACCACCGACCTCGGCAAGAACGCCTCGGCCGCTGCGCCGCGGCCCTTCAAGGTGCTGTGCATCGCCGACAACACTGCCTGGATGACCGCGATCGGCAACGACTTCACCTTCGACGATGTGTTCGTCCGCCAACTCACAAACCACGCCGAAAAGGGGGATCTGCTGATCCTCTCGAGCGTCAGCGGCAATTCGCCAAACCTCGTCGCCGCCTGCCAGTGGGCCCGCGAGCATGGCCTCGAGACACTCGCGCTCGTCGGCGGGAAGCGCGGAAAGGTCGCGCCCCTGGCCGACCATCTCCTCGTCATCGAGGAAGGGCACTACGGCCGCGTCGAGGACGCGCAGATGA
>CAMCCR010000126.1 GCA_945873085.1 Candidatus Kuenenia stuttgartensis | reverse complement strand
CAGGTCTACGGGGTCGGCCAGAGCAACACCACCAACGCCGCCAGCCACCAGTTTGTCTTCTCGCCGATCGGGGAATGGCGGTTCGGTGGGCAGTACAAGGTCAGCCAGGCGATCAACCTCCGGGCCGGCTACACCGGCATGTGGCTGGGGAGCATCGCTCGGGCCTCGACCAACACCGGTTACGTCAGTACCCGCCGGCCGGTGCAGTACGCCGAGCCGCAGGATGCGAGCCAGCCGGCGAGCCTCCAAAATCCGTGGGTCGTGAAGACCTCGACGCCGACCGGGGCCGACGGCACGCAGGTCAGCCCGACCTACAACCGGATCGGACCGGTGGTCGGCGGCCAGGAATACGTGTTCGTCAACGGCGTCGACTTCGGTGTCGAGGTGAAGTACTGATCGGAACGGCGGCGAGGGTCAACCGCCCTCGCCGCACGGAGATCACGGTGGTCATCGCCGTTGGCATTCGCTGGGGAGCGATGCCAACGGCGATCCCGTTTTCCATCGACCTGTTTCATGATCCCGCTGCGTGGCGGCGGCGATCAGGGGCGATCAAAGCCGACGCCGATCCATCCGGCGGTCGCCCCCCGCGTCTGCGACAGCGTCTCGAGCCGGTCGGCGAGCGGCTGCCAGAGCCGTTCCCGAGCTGCGGTGGCGATGCCCGCCGGCAACTCGGCCGGCAGCCCTGCGGCATCGACCTGAACGAATCCCAGCAGGCCGTCCATCCAGGGGAGCTCGTGCCCCGCAAGCGGCATGCCGACGACGCCGACGACGAGGTAGCACTGCCGGACCTGGAGCACCGCCCCGCGGATCTCCACCAGGGCCCCCACGGGCACGCTTCGCCGGCATTCGACCGACACCACCCGGCGGAGCATGAGGTTGGCCGTCGACCCGACCCCTCGGGTGCCGGCCGCGTAGGCAGCCTCGAGCGCGAAGCGGAGGAGGCTCCCGGCATAGAGCGTGCCGTAGTGATTGGCGTCGGCCGGGAGGACGAGGCGGTGGCTGATGGTTTCCAGGGAGCCCTGCATGGGGCCGTTATAGCAGGGCGGGGGAGGGACGCCACGGATGCCCGCCCCCGCTGGGATCAACGAACTCCGGCCGCGCTCACCAGCCTGACACGGCGGCTCCGCGCGGGGCAGCCTGCCGGGAGAATCCCGGGTCGATCTTCGCCATTTCCTCCCGCATCACGGAGACCGTCCGGCGGATCTGATCGGGGGTGTGCTTGGAGGTGATGAAGAAGCGGAGGCGGGCCGCCCGCTCCTCGACCGCCGGATAAAGGATCGGCTGGACGCTGATCCCGCGGGCGAACATGGCCCGCGACAGCTTGAGGCTGTTGATCGAGTTGCCGAGGATCACCGGGATGATGGCCGTCCCGCCGGCCGATCCGGTGTCAAAACCGGCTTCCTTGGCAAGCTGGAGGAAGAGCCGGGAGTTGGCAAGAAGCTTCGTGACCCGGTCGGGCTGACGTTCGAGGAGCCGCAGCGCCCCCAAAGCCGCCCCGGCCGCCGCCGGCGGGAGACCGACGGAGTAGACGAAGCCCGGCACGGTGTACTTCAGCCAGCGGACGAGCGACTTCGACCCGGCGATGTAGCCACCGCAGCTGCCGAGCGCCTTCGAGAGCGTTCCCATCCACAGATCGACGTCGGCAGGATCGACATCGAACTGCTCGCTCATCCCCCGACCGCGGGCCCCCATGACGCCGATCGAGTGGGCCTCGTCGACCATGAGGAGCGCCTTGTGCTTCTTTGCCAAGGCCACGAACCGCGGCAGGTCGGAGAAATCGCCGTCCATGCTGTACACCCCCTCGATGACCACGAGCACGCGGCGGTACTGGCCGCGCACCTGTCGGAGGAGTTGCTCGGCAGCCTCGAAGTCGTTGTGGGGGAAGGGACGGCGACGGGCCCCGGAGAGGATGGCTCCCTGAAGGAGACTGTTGTGGGAGAGGGCATCGTGGAGGATGAGATCTCCCGGGCCGACGACATGGCCGATGACCGTCTCATTGGTGGCATGACCGCCGACGAAGGTGATCGAGTCTTCCGTGCCGATGAAGCGGGCGATCGCCTGCTCGAGTTCCTTGTGGATGACCTTCTCGCCCGACACCAGACGGCTTGCCGACACGCTCGAGCCGTAGCGATCGAGCGCCGCCTTCGCGGCCGCCGTCACGTCGGGCTCGCCCGACATGCCGAGATAGTTGTAGGTCGCCCAGCTGATCATCTCCCGGCCGCCGATCTGCGTCCGGTCGTTGGTGAGCCCTTCGTGGACGCCGAAGTAGGGGTCCTCAAGGCCGGCGTCGCGGACGAGCTTGAAGTTCTGCTCGAGCGCCCGCACTTCGGGGAACTCGGCGATGTCCCACGCCTCGCGGGGGATCTCGTGGGTCACCGCGGTGACCGCCGGATGCTGCGGGCCGGTCCCGGCAGACAAGGCCGGGGCAGACCGGCCGGCGGCGGGGAGATTCGCTGCCGGCATGTGGTCGAGGATGGCCTCCACGACCTCGCGGCAGGTCTCGATCTGGGGGAGCACCTGCTCGGGGAAGCGGCCCCCGTAGGTCTCCTCGAGCCCGGTGACGATCTCCATCCGCTCGAGCGAATCGAGCCCGAGTTCGACGATGTTGCTATCGAGGGTGAGGTTGCCAGCCCGCTCCTTGGCAATGCTGCGGACCTGGCTGAAGACCGCCTCGACAACCGATTCGGGGAGATCGCGCTGCGGACGGCCGGAGCGTGCCGCCTCCCCGACGGGGCGGTGGCGGGCGAGGCGCGGAGCCTCCGCGCCTGACCGCCCGGCCGTGGTGGCGGGGCGGGGGGCCTCGGTGACCGTTGAGCCGGCGATGCCCGGCTGCAGCCAGCTGATCTGCTGCTCGACCACCTCGAGTGTCCCGTCGAGGAACTGCCGCTTACAGGCATGCCGCTGGATCTTACCGCTCGACGTCTTCGGGACGCTGTTGGGGCGCACGAGCACGATCCCTTCCAGCGCGATCTCGTGCTCGATGGCGAGCTGGCGGCGGATCTTGTCGAAGGCCTCCGTCATCTCTTCGCTGTCGCGTTTGCCACGCTCGAGTTCGGCGACGACGACAACGCGCTCACGCCCCTCGACGTCGACGGAAAAGGCAGCCACCGAACCGGCGCGGACGAGCGACCCGGCCGTCTCGACCGTCTGCTCGATGTCCTGCGGGTAATGGTTGCGACCACGGATGATGATCAGGTCCTTGAGCCGTCCGGTGACGAACAGTTCGCCGTTGTCGAAGAACCCGAGATCCCCTGTCCGGAGGTAGGGGCCGGGGTTTGGCTGCCAGGTCTTGAGCGACTGCCGCTCCGATCCGGAGTCGGGCCGGGCGAGCATGGCGCCGAACGTGGCTTGTGTCTCGTCGCCGCGGTTCCAGTAGCCCTGGGCCACGCTCGGCCCGCTCACCCAGATCTCGCCGATCATTCCCGGCGGCAGGGCTTCGTTGGTGTGTGGGTCGACGATCCGGACATCCTGGCCGTCGAGCTCACGGCCGCTCCCGACGAGCCGGCGTGTCCCCGGGGCGAAGCCGGTGCGGACGACCGCCGATCCGGTCTCGATCGACGTGGCGTCGAACGTCCGGATCACCGGCGGCTCGAACTTCATCCCGCCGGTCACCATCAGCGTGCTCTCGGCGAGGCCGTAGCAGGGGAAGAACGCCTCGCGGCGGAACCCGCACGGCGCGAACGCCTCGGAGAAGGCATCGATCGTCTCAGGCCGGACAGGCTCGGCGCCGTTGAAGGCCAGCGACCAGCTGGAGAGATCGAGCGAGCGGCGTTGCTCTGGCGTGATCTTCCGCACGCACAGCTCGTAGGCGAAGTTCGGCCCACCGCTGATCGTGGCCCGGTATTTCGAGATCGCTTCGAGCCAACGGAGCGGCTTTTGGAGGAACGCCACCGGCGACATGAGAACGTTGAACTTCCCGCCGTAGAGCGGCACGAGGATGCCGCCGATGAGCCCCATGTCGTGGAAGCTCGGCAGCCAGAAGACCCCCGACTGCGACCGGGTGATCTCGAACGCCTGCATGATCCGCAGGGAATTGTGGAGGAGGTTGGCGTGCGACAGCATCACCCCCTTCGGCGTCCCCGTCGACCCGCTCGTGTACTGCAGGAACGCCAGCGTCTCCCCGTCGATGTCGGGCCGCTCCCATCGCTCCGCCCAGTCGGACTCGAGCTCGGCATCGACCTTCCAGAGGATCTTCCCCAGGCTCGGCGCCGCGGCCCGCAGGCCGTCGAAGCGATCGAGGACGTCGCGGGTCGTGAGGGCGACGGAGGCATCGGCGTCGCGGGCGATCGCCTCGATCCGCTCAACCGACCGATTCTTGCGCGGCGGGTACGCCGGAACCGCGATCGCACCGCCGTACAGACAGCCGAGAAAAGCAGCGATGAAGTCGAGACCCGAGGGAAAGAGGAGGAGCACGCGCTTCCCGGTCATCCCCGAAGCCTGGAGCCAGGCACCGAGCGTCCGAGCCTTCCGGTCGAGCTCGGCGTAGGTGATGTTGAGCTCGTCCTGCTCGCCGTCGACGAGGAACGTGAACGCCCGGTCATGGGGGCGGTAGGCCGACCGTTGCCGCAGCAGGTCGACGATCGTTTCGGCGAACGACGCTTCGGTGTTGGGATTGGGATTCACGTGCCGTGGGACCTCCGCCCACCTACTGTCCTTGAGGGACTCACCGGCGCGGCGCCTGGGGGCAGCCGGCACGGCGACCGTGCTTGGGAAACCCGGGATTCCCCCCGGGACTCATGGGACTTCGGCAGGTTTCCGGGACCAGCACCAGAGTCTACCCGTGGGTGCCAGACAACCGGAAGTTCCGGACCACCGGGAGCTTCCGGACGGTGTTCCGCCGGCCCCGCGACCGACAGTTCTTCACCAGTCGGCAAGGGGGAGCGTCAAAGCGTCCCTGTTCCGGGGGCCGCGCAAACTCTGCGGCCCCGTGGCACCACCCACCCGGGGAGTCTGCGGCCTCGTCCAGACCCGCCATCGACGGTCGGACCGCGCCTGGAGCGAGCAGCAACCGATCAGGAAGCCCAAGTTCGGCCGCTGGCCGATTCGACGCGCGGTCCGAACTTACCGGTCAATCCGCCAATGACGTCCCAGCGATCGTGCCGACGGACTTCAATGTCCCCTTGGAGGTTGACACGCACCAAACAGGTGTCGGTAAGCCCGGCACGTCGGAGGGCCTCCGGAGACACCTCATCCGGCTCGAGGAGGCTCATCAGCGCCCGGCCGTTCATCTCGATGTACTTCGCCGCCATGGTGATTCTCCCTGGTGCGGATCGGCTCGGATTGATCTCCCGCGTCACGCCGGTTCAGCCGCCGAACCTGGCGTGGAACTCGCTCTCCAACCGAATCAGGCCGGCGGGGGGGATCTCCTCGGCGCGGGCGTCAGGCCCGAGGCCGAGGGTGGTGTAAAGCGCTTCGACCCCCTCGCGGACTCCCGATTCTCGCTTCCCCCCGGCGATCCGCACAAGGACTCCGCGGAGCAGTTTGCGACGGTGGCAGAAGAGATCGCGAATGAAGCGGTGGAACCGTGCGGGATCGGGGATCGTCGCGCGGCGCTGGGCATCGACGACAATCCGCACGATCGCGGAGTCGACCTTCGGCCGCGGCCAGAAAACGCTCGGCGGGAGGATGCGGACGATCTCCGCGTCGGCTTGGGCACCGATCCAGACCGAGAGCGCGTTGTAGCTGGAGTCGCCGGCATGGGCCGACATCCGCTCCGCCATCTCGCGTTGCACCGTGACTGTGGCCGATGCAAACGGACGGGGAAGGGCGAGGAGATTCGAGATCACGGGCGTGGCGACGCAGTAGGGAAGATTGGCGACCAGCCGCAAGGCTCCCCCTGGGGAGGCTGCGAGGGCAGCCTCGACGGCCGCGAGGAGCGCCGGCGCCATCACGTGCTTCGAGGCCAGCGCGTCCCCCTCGACGAGTTCGACATTGTCGGCCTCGATGAGACGATCGCGGGCCAATTGGGCGAGCCGGGGATCGATTTCGGCGGTGACGACACGCCCCGCCGCCGCGGCCAGACGTTCGGTGAGCACGCCGGTGCCGCAGCCCACTTCGAGGACGACATCCGCCGGCCCGATCCCCGCCTCGCGGACGACGACATCGACAAGATTGAGATCGACGAGGAAATTCTGCCCCTTCGATGAATCGATCCCGAATCCGACCTGCTCGAACAACCGCTTCAGATAGGCGGTCGTCTGTCGGGAGGCGCGCGTCATCGGCGCGGCAGGGGGGGCCTCCGGCGGCTTCGACCAGGCAGGGCGGCCCTCGGGACGCCCCCGTGTGCCATCACGTCGGCTCATGGGGCCCCTTCCAAC
Source organism: Candidatus Kuenenia stuttgartensis (assembly GCA_945873085.1). GTDB lineage: Bacteria > Planctomycetota > Planctomycetia > Pirellulales > UBA1268 > QWOP01. The sequence goes on along the minus strand of CAMCCR010000126.1, from coordinate 2,417 downwards.
CAGCGGGCCACATACTTGGCCACGAGATCGGTCTCGAGGTTGACGCTCCCACCGACCGCAAGCGTTCCCAGGGTGGTGACGGCGAGGGTGTGGGGGATGAGGGCGACGCTGAATCGCTCCGCCTCGACATCGACGAGCGTGAGACTGATGCCGTCGATCGCCACCGAGCCCTTGGAAGCCATCTGGCGGAGGAGCGCTCGAGGTGCCGAGAACACACACGTCACCCAATCGCCCGATTCATCGCGGGACAGGAGCGTGCCGAGCCCATCGACGTGCCCAGTGACGAGGTGGCCGCCGAGCCGGTCTGAAAGCCGCAGGGAGCGCTCCAGATTCACCCCCGCGCCGGGGACGAGGCCCCCAAGCGTGGTCCGGGCGAGGGTTTCCGGCCCGAGTTGGAAGGTGAGGCGTGGCCCATCAATGGCTACCACCGAAAGACAGCAGCCACTCACACAAATGCTCGAGCCCAGCGGTGCGTCGGCGGCGACATCCCCCGCCTCAACGGTCAGCCGCACCCCCGGCGCCTCGACCTGCACGTCGCTGATCCGCCCGATAGTTTCCACGAGTCCGGTGAACATGGGGCCGATGATAGCAGGCGGCGGCGCCCCCGGGGCCGAATCGGACCTTCGAGACCGCGGCCAAGCCTGGCAGAGACCCGCGGGGGAGTCGGCCTTGCGTGCGGGGCCTCGGCGGGCACAATTACTGATTCCGCCCCCGTCCGTTCCCCCGATCTCCTCCCCCCGATCCAGAAGGATTTCCATGTCAACGATTGTCGACGTCCACGCCCGCCAAATCCTCGACAGCCGCGGCAACCCCACCATCGAGGTCGACGTGGCACTTGCTGACGGAGCGTTCGGGCGCGCCGCCGTGCCGTCGGGGGCCAGCACCGGTGCCCACGAGGCCTGGGAGAAGCGTGACGGTGACAAGGCCGTCTACCTCGGCAAGGGTGTTCTCGAGGCGGTCGAAAACGTCAACGCCCAGATCGCCGACGAGCTCGAGGGTTGCGATGCCCTCGACCAGGCCGGGATCGACGAGCGGATGCTCGAACTCGACGGCACGCCGAACAAGAAGAATCTCGGCGCCAACGCGATCCTGGGTGTGTCGATGGCCGTCGCCCACGCCGCGGCGGAGCACTGCGGGATCCCCCTCTACCGCTACCTCGGCGGCGCCAGTGCCCGGATCCTCCCGGCACCGATGATGAACATCATCAACGGTGGCGCGCATGCCGACAATCCGCTCGATGTCCAGGAGTTCATGGTCATGCCCCTGGGCTTCGACACGTTCGACGACGCGCTCCGCGCCGGCGTCGAGACGTTCCACGCCCTCAAGAAAGTGCTCAAGGACAAGAAGCTCTCGACGGCCGTCGGTGACGAAGGCGGCTTCGCCCCCCACATCGGCACCTGTGCCGAAGCCCTCGAGGTGATCCTCGCGGCGATCTCGGCCGCGGGCTACGAGCCAGGCAAGGAGATCGGGATCGCCCTCGACGTCGCCGCCACCGAGCTGTTCGACTCCAAGACCGGGACCTACACGATCGAGGGAAAGAAGCTCGACTCCGCCGGCATGGTCGACTTCTTCGCCAGCCTCGCCGGCCGCTACCCGATCATGTCGATCGAGGACGGCTGCTCGGAGGACGACTGGAAGGGCTGGAAGCTGATCAGCGAGAAGCTCGGTTCGAAGGTGCAATTGGTGGGCGACGATCTCTTCGTCACCAACTCCGAACGGCTCGGCCGCGGCATCGCCGAGGGGATCGCCAACAGCATCCTCGTGAAGGTCAATCAGATCGGCACGCTCACTGAGACCATGGCCGCCGTGCAACTGGCCCACCGTGCCGGCTACACGTCGATCGCCAGCCACCGCAGCGGCGAGACGGAGGATGCCACGATTGCCGACCTCGCCGTCGGCCTCGGCACCGGCCAGATCAAGACCGGCTCGGCATCGCGGAGCGATCGGGTGGCGAAGTACAACCAGCTCCTCCGCATCCAGGAGAGCCTCGGTGACGGAGCCGTCTACGCCGGCCCCGACGTCCGCGCCCGTTGGCCCGGCATCGCCTGATCGAGGCTCGGTTTGCTCGACATCAACAAGCAGGTCGGCCGGGCACCGGTGGGATCCACCCCGGTGCCCGGCGACCGACCGGAGCCTGGCCATGCCGTCCCCGCCATTTCGTGCCACCGACTCTCCGTGGTTCTGGGGATGCCTGTTCTCGGTGATGGCGCTGGTCGGCATGGCGCTGATCGCGCCGAAGTACGCCATCCGGCAACGGCAGATCGAGGGCCGTTTCCTCGGTCGCCAACAGGCCCACATCGAACGCACGCGGCGGGCCGCGGGGCTCGAGCCTGTCGATCTGGCGGAGACGGCCGAGGACCGTGACGTCGTCGCTCCGCAGCGGATCGTGCCGCTGTGGACGCTCGCCACGCTCGCGG
>CAMCCR010000125.1 GCA_945873085.1 Candidatus Kuenenia stuttgartensis | reverse complement strand
TCGTCGCCGCGACGGATCTCGGGAACGGCATACGCCTCGTCGAGCCAGCGGCCCAGATCGATGACGCGGCAGCGCTCGCTGCAGAAGGGGGGGGTGACGACGCCGTTCAGGTCGACGTTGGCGCTGCAGACGGGGCAACGGGGCATGGCTGATGTTCCCGGTGGCCCGGGCCCTCATGGATCGATGGAGGCGGTGGGGCAGCAAAAGCAGGGCCCGCAGTTCACAAGGGCCCGCGGCTGTCAGTCCTTGCCCCCCGATCCGCCCCCCGACTTCTCTCCGCCCGACTTCTCCCCCGACGACTTTCCCCCCTCGGAGGATTTCGCCGGGGCATCGGCAGCCGCACCCTTTTTATACGACTCGCTGCGGTAGTCGGTCTGGTAGAAGCCGGTCCCCTTGAAGACGATCGCGCCGCCGGCGCCGATGAGGCGGCGGAGCTTCTTCTTCTTGCACTTCGGGCAGGTCTTCTTCGTGGCGTCGGTCATCGACTGGAACAGCTCGAAGGCATGGGAGCAGCCGTCGCACACGTAGTCGTAGGTTGGCATCGGATCACTCCCCCTTCGAGACAATGACCTGAGCGGGGCGCACCACGCGGTCGTGGAGCTTGTACCCCTTCGTCGCCGCGCCGACGACCGTCCCCGGAGCGACTCCTTCGACCGATTGCTGGAGGATCGCTTCGTGCACGGCCGGGTCGAACGGCTGCCCCTCGGTCTCGATCGGCTTGCAGCCGTGGATCATGAGGAGCTTCTCGAGCTGCTGCCCCGTCATCCGGAAGCCGGCGATGAGGCTCTCGACGTCGGCCTTCTTCCCGGCCGCATCGAGGGCCCGCTCGACGTTGTCGAGCACCGGGAGGAGGCTGCGGAGGAGATCGATCTCCCGATAGCGGTGGGCATCCTCGAGCTCGCGGCGCGAACGCTTGCGGAAGTTCTCGAGCTCCGCCTGAGTGCGGAGGAGCCGGTCCTCGGCGTCGCGGAGCTTCTCGTGGAGATCGGCCCCGGCAGACGGAGCCGACGCCGAATGCTGATCGACCGGGGGAAGATCGTGGGAATCGTCACTCGTCATGGCTGTTCCTCGCGCTCGGGCACGGAGTCTTTCGGTTGGAAGTATTCACTGAGTCGGCTGAAGAAGCTCGATCGCTTCGGGCTGACGGCCTTCTGTTCCTCGGCCGCCAATTCCCGCAGCAACTGCTCGGCCCTGGGGGAGAGCGACCTGGGCACCTCGACGTGGACATGGACATGGAGATCGCCGATCCCCCGGCCCCGCACTTCCGGCATCCCCAGGCCGCGAACCCGGATCACGTCGCCGGCCTGCGTCCCCTTGGCCACCTGGAGCGGCTTCGGGCCATCGAGCGTCGGCACCTCGATCGTCGCCCCAAGCGCCGCCTGACTGAAGGTCACCGGCACCTCGCAGTGGAGGTCGCGGCCGTCACGGTTGAGGAAAGGGTGGTCCTCGACCTCGATCACGCAGTAGCAGTCGCCCGGCGGGCCGCCGTTCTGCCCCGGCTCCCCCTCGCCGGCCAACCGAACGCGGACGTCGCGGTCGACGCCGGCGGGGATCGTCACCTTCCGTTCGACATGCTCCTCGGTGAGGCCGTCGCCGCCGCAGCCCGGGCACTTCTCCCGGATGACGTTCCCGGCGCCGCGACAGGCCGGGCAGGTGGTCTGGAGCCGGAACACTCCGGCCGACTGGAGCACCTGTCCGCGACCGCCGCAGTACTCGCAGGGAACCGGCTTTGTCCCCTTCTTGGCACCGCTGCCATCGCAGGTGCCGCAGGCCTCGTGGCGGGTGAACTCGACCGTCTTCGTCGCCCCTCGGGCCGCCTCGAGGAGCGTCATCGACAGCGTACTGAAGACGTCGCTCCCCTGCCGCGGCCGGCTCGTCCGCCGCCGGGGATCGCCGCCGAACATCCCGCCGCCGAAGATGTCTCCGAAAGCCTCGAAGATGTCGGAGATGTCGTTGAACTCGTGCGTCCCGCCCCCCTGGAGGCCGGCGTGACCATAGCGATCGTAGCGGGCACGGAGTTGCTCGTCGGAGAGCACCTCGAAGGCGCGGGCCGCCTCCTTGAAGCGGTCGGACGCCTCGTCGTTGCCGGGATTCTTGTCAGGATGGAAGCGAATCGCGAGCTTCCGGTACGACTCCGAGATCTGGGACGTCGTCGCCGTGCGCTCGACGCCCAGAATCTCGTAAAAGTCACGCTGTTGCGCCATGGTGGGGCTGGGCGGCCCGCGGGGCACCGCCCTCCTCCCGGAATCCTCCGGACTTCCTGATCGAACCTTACCGGACGCTTCCCTCGACGCGCTTTCGCTTCGATTCGTCCTTGTCGAGGTTCGTCACGAGAGCCTCGGTGGTGAGGAGCAGCCCAGCGATGCTCGCGGCGTTGGTGAGGGCGACGCGGACCACCTTGACCGGATCGATGATCCCGGCCTTGAGCATGTCGACATACTCCCCCTTGTTGGCGTCGTAGCCAACATGGAGCGGCTTGTCGGCAACCTCGTCGGCGACGACCGAGCCGTCGATGCCACCGTTTTCGGCGATCTGACGGATCGGGGCCTGGAGCGAGTGGAGAACGATGTCGACGCCGATCTTCTCGTCACCCTTGGCCTGCGAGCGGACCTTCTCGACCGCCTCGCGGCAGCGGAGGAGGGCGACGCCGCCACCGGGAACGATGCCTTCCTCGACCGCAGCGCGGGTCGCATGGAGAGCGTCCTCGACGCGGGCCTTCTTCTGCTTCATCTCCGCCTCGGTGCCGGCACCGACTGAGACGATCGCCACGCCGCCGGTGAGCTTGGCAAGCCGCTCTTGGAGCTTCTCGCGGTCGTACTCGCTGTCGGTGGCGTCGATCTGGTTGCGGATCTGCTGGACGCGGGCGGTGACGTCGGCCGTCTTGCCGGCCCCTTGGACGATCGTCGTCTCGTTCTTGTCGACGGTGATCGTCTTGGCCTTGCCGAGGTGGGAGAGATCGAGGCTCTCGAGGGTGAGGCCGAGATCCTCGCTGATCAGCGTGCCACCGGTGAGCACGGCGATGTCACCGAGCATCGCCTTGCGGCGGTCGCCGAAGCCGGGAGCCTTGGCGGCACAGACGTTGAGGACACCGCGGAGCTTGTTGACGACCAGCGCCGTGAGGGCGTCGCCATCGACATCCTCGGCGACGATCAGGAGCGGCTTGCCCGACTGGGCCACCTTCTCGAGGAGTGGGAGGAGCTCACGGAGATTCGAGATCTTCTTCTCGTGGATGAGGATCAGGGCGTCGGAGAGCTCGCAATCCATCTCCGCGGTGCGGTTGATGAAGTAGGGGGAGACGTAGCCCTTGTCGAATTGCATGCCGTCGACGAAGCGGACGGTGGTCTCGGTCGTCTTCCCTTCCTCGACGGTGATCACGCCGTCCTTGCCCACCTTTTGCAGGGCCTCGGCGAGGAGGTCGCCGATCGAACGGTCGTTGTTGGCAGAGATGGCGCCGACCTGGGCGATCTCCTCGGGGCGCTCGACCTTCTTGGCCATCTCGTGGAGCCGGACGGTGGCCGCGGCGACGGCCTTCTCGATGCCGCGGCGAACGGCCATCGGGTTGGAGCCGGCAGCCACCATCCGCGTCCCCTCGCGGAAGATCGCGCGGGCGAGGACCGTGGCCGTGGTCGTGCCGTCACCGGCCAGATCGGACGTCTTCGAGGCCACCTCGTTGACGAGCTTGGCGCCCATGTTCTCGAAGGCATCTTCGAGATCGACTTCCTTGCTCACCGTGACGCCGTCCTTGGTGACCGTCGGGCCACCGAACGACTTGTCGATGATCACGTTGCGGCCGGTCGGCCCCATCGTCACCGCCACGGCGCCGGCGAGCTTCTCGACGCCTTTCAGGAGCTTGGCACGGGCTTGGTCGTCGAACAGCAGTTGCTTGGGCACGGGACGATCTCCTCGGGAGCCTGGTTGTGTCTGGGAAAGAGTGTTGTGTGGAGGGGCAGCCGGCCACGGCCCGCCGCCAATGCGGTCGGGCCGGGCGGGGCTTGAAAACGTCAGCCGGAGACCTTCGCGAGGATCTCGCTCTCGCGGAGGATCTTCACGTCATGGCCGTCGACTTCGATGTCGCTGCCGGAGTACTTGCCGTAGATCACCTCGTCGCCGACGGCGAGCGAGAGCGGGGCACGGGTGCCGTTGTCGAGGAGCTTGCCGGGGCCGAGTGCGACGACATGGCCACGCTGCGGCTTCTCCTTGGCCGAATCGGGGAGGACGATGCCCCCAGCGGTGCGCTCTTCGGCCTCGACGGGCGTCACTACGACACGGTCATCGAGCGGACGGATCTTCAGGTTCTTCGCAGCCATCGTGAATCACTCCGGAAAAAAAAGAGGGAAGAAAAATCTGTTTGGAGGGAGGACATCAAGGGGACAGAAGCAGGCGGTGGCTTACATCATGCCGCCCATGCCACCCATCCCGCCCATGCCACCCATCCCGCCGCCCATGCCGCCCATACCACCCATGCCGCCGCCCATGCCGTGGTGATCGTGGCCCTCGCCACCATGTTCTTCCTCGGCCTTGGGGATTTCGGTGATCAGCGACTCGGTCGTGAGCAGGAGCGCGGCGACGCTGGCGGCGTTTTGAAGAGCCGTCCGCACCACCTTCGCCGGGTCGATCACTCCGGCCGCGACGAGATCGCAGTACTCCTCCTTGTCGGCGTCGTAGCCGTCGTTCTTGCCCTTCATGTGGCGAACGCGGTTGACCACCACCGGGCCATCGACGCCGGCGTTGGCCGCGATCGCCTCGAGCGGGTAGCGGAGGGAGTTCTTCACGATCGTTGCCCCGAGTTTCTCGTCCCCTTCGAGGTCGAGTTTATCGATCGACTTCTCGCTGCGGAGGAGGGCCACGCCGCCGCCAGGAACGATCCCCTCGGCGAGGGCCGCCTGGGTGGCGCTCTTGGCATCCTCGATGAGGGCCTTGCGCTCCTTCATCTCAGTCTCGGTGGCCGCCCCGACGTTGATCTGGGCGACACCGCCGGCGAGTTTCGCGAGCCGCTCCTGGAGCTTCTCGCGGTCGTAATCGCTGTCGGTGCCCTCGATCTCGGCACGGATCTGGGCCGCCCGGCCGTCGATCGCCGACTTCGAGCCAGCCCCGCTGACGATCGTCGTGTTTTCGCTCTCGATGATCACCTTCTTCGCCCGGCCGAGATCGGTGAGCTTGACGGCGTCGAGGGCGATGCCGAGGTCCTTGAAGATCGCCTGCCCACCGGTGAGGACGGCCAGATCGCCCATGATCGCCTTGCGGCGGTCACCGTAGCCGGGGGCCTTGACGGCGACCGACTGGACGATGCCACGAAGCTTGTTGACGACGAGCGTGGCCAGCGCTTCCCCCTCGACATCCTCGGCGATGATCACCAGCGGCTTGCCCGCCTTGCTGATCGCCTCGAGGAGCGGAACGAGATGCTTGGCCGAGGAGATCTTCTCCTCGAACAGGAGGATGTAAGGGTTTTCGAACTCGCAGATCTGCGAATCGGCATCGGTGACAAAGTGGGGGGAGAGGTAGCCGCGGTCGAACTGCATCCCCTCGACGACGTCGACGCTCGTCTCCGCCTGCTTCCCTTCCTCGACGGTGATCACGCCGTCCTTGCCAACCTTCAGAAAGGCCTCGGAGAGAACGCTGCCGATCGTCGGATCGTTGTTGCCGGCGATCGTCGCGATCTGCATCAGCTCCTTCTTGTTCTTCTCGTTGATCGGCGTAGCCATGGCGAGGATCGACTTCGAGACCGCCTCGACCGCCTTATGAATGCCGCGGGAGAGGGCCATCGGATCGGCCCCGGCGGCGATCATCTTCAGCCCCTCGCGAAAGATCGCCTCGGCAAGAACGGTGGCCGTCGTGGTGCCGTCACCGGCGACGTCGTTGGTCTTGCTGGCAGCTTCCTTGACGAGCTGGGCACCGAGATTTTCGAACGGATCCTCGAGATCGATGTCCTCGGCGACGGTGACGCCGTCCTTGGTGACCTTGGGGGAGCCCCAACCCTTGTCGAGGACGGCATTCCGGCCGCGGGGACCGAGCGTGCTCTTCACGGCGCGGGCGAGCTTCGAGACGCCGGCGAGCAGCGGCTGGCGGGCTTCGTCGTCGAACACCATTTGCTTGGCCACGGGTCAGATCTCCTCTGGAAAGACTGGAAAACGTTCTGTTGTACGGCTGGGGTCCGCCGGGGCACCCCGATTTGGCAGCAGCGCCAGCGGACACCCTTGGGAAAGCAACCCGCGTGCCGTCACGCGATGCCTGGGAAAAAAACTGGCAGAAAAGGGCTCTGGCCCGCTGTTTTTCATCCTCGGCTCGATCCCCTGCAGGGGCCTCGGCCCACCACTGCTGCCGTTTTGGCAGCGGAGCTATGGATCAGCGGAGCTGTGGATCAGCGGCGATGGGGATCAGCGGGGGCGGGGAGGGCCTGGGCTCCAATCGATCCCCGGCTCGAGGCCGCGAATGAAGCCGGCGAGGAGTTCGGCAGCGTGATCGAGGTCGTCGAGCGACACCGTTTCCACGGCCGAGTGCATGTAGCGATTGGGGATGCTCACCAGCGCCGTTGCCACGCCAGCGCGGGTCGTTTGGAGGACATTGGCGTCGGTCGGGGTCGCCCGGCCACTTGCCGAGAGCTGGAACGGGATCGACTTTGCAGCGGCCGTGGCGACGAGCCGCTCGACGACATGCGGGTTCATGTTCGGCCCCCGGAACACGACCGGCCCCTTGCCGAGGCTGATCTCCCCCTCCGACTTCTTGTCGATCGTCGGGCAGTCGGTGGCGTGGGTGACATCGACGGCGATCGCGACGTGGGGATCGACGCCAAAAGCGCTCGTCTGGGCCCCACGGAGGCCGATTTCCTCTTGAACCGTCGAGGCGACATGGAGCGCACAGGCCAGGGGCCCCGCCACGACTGCCCGGCGGAAGGCCTCGAGCACCACCCACAGCCCCACCTTGTCGTCCATCGCCGGCGAGGCCAGAAGATTGTTGCGGAGCGGCTGAACGCGCAATTCCACCGTCACGCAATCGCCGATCCGGATCACCCCGTCGAGATCGGCCTTGTCCCGCGCTCCGACGTCGATCCACAGATCCTTCATCTTCGGGACGACCTTCCGCTCCTCCTCGGTGAGGAGGTGGATCGGCTTGCGAGCGATGACGCCGGGCACCGGCCCCGCCGCTCCCCACACGACCACGCGCGAGCCGATCAGCTGCATCGGATCCCAACCGCCGATCGGCTGCACCGAGCAATAGCCCTCGGCGTCGATGTATTGGATGATGAGGCCGATCTGGTCGCAGTGCCCGGCGAGGAGCATCCGCAGCGGAGCCCCGGGATTCTTGACGCCGATAACGTTGCCGTGGGAGTCGGTCGAGACGGTGTCGGCGATCGGGCCCAGATACGAGCGCACGAGGTCCTGCACCGGCCACTCGTAGCCGGATGGGCTGGGGGTGCCGAGAAGACGAAAAAGGAAGTCGCGGGCGGAGTCTTTCACGTGCCGGGGGTCCTGCGGGCGATGAGGGGCGGGACAGCGCTTGTCGGACGGGTGGGAGCGGTGGCGACGGGGCCGTCCCGCCGCCGAATCGTTGTACGCCATCGATGCGGGCCACGCGACCCGCTCCGTTCCCTCCCACGAGACCGTCCCCTCCAACGGCACGACCAGCACGACCGGCAGATTCCCCGGCGGCTAGGCCGCTCCCCGGCCGGAGCAGGGGAGCGGCGTTGGTCGCGCCAAGCTACGCTCGGTACATTGCGAGACTTTCCCTTTCCCGGAGCATCCCCACCATGGCTCACACTGGCTCGACCGACCCGGTGCGGATCGGCATCGTCGGGCTCGGCACCGTCGGCTCCGGCGTCGTCCGTCTCCTCGTTGACTCCGCCGACCACATCACCCGCCATGCCGGCCGGCCGATCGAGGTCGCTGCCGCGGTCGTTCGCGACCCCGCCAAGGACCGCGACTGCACGCTCCCGGCGATCCCGATCTCGACCGACATCGCCACGATCTCGCAGGATCCCTCGATCACGATTGCTGCCCTTCTCGTCGGCGGCCTCGAGCCGGCCCGTTCGATGATGGTGGAGCTTCTCGAGAACGGAAAGGATGTCGTCACCGCCAACAAGGCGCTCCTCGCCGAGCACGGCCCGGAGCTGTTCGAACTCGCCCGCCGGCTCGGCCGCTCGATCGCCTTCGAGGCAGCGGTCGCCGGCGGGATCCCGATCGTCGCCGCGATCGGCGAATGCCTCGCCGCCAACCGGATCGAGAGCATCCGCGGCATCCTCAACGGCACGAGCAACTTCATCCTCACCCGGATGGAGGAGGACGGCTCGAGCTACGCCGAGGCCCTCGCACTCGCGCAGGCAAAGGGCTTCGCCGAAGCCGATCCATCGATGGATGTCGACGGCACCGATGCCACGCAAAAGCTCGCGATCCTCTCCCACCTCGCCTTCGGCGTCTGGGTTCCCTGGAAGGAGATCCCGCGGACCGGCATCGACACCGTCGACATCGACCTCATCCGCTATGCCGCCGAACTCGGCTACCGGATCCGCCTCGTGGCGGTGGCCCGGCGGAGCAACGGCCGACTGGCGATGCGGGTCGCGCCGGCCCTGGTGAAGATCGGCACGCCGCTGGCCGAGACGCGCGGTGCCTACAACGCCGTCAGCATCGTCGGCGACGCCGTCGGGCGGATGTTCTTCCACGGGCTCGGGGCAGGGCAGATGCCGACCGCCTCGGCCGTCGTCGCCGACATCATCGACACCGTCGTCGGGCGGACGGCGATCACCTTCCGCACCAC
>CAMCCR010000124.1 GCA_945873085.1 Candidatus Kuenenia stuttgartensis | reverse complement strand
CGTGCTCGCCGTCACGCCGCTGGTGGCCGCGGCCGGCCAGGCGATCCATGCCGGCACCAACTGGAGCCCGAAGCAGATGTTCGGGGTCGGGGTCGACTACCCGACGGTGCGGAGCTGGCAGGTTCGCCGGGGGGGGTTTTTTAGCGAACGCGACGTGGCCGGGGCGGAGAAGGTCTGCGTTCTCGGCACCACCGTCGCCTCGCGGCTGTTTCAGACAGCCAATCCAATCGGGGGGATCGTCCGCATCCGCAACATTCCCTTCCGGGTCATCGGGGTGCTCGAGAAGAAGGGGGCCAACATCGTCGGCGACGATCAGGACGACATCCTCCTCATGCCCTATTCGACGGCCCGCAAGCGGCTGGTGGGGAACGGCTTCAAGGGGGTGCACGCGATCCTCGTCTCCGCCCGGAGCGTCGACGGGATGCGCGGCACGGAACGGGAGATCCGCCACCTCCTCGCCGACCGCCACCGGATCGCACCGGGGCAGCCGAACGATTTCCAGGTGCAAAACACGACCGAGATCGCCAAGGCCCTCGGCGTCGTCACCGGCGTGATGACGGCGATGCTCGCCTCGATCGCCGGGATCTCGCTCCTCGTTGGCGGCGTGGGGATCATGAACATCATGCTCGTGAGCGTCACCGAGAGGACCAAGGAGATCGGCCTGCGGATGGCGCTCGGCGCGACCGGCGGCGACATCCTCCGGCAGTTTCTCCTCGAGGCGGTACTTCTCTCGGCGCTCGGCGGGCTTGTCGGCTTCGCGCTTGGCGTGGCCGGGGCGGCCGGCCTGACGATGGCCATCAACGCCTATTCCAGCGGCACCGATTGGCCGATCGTGATCTCGGTGCCGGCCGGCGTGCTCGCGATTCTGTTTGCGGCGATCGTCGGCGTGTTCTTTGGATGGTATCCGGCAAGGCGCGCCGCCCAGCTCGATCCGATCGAGGCGCTTCGCTATGAGTGAGACGGGGCCGCAGTCGGCGTGTCGGAGACGATCAGGCCGTCGCGGAGCGTGACGACGCGATCGGCGCTCGCGGCAACTTCCGGGTCGTGGGTGACGATGATCACCGTCAGCCCCTGCTCCTGGTTGAGACGTCGGAACAGCGCGATCACGTCCTGGCCGGTGCGGCTGTCGAGGTTGCCGGTCGGCTCGTCACCCATGAGGATCGACGGGCCGTTGACGAGCGCCCGGGCGATCGCCACACGCTGCTGCTGGCCGCCGGAGAGTTGCGCCGGATGATGGTCGAGCCGGTCGGCGAGGCCGACGCTCTCGAGCGCCTCACGGGCCCGCTTGCGCCGCTCGCGGGCGGGAATCCCCCGGGCATAGATCATCGGCAGCTCGACATTCTCGAGCGCCGACGTCCGTGCCAGGAGGTTGAAGTTTTGGAACACGAAGCCGAGGTGACGATTGCGGACCGCGGCGCGCTCGTCCTTGGAGAGCGTCACCACCTCCCGGCCGTCGAGCCGGTAGCTCCCGGACGTGGGCCGATCGAGGCAGCCGAGCGTGTTCATGAGCGTCGACTTGCCCGACCCTGACGGGCCGACGAGGGCCACATACTCCCCACGCTCGATCGCCAGCGACACCCCCTTGAGAGCCTCGACGCGGACCGTGCCGAGGTCGTAGTGCTTCGCGACTGCGGTGACCTCGATGAGCGGCATGGGGGGAGCCGGCGGCGCGGAAGATACGGAGGACGTGGAAGAACAGATGCTGGCACTGGAGTGCTGGCACGCAAGTGTAGCGGGCTTGGGACCGCGGTCGGGGCCGGCTCGGGCCCTGTTCAGGGTTTGGCCCCGTCCGCAGACGCGAGATTTTCGGAGGAAAGCGGTAGGTTGAATGGCAGCGGGCCCCAGGGCGGGCCCGGATTCCTCCGGAGGATTGGAACCATCGTGAACAGCATTCGTCGTGGGTTGATGGCGGCGGTGGTGTGCGGGGCGATCGCCTGCGTTCCGCAAGCAGCCAGCGCCCAGGGCCTGTGGGTCGGCGGCTGGGGCTGGGGCGGGCCGGTCGCCGTCGGCGGCTTTGGCCCGGGGTTTGGGCCAGGCTTCGGCCCAGGCTACGGTCCGGGCGCGTACGGCTTCGGGCCGCGGTATGTCTCGACGTTCAGCTCGGTCGGCTGGGGCTATCCCGCCTACCGTGCGCCGTACTACGGCTCGGCCTTCTACGGTCCGAGCTTCTACCGACCGGCATACTATGCGCCGGTCTATCGTCCGGCACCGGTCTACGTTGGCCCCAGTGCCCATGCGATCCGCGTCGGGAACCGGGTGGCCCGGCGCAGCTGGCGGCGCGGCTGGGGCTGGTGAGCCAACCCGGAGCCTGAGTCACCCTCCCAAGGCGCTGGTGCGCGGCCAAGGACGGCCGCGTGCCAGTTGCCGATCACTCGCCGGCGAGGACGACCCGGAAGCCACCGGAGAAGTCGGTGAACGAGGGATCGTTCTTGTTGCGATTCGTGAGCGGCAGCGGGGAACTGAAGCGGGAGTTCGGGGCGGGCGGCAACGGTCAATGATCGCCGCGGACGTTCCCAGACACCTCAGCCTTGCTCACGGCCTTTGCAGCCAATCGCTGCAGGAGGGGACTCTCATACCGATGACCGTGAACGCGATCAAGCAACCCGGACACGCTTGTTGCTTCGATTTCCCGATTGAACCGGTCGCGAACCACGCGCATCTGATCGACCGCAGTATCCGTCTGTTTTTGAGTCTCACTCATCGCCGAGCACCTCCCGAGGATTGCGGATTTCGAGGATCGGATAGCCCTGTTTCAAGTTTACCGCGTTGAAAGCGTGAATGCGGCGCAGGTTGACGATGTGCTTGAAGTTCCAGCTCACGAGCACGTCGACTCTTGCGGCTGTTGCAATCGCGATATGAAGTGCATCTGCCCGTTGGTGTTTTCCCACCGCACCGTCGCGGATGTACTCGGCAGCCAGCGATTCGGCCTCGAGATCGAGCGGCAGGACCTCAATGAGCGATTCCGGAATGCGCTCCAAATGATCACGAACCAGCACCGGGGCGTTTTCCAACTCGAGGAGAGTCACCTCGGAGATCACACACACGTATTCACCAGCCGCCATCGAGTTCACAAGGCGGCGAGAAGGTTTCAAGAACTCCACATCTTCGCACCCACCGAAAACGGACGTATCGACATAGATTCGTAGTCGCATGGCTGCTGGGCTCCGTTTCAAGCGGCGGCAGGCGGGAAAGGAAAGTATCCGGTCTTCCGTCCACAGCGTCCGGGGCTTGGGGTGTTCATCGACACCCTTCTCATACCGCACTCCCGGAACTCCGGTCACTCGCCGCGGGCCAGCCGCCGATCACTCGCCAGCGAGAACGATCCGGAAGCCACCGGAGAAGTCGGTGAACGACGGATCGTTCTTGTTGCGATCGGCTGACCGGCAGCGGGCCGGGTCGTAGCCCCATCCACCGCCACGGAGGACTTTCATCGTGCCGGTCGACGGCCCCTGCGGATTCTCCCCGCCAGCGAGCGTCGACTTGTACCAGTCGGAGCACCACTCGTAGACGTTGCCGTGCATGTCGCAAAGGCCCCAGGGATTGGGTTTCTTGCGGCCGACGCGGTGGGCATAGGCCTCCTTGCGGTCGCTCGTGTTGCCATAGTGCCAGGCGTAGTCTGAGAGCTTGCGCGGATCGGCGCCGAACGACCACGCCGACTTGGTGCCGGCGCGGCAGGCATACTCCCACTCCGCCTCGGTCGGCAGCCGGTAGTGCTCCCCCTTCTCGAGCCAGCCGCCGGCCCGCTCCTGGACGGTGAGCTTGCGGCAGAAGGCGACCGCATCGTGCCAGTCGACATACACCGCCGGCGCGTCGTCCCCATCAACGACACAGCGCTGCCCCTTCCAGGGCTCGGTCTTCATCACCGCCTTCCATTCGGCCTTCGTGACGACCGTGCGGCTGATGAGGAACGGAGTCAGGATCGTCACGCGCTGCTGCCCTTCGTCGGTGCCGCGCCCCTTCTCCGTGAGTGGGCTCCCCATCGTGAAGCTGCCAGCGGGGAGCAGCACGAGCTTCATCCCCATCGAATTGGCCTCAGGCCGACTGGCCCCGGCGCGGCGTGCCGGCTTTGCCGCGGCGGGCTTCTTCGCGGGGGCTTTGGCCCGCGGCGCGGCCTTCTTCGCCGCGAGCGCCTGGTGAGCCTTGGCCTTAGTGGCCTTGGCCTTGGTGGCGAGAATCTTTGGCGTCGAAGCCTTGGCTGGCGACGGCTTGGCCTTCGATCCTTGGGCTGCGGTGGTTTTCTTGAGGGCCATCGGGAGAGCTCCGGAGGGGATGGACCCCGCCATTTCACCCGTTCCCCAGGCGGCGCACAACCGGCGCCGCCGGATCACTCCTCCTCGATGTGGAGGCTGTGCATGATCCGATGGACGAACGGCGCGATCGCCAGCGACGCCACGCCGATGAAGACGAGCCCGGAAAACAGGGCATAGAACGATACAAACAACTTCCCCGCCGGCGAGGAGATCGGGTCGACCGGCCCCATGCCGCCGAGGATCATCGACGCATTGACGAGCGCGTCGATCCAGGGCAGCCCGCCGAGCCAGTGGTAGCCGACCACGCCGAACCCCAGCGCCAGCGCCACCACGACGCTGGCAATGGAGAGATGCCACGCCACCCGCCGGGCGAACGCCCGCCGGGGGAGGAGCGATTCGCGGCGATGTTCGAACATGGAGACGAAACTCTCCCGGCGGAGCCCAAGCGGATCAGGCCGCCGCCCGGCTCTGGGCCTTGTAGAGATACGGGTTCATCGACGGATCGTTGTACATCTTCATCATCCGGAAGACACGCAGCGGCCGCTGGCCCAGGAAGATCTCCGTGAGGAGACGGTCGATCGCATCGATGAGGTGGCCGCGCTGGGCGTCGAGCACCGCCATCCGGGCCGCCGCCTTCTCGCGGTGCTCCTGGGTGGCATCGGCACGGTCGAGCTGCTCGCGCATGTGGAAGCGGCGGAGCTCGAGGATCGAGAGCCGGTCGATCGCCGAGCCGGGCGTCTCGGTGGCCGCGGGAGTGCCGGCAGCGGCCTGAATGCCGCGGGCAGCGAGCTCCGTGACGAGCCAGTCGTCGACCTTCTCAATGGCGTCGTTGCGCGCCTGGTTGAAGCGATCGATGTTCCGCTTCACCTCGGCGATCCGCGCGTCGGTCACCTCGGGAGAACGGGCGATGTCTTCTTCGTGCCAGAGCTGAAAGTTGAACTTATGAAGATCGCAGATCCGCCCCTCGAGCTCGGTGGCTGCGTGCCCCGGATCGACGACATGCCATTCGGCGACGAGGCGCTCGAGGAGCGAGTCGATCTCGGCGGCGGGGAGCGGCGGGCTGGCGGGATCAGCGGGGCGGCGGCAATCGCTCTGCGAGGAGCAGGTGGTCATCGTGGGAGTCTCCAGGGAAACGACAGGGGAAGGGTGAGGGATCAGGCGGCGCGGCGGATGACGAGGCAGAGGTTCGCCCCGCCGAAGCCGAAGGAATTGCTGGCGGTCACGGTGACGGGATGCGGCCGGGCGACATGGGGCACATGGTCGAGCCGGCAGCGCTCGTCGGGGGAATCGAGGTTGAGCGTCGGGGGGATCGCCTGGCGATCGATCGCGGCCAGGCAGGCGATCGCCTCGAAGGCGGCCGCGCCGCTGACGAGATGGCCCGACATGCTCTTGGTCGAGCTCGCCGGGACATGGTCGGTGGCGGTGCCGAGCGCCAGGCGGATCGCCGCCGCCTCGGCGACGTCGCCGACGGGAGTGCCGGCAGCGTGGGCGTTGACGTAGTCGAGGTCGGCAGGCTGCACGCCGGCGCTTTGCAGCGCCAGATGAATGGCCCGAGCTGCCTCGGTCGGATCGTCGCTGGGGATCACCATGTGCGCCGCATCTCCCGACATCCCCACCCCGGCCAGTTCCCCCCGGACCCGCGCGCCGCGGGCGTCGGCGTGGCGGCGCGATTCGAGGACGAGCACCGCGCCCCCTTCCCCCATCACGAAGCCGTCACGCTCGCGGTCGAAGGGGCGCGAGGCGCGGGAGGGATGGTCGCTGCGGCGCGAGAGGGCACGGAGGTTGTAGAAGGCGGCAAAGCCGGTCGGGCTGAGGATGTCGCAGCCACCGGCCAGACAGACATCGACAAGCCCTGTGGCGATCCAGCGGCGGGCCAGGGCCAACGCGTAGCCGCTCGAGGCACAGGCCGCCGCGACGGTCACTGCCGGCCCCTGGATGCCGAGCCGGGCGGCGATCCGGTGGACAAGGCTCGCGGGCCTGTCGGGAGAGAAGACTTCCCCTCCGCCGGCGAGGAAATCGGCTTCCCAGCGCTTGAGTTGCTCGGCGCCGATGCCGAGGACGAGGCCGACGCGCGCCCCGGCCACCGGGCCTCTCCCGGCGCGGAGGTCGCCGAGCCCGGCGTCGGCCTTGGCCGCGCTCGAGGCTGCCAGGCAGATCTGGCCGAGACGGTCGAAGGCGTTGTCTGAGTCGGTTGCCACCGTCGGGATCGCGGCGACCGGCGCGGCGAACTGCCGGGCTTCACGGCTGAATCCGGCGCCGTCGATTTCCACGACGCCCGATCTCCCGGCAAGGAGCGCGTCGGCGATGGAGTCGAAATCGTTGCCGAGAGGGGTGACGGCGCCGATCCCGGTGATCACGACGGACCGGTCGGCGGAAAGGGGGGCACGGTTCATGCGGCGTCCCTCCTCCACTCCCGCGCACCGAGCCGCGCCGGCGCGGGCTCGAGGTGCACCGTCGCTCCCCAGCCGAGGCGGAACGACCAGCCGCAGCCGTCGTCATGT
Source organism: Candidatus Kuenenia stuttgartensis (assembly GCA_945873085.1). Classification (GTDB taxonomy): domain Bacteria; phylum Planctomycetota; class Planctomycetia; order Pirellulales; family UBA1268; genus QWOP01. The sequence continues at coordinate 2,010 of CAMCCR010000124.1, read as the reverse complement.
TTGTCACGATCCCCTCCGCCAGCCTGGGCGGCTCGGTCGAGAAACGCCGCCAACTCGACGAGCGAAGACCGGCCAGGGAGGAAGGTCGGCGACGCTTCGTCGATCACGGTGAGGCTCGGCTCTGTGCGGAGCGAAAGCTCGAGGCTTCCGGCGGCAGCCCGATCGAGTGCCAGCGCCACGCCTCGGCAGACCGCATCGCCGGGGAGGTCGCCCCGATCGCCGAGGGTCGGCTCGTCGTCCCAGGCGGTGAGCACGAGCCAGCAGCCATCGACGCCCGGCTCGTCGAGGAGCGACAGCGCCGTGAGGAACGCCTCGGAGAGCGCCTCGGGGCCACCACCGACGCCGATGTTGGGGCCGTGGATCCGCAGGCCGACGCTCACGGCGCTGGCCACAGCATGAAGCGAGCACTGCGGGACGACGTGCGGCGAGACGGTCACCGGCCCGCCGTCACGGAGGCTGACGAGCGTCCGGGCAGTGGCCGGCCGGCCGGCGCCGCACGGCGCGGCGACGACGGCGAAGCGATCGGTCGCTGCGGACGGAAAAGAGCCTTGTCGGCGGCCAACTGCGGCCATCGCTTCCTGCACGGCGCGGATGCCGACGACCGTATGCTCGTCGGCGTGGCGGAGGAATCGTGGCGGCAGCGGCGGCGCTCCCGGCACGGACGCCTCGCGCAGCGCAGCCACTCCCGCCGCATGGCAGGTGACGTTGGCATGGACCGCGACGGGACAGGAGATGTGGGGCATCGAGAGTGCTCGGTGACCGTGCTGCCGGGGGCTCAGGCCGCCTTGCGGAGCGATTTGGCGGCGATCTTCGTCTCGAGGACGTTGAGCAGATCACCGACCGACTGGATGCCGTCGAGGAGCTCGCTCTCGATCTGGATACCGAAATGGCTCTCGATATGGAGGACGAGGCCGGCCATGTCGAGCGAGTCGAGGTTGAGGCCCTCGCGGAGCGTGGTCGATTCCTCGACGGCGGGGTAGGTCTCCCCTGTCTCCTTCTCGAGCAACTCGAGGACGACCGCCGACAACTGCGTGCGCTCCATGGGGATGGGCTCCTAAGCGTCCGGGCCGGCGCTCTCGGGCGTCGACTCACCGAACTGTGGGGGTATGGGGGCCTTGGGGCTCCGGTATGCTCCGCCGGTACCGATGCCCATGGGGCGTCGGCCGGATGCGAAGGGGGAGGAAGGTAGCGAATGACTGACGCTCGACGAAGCCCAATTCCGCCCCCGCCCGATGCCCTTCCCGGGCTGTGGCAGAGGGTTCTCGACCTTCTCGCGGCGGTCTACGCCTGCGTTCTCGTCTCCGCGACGCACCATCCAAAGCCGGCCGAGCTCGTCGGGCCCAATGCCCCGGGCGACAAGACGCTCCACCTCATCGCCTACACCCTCCTCGGGGGTGCGGTGGCGGCGGCCGTCGCCTCCCGCGGCGGATGGAACTGGCGATCGGCTGCAACGGTGTTCGTGGCGCTGGCTCTGTTTGCGGCAGCCGACGAGATCACCCAGCCGCTGTTCGGGCGATTCGCCGACATCCTCGACTGGGCCTACGACGAACTGGGGCTCGTCGCCGGCATCGGAGCGGTGACGGCGGCGGCCCTGCTCCTCCGCCCGGTCGTCATCAGAAGGTCGGGCCGGTGGGGAAAGACGCCGGCTCAGTAGTTCGGCGTCGGCGGTCGATAGTCGGCGAGGTCCACCGTCCGAAACCACCCAATCGTCCGCTCGAGCCCTTCGCGGAGGGGGATCGTCGGCTCCCAGCCGAGCCGATCGCGCGCGAGTGTGATGTCGGGGCGGCGGCGCTCGGGATCGTCGACCGGCAGGGGCCGGTGGACGATCTCCGACGACGATCCACACAGCTGGACTGTCAGATCGGCCAATTCACGGATCGTGAACTCGCCCGGATTGCCGATGTTCACCGGGCCGACGAAGTCGTCCGGGGCGGCCATCATCCGCATCATCCCGTCGATGAGGTCGTCGCGATAGCAGAAGCTCCGAGTCTGGTCGCCGGAGCCGAAGAT
>CAMCCR010000123.1 GCA_945873085.1 Candidatus Kuenenia stuttgartensis | reverse complement strand
GTGCTCCTGGCAATTCCGGCGGAGGATCTCACGGTCCTCCTCGGCGAGGGGGAGATTCCTGTGGCGCCTCAGAGCTTGGCGATCGGCATTCCAGCCGATCTCATCCGCCGCCGCCCCGATGTCCGCCAGCTGGAAAGGCTCGTGGCGGCCCAGTCGGCAAAGATCGGTGTCGCCGAAGCTGATCTCTATCCCGCCTTTTCGATCAACGGCTACCTCGGGGTCTACGCCAACGAGCTCGGGGAGCTGTTCCAGACCGACTCCACCTTCGGCCTCGTGGCGCCGGTCGTCGATTGGAAGGTGCTCAACTACGGCCGGATCCTCAACAACATCCGCCAGCAGGATGCGCGATTTCAGGCGCTGGCGGCCCGCTATCAGAACACGGTGCTCCAGGCGGGACGCGAGGCCGAGGACGGGATCGTGACCTTCATCAAGGCCGGCGAGGCGACAGCGAAGCAGCGCGAGGCGCTCGCCGCAGCGACTCGGTCGGTGGAACTCGTCCAAATCCAATACAAGGAGGGGTCGGCCGACTTCAATCGGGTGTTCGTCGTCCAGAAGAACCAGGTCGAGGAGCAGATCCGCCTCAACGACAACGTCGGCGCCACCGCTACCGGAATGATCCAGCTCTATCGGGCACTCGGTGGAGGCTGGGAGATCCGGCTCCGGGGTGATGGCGACGATTGCTGTGACCCAACCCCAGTCCTCGAGCGGGTGCAGTGCGACGACTACCGCGGCAAGACACCGCCGCGCCGGTTCGACGCCTGGTGCCTGTGGCGGGAATGGCTGCGGGATTGGAAACCGCGCTAGCCTCAATCTCCCCCACGCTTCTCCGCAGCCGGCGGCGACCACCACAACAGCGCGAAGAAGAAGACAGGGGTGAGGAACAAGCCGAACAGCGTCACCCCGAGCATCCCGCTGAACACCGACAGACCGAGGGTGCGCCGCATTTCGGCGCCTGCCCCCTCGGCGACCAGCAGGGGCACGACCCCGAGGATGAACGCCAGGGAGGTCATGAGGATCGGCCGCAGTCGCAGCCTGCAGGCCTCGACCGTGGCATCGGCGAGCGTTCTCCCCTCCCCGACGAGCTGGCGGGCGAACTCGACGATGAGGATCGCATTCTTGCAGGCCAAGCCCACGAGGACGATGAATCCGATCTGCGTGAAGATCGTCATCTCCTCGCCGACGAGCCTGATGCCGACGAGCGCCGAGAGAATCGCCATCGGGACGACGAGGATCACGGCGAGGGGGAGCCGCCAGCTCTCGTAGAGGGCGGCGAGGACGAGGAACACGAGGACGCATCCGAGGAGGAGGAGCGTGCCGGCCGTCGACCCGGAACGGACCTGCATCTGGGCCATCTCCGTCCACTCCCATGCCATCAGGGGGGGGATCTTGCCGCGGGCCTGAAGGGCGTCGAAGTGCTCCTCCATGACGGCCAGGGCCGAGGTGCTCCCCGTGCCGGGGGCCGGGGCCCCGAGGAGCGCCGCGGCGGGGTAGAGGTTGTGGCGCATGGCCAGCGACGGCCCGAGCCTGTCCTCCACCCGCACGAGCGTCGCCAGAGGAACCGGAATCCGCTGGGCATTGGGAATGGAAATCCTCTCAATCGCCTCGCGGATATCCTGCCGATGGGTCCCTTCGGCCTGGATGTTGACCTGCCATGACCGGCCGAAGCGATTGAAGTTGTTGACGTAAAACGATCCCAATTGGATTTGGAGCGTGTCGATGATGTCCTGCATCGTCACGCCGACCGACATCGCCTTCTCGCGGTCGATGTCGAGGAACAGCCAGGGGGTGCTGGCGGAGAAGTTGCCGAACAGGCCGCGGAGGCGTGGGTCGCCAGAGCCTTCCTCGATCAACGCCGTGACGGTCGATTCGAGCGTCTCCGGCCCGTAGTCGCCCCGATCCTCCACGACGAGTTTGAAGCCGGTGATGCTGCCGAGCCCGTCGACCGGCGGCGGCTCGAACACCTCCACCACAGCCCCCTCGATCCCCGCACCCCAGCCCGCGCGGATCCGCGCGGCGATAGCGCCGGCGGTGGCCGCAGGCCCGTGCCTGCGGGCGAAGGGCTCGAGGAGGAGGTACATGCCGCCACGGTTGGCGGCGTTGGCCCCGAGGACGAGCGATTGGCCGGCGATCCCCAGGCTGTGGACCACGCCCGGCTCGCGACTGGCGAGCGCCTCGATCTGCCCCATGATCGCCGCCGTGCGCTGCACACTCGCCCCGTCTGGGAGCGTCACTTCGACGATGAGATAGCCCTTGTCCTGCTGGGGGATGAAGCCGACGGGGGTTTCCGTGAGCAGCCGCCAGGTGAGCCCGAGCAGGGCGACGAACACCAAGAGGATCGGCACGCAGATCCGCAGCGACAGTCCAACGAGGGCCGCATAGGCCGCCGTGATCATGGCGAAGAACCGATTGAATCCCCAGAACAACCAGCCGAACAGCAGCCCCAAGAGCCGATCGACCGGATCGGGGGGCGAGCCCTCCGGCTGGAGGAGTAGCGCCGCGAGCGCGGGGCTCAGAGTGAGCGAGTTGATGGCCGAGAGCACCGTCGACACGGCGATGGTGAGGGCGAACTGGCGGAAGAACTCCCCCACGATCCCGGTGATGAATCCGCACGGAACGAACACCGCACAGAGCACGAGGGCAACGCCGATGACCGGCCCGGTGACCTCCTCCATCGCCTTCACCGCCGCCGCCCGCGGCGAGAGCCCTTCCCCGATCCAGCGTTCCACGTTCTCGACGACGACGATCGCGTCGTCGACGACGATCCCGATCGCCAGCACGAGCCCGAACAGCGAGAGCGAATTGAGGCTGAACCCCAACCCCTCCATGAACGCGAGTGTCCCGATGATCGCCACCGGAACGGAGATCAACGGGATCAGCGTGGCCCGCCACTTCTGCAGGAAGAGGAGCATCACGATCGTCACGAGAACCACCGCGATGCCGAGCGTCCGCAGCACCTCCCGCTGCGATTCCTCGATGAAGGGGGTGGTGTCGTGGACGATGTCCGCCCGGAGCCCGGCGGGGAACCGGTCCTGAAGCCTGTCGAGCCGCTTCCTTACTTCCACCGCGGTCTTGAGCGCGTTCGATCCGGGCAACTGGTAGATGTTCATCCCCACGCTCGGCTCACCGTCGAGGCGGCAGATCTGGTCGTATTGCTGCGATCCAAGTTCGATCCTGGCGACATCCCGCAGCCGGACGATGACCGCCGCAGCGCCCCCTTGCCCCGCCTCGTTTTCCTTGACGACGACGTCCCCGAACTCCTCGGCGGTCATCAGCCGGCCGAGGGCCGCCAGCGGCGTCTGAAAAGCCTGTCCTTCCGGTGCCGGTTGCTGGCCGATGCTGCCGGCGGCGACCTGGAGATTCTGACGCTCGAGGGCCAGGCGCACGTCGCCGGAGGAGACACCGATCGCGGTCATCCGCTCCGGATCGAGCCAGGCCCGCATGCTGTAGTCGCGTTGGCCGATGAAGTCGACGTCGCCGACCCCCTCCACGCGCAGCAACTCGTCGCGGAGCTGGATCGTCGCGTAATTGGAGATGAAAGTCTCGTCGTAGAGTGGCTTGCCTGCCGGGTCGCGCTCGGAGGTGAGGTTGACGATCATCATCGGCGCCGGCGATTTCTTGAGCACGGCGACCCCTTCCCGCTGTACCAGCGACGGGAGGGTCGGCAGCGCCAGGGTGACGCGAACCTGCGTCAGCACCTGCGCCATGTTCGGATCGGTGCCCGGGGCGAAGGTGACGATCAGCCGGTAGCGGCCGTCATTCGTCGACAGGGAGCTCATCGACAGCGCGTTCTCGACGCCGCTAACCTGCTGCTCGATCGGTGCGGCGACCGTGTCGCGCACCATCTCGGCGTTCGCCCCCGGATAGACCGTCGACACCTCGATCGTGGGAGGGGTGATGTCGGGATACTGCGTCGTCGGGAGGACGAAGGCAGCGACGCCGCCGGCGAGCACCAGCACGATCGAGATCACCGCGGCGAAGATCGGTCGGGCGATGAAGTAACGCGCGATCATGGGCGTTCTGCGGGCAGGTGCCGGCGTGGTGGATCCCCCGGGCTGCCTGTTCGGTGGGCCACGGCCGAAGCGAGGAGATGGTAACAGACGGGGGTGATGACGATGCCGAACAGCGTCACGCCGATCATGCCGGAGAAGACGGTGATGCCCAGCGACCAGCGCATCTCGGCGCCGGCCCCTCTGGCCATGACGAGCGGAAGCACTCCGAGGATGAAGGCGACCGACGTCATGAGGATTGGCCGGAGGCGCAACCGGCACGCGGTCAGCGTGGCCGACCGGGGCGTCTCCCCGGAATCGACGAGCTTCCGGGCAAACTCGACGATCAGGATCGCGTTCTTGCAGGCCAAGCCGACGAGGACGACGAGCCCCACCTGGGCGAGGATGTCGATCGGCAGCCGTGCCACGGCCAAGCCGATGATCGCCGCCAGGAGGCACAGCGGGACGACGAGGACCACGGCCAGCGGCTGCAGCCAGCTCTCGTAGAGCGCCGCCAGCACCAGGAACACCAGGGCCACGCCCAGCCCGAGGAGGACCCCGGCCGTGTTTCCGGCGAGGATCTGGAGCTGGAACACCTCCGACCACTCGTACGAGAACGTCTCCGGCAGGGCCGTCGACGCGGTCTTGGCGACGCGGTCGATGAGCGACGATCCGCTCTCGAACGGATTCGGGATGCCGGTGATTGCGGCGGCTGGAAAGCCGTTGTAGCGCATCATCATCGTCGGGCCAACGTCATCGCGGAGCGTGAGCACCGTCGCCAGCGGCACGCTCTCTCCCCGGCCGGTTGCCACCTTCAATCCGAGGATCTCCTCCGCCGAATCGCGGAACATGGCGTCGGCCATGACCTTCACCTGCCACGATCGTCCGAAGCGGTTGAAGTTGTTGATGTAGACCGAGCCGACGTCGGCATGGAGCGTCTCCATGACGGCCGTGACGGGGATGCCGAGGGCCCGGATCTTGGTGCGGTCGATGTCGAGGAACGTCTGCGGAGAATCGGCGCGGCAGTCGGTGTGGACGAAGGGGAGATGCCAGTCCCCCATCGTTGTCACCAGCCCCTCGGTGACCTCCTGGAGGGCCCGGGGCCCGAGGTTCGTTCGGTCTTGAACGTAGAGCTTGAAGCCTCCCGCGGTACCGAGCCCCTTGACGGTCGGGGCGGGGAACACCCCCACCTCGGCATCGCTCACCTCCGCCCGACAGCGCTTCCGCATCTCGGCGATGATCCCCATCGCCGACGTCTCGCGCGTGCGACGCTGGTCGTAGTCGTCGAGGACGAGAAACATCGAGCCCCAGTGGGGGGCGGTGGCGTTGTAGAGCAGCGAGGTGCCTGCGATCGTGAGCGTCTCGCTGACACCGGGGATATCGCGGGCGATTCTATCGAGCCGGTCGAGCACGCCACTCGTGCGCTGCAAGGAGGCGCCGTCGGGCAACTGGGCGGTGACGATGAGGTAGCGCTGGTCTTGGAGGGGAATGAATCCGACGGGATAGACGGCCGCCAATTTCCAGGTGAGCAGCACGAGCAGGCCGTAGGCGCCAAGAACCAGCCCACCGTGGCGAAGGAGAAATGCGATCAGCCCGCCATACCCGGCCGTGAGCGCCCCGAAACCACGGTTGAAGAGTCGGAAGACCCAGCCGAGGAGGAGATCGAGGAGGCGCTCGAGGGGATCTGGCTTGGCATCGTGGGGGCGGAGGAGGATGGCCGCAAGCGCGGGGCTCAAGGTGAGCGAATTGATCGCCGAGAGGATCGTCGACACGGAGACCGTGAGGGCGAACTGACGGAAGAATAGCCCCGTGACTCCGCCGATGAAGGCGCACGGCACGAACACCGCGGAGAGGACGAGGGCGACGCCGATCACCGGCCCGGTGACCTCCTCCATCGCCTTTTCCGCGGCCTGGCGGGGGGCAAGCCCCGTGGCGATCCACCGCTCGACGTTCTCGACGACGACGATCGCGTCATCGACGACGATCCCGATCGAGAGCACGAGGCCGAACAGCGACAGGGTGTTGATGCTGAAGCCCATCGCCGCCATGGCGGCGAATGTGCCGACGATCGCCACCGGCACGGCCACCAGCGGGATCAGTGTCGCCCGCCAGTTCTGGAGGAAGAGGAGCACGACGAGCCCCACGAGCACGACCGCGTCGCGGAGCGTCTTCACCACCTCCCCGATCGAGTCGGTGATGAACGGCGTCGTGTCGTAGCCGATGGTGTGGGTAAGCCCGTCGGGGAACCGGGTGGCGAGCTCTTCCATTTTCACCTTGATGGCGCGCGAGCATTCCAGGGCGTTTGTGCCGGGGAGCTGGAAGATGGCGATCGCGACGCACGGGGCCCCGCTGTAGCGGCAGATCTGGTCGTACGACGAGGCTCCAAGTTCGATCCGGGCGACGTCGCGGAGACGCACGAGCGGCGTGCCGGGGGTGTCGGGATCGGCGGCGAGGATGATCTCGCCGAACTGCTCCGGAGTCTCGAGCCGTCCCCGTGCCGCCACCACGAGCTGTGTCTGCTGGTCGGGGGACGATGGTGGTTGGCCCGCGACTCCCCCGATCACCTGGAGATTCTGCTCTTTCATCATCCGCTGCACGTCGCGGGTGGAGAGCCCCCGGGTGGCGAGCTGCTGGGGATCGAGCCAGGCCCGCATGCTGTAGTCGCGCTGGCCGAGGAGGGCCACATCCCCCACGCCGTAGCAGCGGAGGAGCTCGTCGCGGAGGCGGATCGTGGCGTAGTTGCTCATGAACACGTCGTCGTACCGCCCATCGGGGGAGAGCAGGTCGATCGTCATGAGGATGTCGGGCGACCGCTTTCTGACGCTCACCCCCTGCTCCTGGACGACATCGGGAAGCAGCGGCATGGCCAGTTGAACCCTGTTTTGGGTCTGGACCACGGCGAGGTTGGCGTCGGCACCGACGTCGAACGTGAGCGTGAGGCAGTAGAGGCCGTCGTTGGTCGACTGCGACTGCATGTAGAGGAGCCGGTCGACGCCGCTGATCTTCTGCTCGATCGGCGCCGCGATCGTCTCGGTGACGACGGCCGCGTTGGCTCCCGGATAGCTGCAGACGACCTGCACCACCGGCGGCGCGATCGTCGGAAAGAGGGAGATGGGGAGCGAGCGGACGCTCACGAGCCCCGCCAACGAGATCACGATCGAGATCACGCTGGCGAAGATCGGCCGCTGGATGAAGAACCGGGAGATCACGGCTCCGCCCCGGACGGGCTCGGCAGCGACTCCGGCTCCGGGCCTGGCGCCGTCTCACCCGCGACGCCCCCCGGGGCCTCGAAGAGCGGCACGGCCGGAGGCGGGGCAGGCGCTTCGCCGTCGCGCGCGGCGACCGCCGCCACGGGCTTCCCGTCGCGGCAGCGTTGCAGGCCGCGGATCACGATCCGCCCTGCCGGATCGAGCGGCTTGGTGGCATCGGGTGGCGTCACGGCGACCCAGCCCCCGAGCTTCTGGCCCACGACCACCTCGCGGGCGGAGGCATTCGACGCAGCATCAATCATCCAGATGATCTTGTGATCCTGGATGTTCCCGACCGCGCCCTCCGGGACAAAGAGCCTTTGCTTCGGTTCGTCGATCGGCACGCGGACGCGGCCGAACATCCCGGGGCGGAAGCGGGGGGGCACGTTGTGGCCGGAGGTCGGGGCGTACGGGTTTGCGAGCCGGCCACGCATCGTGATCGTCGCCGTCTGGGAATCGACCTGATTGTTGAGAAAGTCGACGGAGCAGCGGTATGGAAACGTCCGCTCGACGTCATCGACGAGGCCCACCATCACCGTCATCGCGTCGGGAGATTCTCCTGATCGGCCCACGCTGTCGCGGAGGTTGTTTCCGAGGCGGATGAAGGCTGGCTCGTCGAGGTTGAAATAGACGAAGACAGGATCGACCGACACGACGGTGGCAAGGGATGTCTGGTCTTGGTTGATGAGGTTGCCGACCTGGAGTTGCGTCCGCCCGATGAGGCCGTCGATCGGGGACACGATCGTGCAGAACTCGACGTTCAGCCGGGCCGATTCCACCTCGGCGCGGGCCGCGGCCAACGCCCCGGTGTTCTCCTCGAGCCTGGCCTTGTGAGTGTCGAGTTCCTGCTGGCTCGCCGCCCCCTTGGCAACGAGCTTCGTGTAGCGGTCGACCTGCACCTCGCTGAAACGGCGTTCCCCGAGGAGCTTCTCGACGTTGCCCTGGGCCTCGAGGAGCTTGGCCTGATGCGGCCTGGCGTCGATTTCGTAGAGCCGATCCCCGGCCTTGACGAACTGGCCGTCGCGGAAGGCAACCTCCGTGAGGTAGCCGGTAATCCGGCTGCGGATGTCGATGGTGGAAACGGCTTCGATCCGCCCGGTGACCTCGATCCACTCAGGCGTGACGCGGGGCTCGAAGGGGACGACGGTCACCTCGGGCACGGGCGGCGGAGGGGGGGGAGGGGCCGGCGGCCGTGCGCATCCGGCCAGAACGAAGCCCCCCCAGACAATTCCCGCATGGACCGAGACCCAGAGCAAACCGCCCCGGGGCCCGGCGTTAGGATGCCGGTTGGTGATTGGGGCGATCGTGGTCACGCAGGCTCGCTCGTTATCGGGGCCCTCCGTGGCGGCGGGGCGCGTGGCTGCAAACCGACGCCGAGCCCCGTCGCGGAGAGGACTGTATCCTATCCGTTCCTCTTCGATCACTGACACCCGAGCTTCTCCATGCATCTCCCCGGAACCCCTTCCATGCGTCGGCTCCCCAAGACGATCATCCTCGTTGGGCTCCTGGTCAGCTGCGCTCGCCTGGGCGG
>CAMCCR010000122.1 GCA_945873085.1 Candidatus Kuenenia stuttgartensis | reverse complement strand
GGACGGCGCAAGCACACTGCTCATCATCGAGGCTCTGCTCGACGAACGATCAGGGGTCGACGGCCTGGTGAAGCTCCGGGACATCGAGCAGATGTTCTGGACCGGTGGCCGGGTGCGTTCCCGACGGGAGTTCACCCGACTGCTCGAGCCGGCAGGGCTTGTGATCGAGGAGGTCCTGCCCACGCCGATCGTCGACATGAGTGTCATCCGGGTGCGGCGGAGGCGGTGACAGCGGCTCGCCCTGCCTGCACGCTGTCAGGACAAGGCGCGCTTGAGGTAGTCGTGGAAGCACCAGATGCGCTCCTCGCGCGTGCCGATGCACCCGCGGAACGGCGTGGCGGTGATCCCCTTCTGCTGGGCGGAGAACACGCTTGCGTCCTCCTTCTGGATCGCGGTGTTGGCCTTCACCCCGTGTCGCGCCGCCAGTCTGGCGATGACGCGGGCGAACGGATTCCGCTTCGTGCCATCGAGGCTGAACATCCAGGCCAGGGTCCTTGACGTGGTCGGGCCGGTGGGCAGATAGACCTGACAGTAGGTGAACAGGTCGGAGAAGGTGAAGACGACGTTTGGAAAGACGTGATGGTGGACATACTGGTCGGTGGTCGTTCCGCCCCCGAGCCAGCCGACGACTTGCCGCTGCTTCTTGACCGGCTCACTCTCCTTACCGAGGTCGAAGACCAGCGTCGTCGACCGATCCTCCAGCCAGTGCTTCTGGGCCTCCTCGGGGATCAGGCCGAAGCCGCCGAGCGTGGTTGGATGGACGAGAGGGAGGTGGTAGGTCTCCACGGTGTTCTCGACCGGGATCTTCCAGTTGCAGTCGAAGTCTGCGGCGTAGCGCCAGTTGCACCTGTAGGGAGCGGCGAAGGCGGCGGTGATCCGCTCGTGCCAGTCGCCGAGCCAGGTCCGCAGGTCGGGGCCCTCGGTGGTCAGGCGGACGAAGACGAGGTCGCCGCAGGTCTCGACCGGGAACACCCGCAGGGCGGCATTTTCCCGATCGAAGGGCTTGAAACAGCCACCGTCGGGGACCTTGTCGACCTTCCCGCTCGCCTGATACTCCCAGCCGTGGTACTGGCAGGCGAGCTTCGGGGAATTCCCGCGCGGGAGTTCGGTGAGCATGCAGTGGCGGTGGGAGCAGACGTTGAGATACGCGTGGAGACGGCCCGCGTGCCGCCGGAGGATGAGGGGGCGGCCGACGAGGTCGAGGGTGATGAAGTCCCCGTCGTTGGGGAGGTCGACTGTCAGCGCCACAGGGTGCCAGGCAGCGAGGAAAAGCCGGTCAATCTCAGTGCGCAGCACGGCCTCGGAGAGGTAATCCTCCCGCTCGAGCACGTATTCGAGACGTTCCTTGTGGACGAACATTGGGAGTTGACACTACTTCCACCGGGCCGGGAGTTCAAATTGCCGGGGAGGAGGGGGGCCGATGGGGCGTGCCGGATGTGACGGATGGAGGGCCGAACTTGAGCGCCCTCCCATCGTGATCTACATTGTCAGTGCCGGTTCGGAGGGTAAGCGAATTGGCCAGCGGTCTGACTCGAAATCAGATGTCCAGAAATGGATTGTGGGTTCGAATCCCATGCCCTCCGCCTTGTCGAGCCTGATCTCGATTTTCGATCGTTTTCTTCGGGGCCGCCTTCTGTGGCGGCCCCGTCCGGTTGTTGTGATCGGCCGGACGCCCCCGTTTCCCGGATCCTCTGCCTGGGAAATGTCCTGTTCCGCTCCGCGTGCCGTTCCTGCCGCGAACCGGGCCCCCCGGCGCGGTCCTCCTCCTGTCTGGTGATCCTCATGGCCTCCCGCCGCATCAATTTCCGCATGGCCCTTCTCTTCGTCCTTCTCCTCGTGGGGGCGGTGGGGGGGATCTACGTCCTCCACAAGTTCCAGGTGAGGCGCAACGCCGCCGCCCTCCTGGCGACGGTGGACGAGAAGGTGGCGGAGGGGAACCCGGGTGAGGCGATCGATCCGCTTCTCAAATACCTGACGCTCCGGCCGGCCGACAACCAGCGCCACCTCCAACTTGCAGAGATCCTCGCTGACCGTGCCTTCTCCGGAGACCCCTCGCGCGAGCGATGGGCGCTGACGAAAGAAGTGCTGCGGACGGCCGTCACCAGGAATCCTGAGGAGGATGATCTCCGTGAGAAGCTCGTCATCCTCCTCCTCGAGGCGAACGAGACCGAGGCGGCGATCTACCACGCGACGGAACTCCGCAAGCGGGCCGATGCGCAGCAGGATCCGGAGCGGTTCGGGCGGATCGGCATGCTCTACACCCAGGCGGCTATGAAGTCGGGAAATCCCGCCGAGGTCGAGAAGATGCTCGTCGAGCTCACGCAGGCGATCCCGGGGACGCAACTGCCAGTCGATCGCATCGACGCGTTTGTGTTCCTCGCGGCGATCATGTCGGAGGGGAGGGGGCGGCTGCAGGCAGCCGAGGAGGTGCTCCGCAGGATGGTCGACGCCTTCCCCGATTCCCCCCGGGCCTGGAAGGTGTTTGCGGGATGGAGCCGGAGGAACGGGAAGCTCGAGCAGGCGGCGGAGGCGATTGCAAAGGCTCGGGCGCTCGCCCCGGCCGACGAGGAGGGCGTCCTTATCGACGCCACGGTGGCGCTCGCCATGGGCAAGCCCGATCGAGCCGAGGCGCTGCTCGCGGCGATCCCCGCCGACGCTCCCCTCTCCGAGTCGCTGGTCATGGCCCGGGCAGAGCTCTCCCGTGTCCGCGGTGATACCGCCGGCATGATCCGGGGCCTGACCGCGGGGCGGGAGGCCATGCCCGCGAGCAAGCCCCTGATCTCCGAGCTGATCGTCGTCCTCGCCGATGCCGGACAGATCGAAGAACTCCGCACCCTCCTCGCCGAGGCCGGCAAGATTCTCCCTGAGGGTGCCCCGGGAATCGTCTACGGCGAGGCGTCGGTGGCATTGGCCGAGGGACGCTGGTCGCAGTCGCTCAAGGCCTGGGAACGGCTCAAGGAGATCATGGCGGGTGATCCGTCGTTCAACCGCCGCGCCGACATCGCCATGGCGAGCTGCCATGACGCGCTGGGGGACACCGAGAAAGCCGCGGAGGCGCGCCGTCGCTTGGCCGCCGCGGCTCCCGAATCGGAGTTGGCGAAGTTTCTCGAGGCGACGGAACTCGAACAGGCCGGCCGACAGGAAGAGGCGGTCGCGATCGTCGAGCGGATGGCGGCGGGAATGCCGCCGGAGACCCTCGCCGCCCGGCCCGAGATCTGGCGCTCGCTGTTGAGAATGCGCATCGCCGAGCAGGGGCGGCGCCCGGAGGCCGAGCGCGATTGGACGGTCGTCGATGACCTCGTCTCGTCCCTGACCGCCGAAGGGACGCTGCCGCCGGAGTCGGCCGCACGCGTTCGCATCGACGTGCTCGCGGCCAAGGGGGATGCGGCCGGGGCGCTCCTGGCTTCGGAGGCGGCGGTAGCCGCCCATCCCGACAGTGTGACGCTGCTGGCGCAATTCGCGATGTTCCTTGCCGAAAGCGATCGTCAAGCGGAGGCTTGGGCCCGCATCGAGGCCGCCCCGGAATCGCTGCGATCCACTCCCGGCCTGCTCAGCGCCGAGATCGACCTGCTTGTCAGAACGGATCGCGACGCCTGGGGAGATCGTCCGGCGGATCTCCAACGTCGGATCCTGGCGTTGCCTGTGAATGTCGCCCGGGCGACGCGGCGTCAATGGCTCGCCTTCCAGATCGGGCAGGGGGCCGAGTCAGCCGCACGGCAGGTGGCCGAGACGATCCTCACCGACGATCCCGACGACATGCAGGTGAGGATGATGCTCGTTGACATCGCTGCCGATCGCAATGATGCCAACGAGGTGGCCACACAGGCGGCCTTGATCGAGAAGCAATTCGGCGCCGAGACGGCGATCAGCCACGTCTCTCGGGCCGTGAAGGAGATCGTCGCCATCCGTGCCGCCAGGCTCGGCAACGACGGCACGGACGTTGACCCGCTCACTGCGGACGAGAAGAAGACGCTCGAGGGGGCACGGAAGCTTCTCGAGGAGGCTGCCGTGGAGCGCCCCGACTGGGAGGCCCCAGTGCGCACACAGGCGTCGATCGCTGAACTCGAAGGGGACCCGGCCGCTGCGATCGGGCACCTCCGCCGCGCGATCCGGCGCGGGGAGAGTCTGCCCATGGCCCGGCGTCGGCTCGTCGTTCTCCTCGTGGCCATGGGGCGATTCGGCGAGGCCGCGCCGGTGATCGCGTCGCTCGGGTCGTTTGGCGGCCCGGCCGTCGATCGGATCCGCGCCGACTCCCTGGCGGCCAGCGGCAATCCAGAAGAGGCGCTCCGGCTCGGTGCCAGCCTTTCCTCCCAAGATCCGGAGAATGCCGAACTGCTCACGTGGTACGCCGCACTCCTTGCCCGCTGCGGAAAGCTCGATGAGGCGGAGGCGGCTTGTCGGAAGGCAATGGCGATCGCCCCGCAGAATCAGTCCCCGCGCCGGAGCCTGCTCCGGCTCCAGGTGGAGCGAAAGCTCGAGGCGGAGGCGCGGGCCACCCGCGACGCGGCGCTCGCGACGCTCGAGGAGCCGGCCAAGACGCGGTTCAAGGAGTTTGCCGCCGGATTACTCGGCGGGGGAGACGAGATCGAGTCGGCGTACCGGGAGGCGGTCGCTGCCAATGGTGACGATCTCGATGCCGCGCGAAGGCTCGTCGAGCAGTATGTGGCGCGGGGGCGTTTCAAGCAGGCCCGCGAGGAGCTGAAGCGGATCGTGGGGCTCCCGGCGGCCAAGGATTCGCCGACCGTCGCCTGGGCGCGTCGTCAATTGGCCGGCCAGATGGCGCAGGGGGGAAGCTACCGGGAGTTCCTCGAGGCGATTGCCCTGCTGGCCCTCAATGTCGACAGCGATGGACGGCAGACGGCCGATGACATGGCCCTCGAGGCCTCGCTTCTCCTCGGCCGCAACGAGCCGACGAGTTGGCGGCGTGGGCTGCAGGTTCTGGAGATTCTCGCGGAGCGTCGACCGCTGACGGTTCAGGAGAAGGTGATGCGGGAAAGGGCCCGCGCCATCCTCGTGCCAAGCCTCCGGCCCTCAGCGATCAAGAACATCGGGGAGACCGCCCTGTCGGTGGATGGAAGCACGGCGATGTTTGCCATGCTCATCGACCTGTGCCTCGACGAGGGGGATGTCGCCGGGGCGCAGGACTGGCTCGCCAAACTCCAGGTGGTCTCGCCGGATGCCCCGGGCACGCTCCGATTCGTCGCGAAGGTGGCGAAGGCGCAAGGGGATGACAGCGCGGTGGCGCTCGCGCTCAAGCGACTCATGCCAGATGTCCGTGTCACCGATGCGAACGCCAGTCGGATGCTGATGTCGGCGATGGTCGTCGACGAGCTCGGGTTCCACCAGGAGGCCGGCAAGGTGTTCGACGAGTGTGCGGGGCTGGCCAAGGACGGGGTCCTCCTCCAGGCGCGATCCCTCGGTCGTCGCCATCGCACGAAAGAAGCGATCGCCTTGGCAGAGACGGTCCGTGGCGAGGTTTCGCCGCAGGCCTTCCTCGAGACTCTCCTCGCAATCTCAAGGTACAGCGATGCCGATCCTGATTCGGATGCCTTGGCCGACGTGGAGCGGATCGCGGCGACCCTTCGCCGTGAGAATCCCGGCGCGGCTGAGGTCGCGTTCTCGGCGGCCACCCTCGAGGATGCCTTCGGTCGCACGTCGCGGGCGATGAAGGCCTACCGTGACCTCCTCGGCACCCAGGATCTCGACCCGAGATTGCGTGGGCTGGTCTCCGCCAATCTGGCCTTCGACATCGCCCATCCAGAGACAGCCGACGAGGCCACGAAGCTGATCGACGCTGCCGTGGCCGAACTGGGGCCGACGACCGACCTGCTCGACTCGCGGGCCATGGTGCGACTGGCCAAGGGGCAGAATCGTCAGGCGCTCGAGGATGTCTCGGATGCGATCCTGTTGCAGCCGACCCCGCGGAACTTCCTCCATCTCGCTGTCATCCAGGCGGCGATGGGGGATCTCGAGGGGGCCGGCGACGCCCTCGCCACCGCCCGTGAGAAAGCCTTGGACGAAGAGCGGCTGTCGCCGGATGACCGCCGCCGCCTGGAGAAGGTGGAAGCTGCGATCAAGGCCGGGGCGCGGGCACCGTGAGCAGGGGAGGCCTTTGTTGGCAAACGTGGCCGCGGAGCGCTGTTCAGTCGGTGATCGGCACGACATCCCCGGATCGCATGAACACCAGCTCGGATGAGATCCGTGCCGGATCGAGGTCGTGGAGTCCGGCGACCGCCCGGCGATAGGCCTGGAGTTGCGGGGTGTAGAACGCCGTCTTCTCGGTGCGGACCCGGGCGCGGGAAGCGCTCTTCCCGTCGCCGCCGAGCCCATCGAACTTGAAGTCGATCAGCTCCGCGGCGACCGTCCTTCCTGACCGTCGCCACAGCACCATCCGGTCGATGATCCCCAGGAGCGTTCCTTCCCCGTCGTCGAGGGCGAACGCCTGTTCCCGGTGGAGGCTCGGCTCGGCTGGCCCGGCCGGGAGCTCGGCAGAGACAAACTTCCGCGGCAACTGGTTTCCCGGCCGCGCCAGGATGGCGGCCACGGTCGGGCAGGCACACATCGTCCGGAAATCAGCGATCAGGCTCTCCACCTGCGAGGCCAGTGCCGGCTCCCGGCAAGCGATCCGCCGCAGCAGGTCGTCGGCCGGGATGTCATCCCCCCAACCGACCTGCTCGATCCAGGCATGGAGGAGCGTGCCGACGCTCCGCGCCGTCCGCGAGCCTGTGTCGAGCAGGGCCTGGGCGCTGATGATCCTCCCCCCTTCGGCCGAAGAGGGGGTGTGACGGGGGCGGGAACGCCGGCGCTGACCATCCTGGAGGGGGCGAAGGAGAATCGGCAGCGTGGGCTCACCGGGCGGTGATGCCTGTCCGGGCCTCCGATCCGCGGTGGCGACGGTCGCAGGCTTCGTGCGACGCCGCGTGCTCGGTGCCGCGATCGACCCGTGCTCCACGGAATCCACGACCGGTGCCGGTGCAGCGGGGCCGTCGGCCGGGAGGGAATCGTCAGCGGGATCAGCGCGGTGGCCGTGCATCCAGAGCATCGATTCGGCCGGAGCTTCGGGAGTCTCGGGGAGGGTAGCGCGGATCACGCCAGCGAGGGTCTTGGGGATCGACCGCTCCTTGTCGGTCGCCGGTCGGATGAGAATCTCCATGCCCTGAGCGGCCCGGGTGAGGCCGACATAGAGCGTGGCGATGGCTTCACGGATCACCGGGTCGCTCGCCGCCGCACACACCTCTTGCCAGTCATCGGGGAGGAGTGGCTGATTCTCCTTCGAGACGTGGACGAGGATCCGGCGGATCGGCTCGAGGGGGCTCTTTCGGTCGACGACCACGCGGGGCGGGTGGGCGACGAGTTTGCGATCGAGATCGGTGAGGACGACGAGATCGAACTCGAGCCCCTTCGCTTTGTGGATCGTCATCACGCGGATCGGCGACACGACCGGATCGGCGACATTCACCGTCCGGCAGTGGTGGACGAACGGGGCTGTTCGCACCAATCCATCGCGGCTCTGTCCCCCTTCGAGATCCCACTCGCGGGCCGCGGCGACGAGTTGCTCGAGCCGACGGAGATCTCGGTGCGAGCCTGACGTGCCGACCGCCGCGGTCAGACGCGCGAGCACCGGTCCATACCCCTCATCGATCAGATCACGGCGGAGCCGATCGAGCGTCGCGACGCAGGAAGCGGGGATGTCACCGGCGGCCCCGGTGCTCTCCAGACCGAGGAGTGAAGCGAGCGGGGAGGTGGCGACGTGGAACCGGGCTGCCGCGTCGGAGGGATGATCGACGAGGTGGAGGGCGGAGAGCACGAGCTCAACGGCGGGCGAATCGGCGAGCGGTTGGCCCCCCTCGGCGCTGGCCACGATGCCATTTCTTTTCAATTCTGCGATCACCAGCTCTGCCGCCTTGTTCGTGCGGACGAGGACTCCCACCGATTTCCCCGGGTTGGCCCGGGAGAGTACCGCGGCCCTCGTCGCCGCGGCGGCGAGGAGGAGCGCGGTTCCCTTCTGCCCCTCCTCGGGGGCGGCACAGGTGCGTAGTCGCACCCAGCCGGGGAGGGCTTCACGGGCGGCCTGGTGGCGCGGGAACTCACTGCTTGCCAGGGCAGCGATACGGGCGTGATCGGCGAGCGGCTCCGCCTTGGCGAGCCGTTCGAACACCCGGTTGACGGTGTCGAGGATGGCAGGGCTCGAGCGATAGCTGGCGGCGAGGTCGAGTGACACAAGCGGCCGCTTTCCGGCGGCGAAGAAATGGGGCAGGGCATCGATGAGCTCCGCGGCCCCGCCGCGCCAGCCGTAGATCGCCTGCTTCCGATCACCGACGGCAAAAAATGAGCCGGAGGCGGTGACGGCATGCTCCGCGAGTCGCTCGAGGACGCGCCACTGGCTCGGTGACGTGTCTTGAAACTCATCGATGAGGAGATGCTTCGCGAACCGGATGCCGCGCCACCGTGCGGCATCGAGGGTGCCGTCGCCGGCGGCGGAGCCGACGAGCCTGGTGACGTCGTCAAACGACACCATCCCGTCGCTGGCCATGAGCCGGTCGGCGGTGGCCGCATAGTGGTCGAGGAGATCCCGAAACGCCCTGGTCTGGGTGGCGGTGCGGGCCAGGATCACTGACTTCAAAAGATCGATGATCGTCCAGTAGGCTCCGGCGACGGCCGGATCGATCGGCTTCCGCTGGTATTTCGTCTCGCCGGCGAGGAGCTTCGGCACAATCCCCTTCGAGAGGAGCGATTTCCAGTCGGACTGCTCCAAGGCGGTGATGGCGGCATCCCGGGCGTCGGCCACGCGAGAATCGTCGAACACGCTCGCCCGGAGCGTCTCGACCGCCGCGGAGAGCGCGTCGCCTGAGGGAGGCCTGGGCACCGACAGCCAATCCCAGGCTGCCGGCTCGGCGTCGCGGTGCAGCGACGCGAGATCGTTGACGA
>CAMCCR010000121.1 GCA_945873085.1 Candidatus Kuenenia stuttgartensis | reverse complement strand
GCGACCCTCGAGCGCTACGAATCGACTCCCACCCCGGCCGAGGGGGCGCTGGCCGTCGAGTCGATCGACGCTCTGGCAGAAAGCGGAATCATGAGCCTCGTCGATTTCGCCACCACCGTCCGGGATCACTACTCGGCAGCGAACGTCCGCGTCGCCGTTCACCAGAAGTTTTTGGAACGGGTGATGCCTCCGGCCAGGGTGACGACAGCGCCGGTTGACGACACCGTCCTCGGCCGGCAGGTGCGCGGCACGAGTCGGGTCGAACAATCGACCGCTGTTCGCTTCAGTCCCGATGCCCGCGGAATCTCGCTGGTCCTCGAAGTCCGCGGCGACGTCGCCTCCCGAACGGTCACCGAGTCGGGCCCTGTCGCGCTGACGTCACGCGGCTCTTCGTCGTTCACCGTCCGCAAGCCGGTGAGCGTGGGAGGAACGGGCCTCCGACTCGGCCAGGCCACCGGATCGGCGTCGTCTCGTTCGCAGTTGGCGGACATCCAGACGAGCTTCGACGGCGTGCCGATCATGCGGTCGCTCGTCCGGAACATCGCCCGCAACCAGCACGACGAGCATCTCCCCGAGGCCAATCGGGAAGTGATCGACAAGATCGTTGCCCGCGCCTGCCGGGAGGTCGACCAGCAAGTCGAACCGCAACTTCTCGCCGCCGCGGAAAAGCTTCGCACTCAGGCATGGGGGCCACTGGTGAAGCTGGGGCTCGAGCCGACCCCCGTTTCGCTCGAGACCCAGGATGGCATCGCCATGGCGAGACTGCGACTGGCCGGCGACGACCAACTGGCAGCCCACACGCCCCGGCCGCGGGCCCCCAACGGCTCGATGCTCTCGGTGCAGATCCATGAGTCGGCGATCAACAACGCCCTCGAGCGGCTCTCGCTCGCCGGCCGGCAGCTGCCGCTGGAAGATCTCATCCACCTCCTCTGCGAGCGGGCCGGCGTCGAGCCCCACATCCCCGACGAGCTCCCCGAGGATGTCGTCATCACCTTCGCCCGGGAGCAGCCGCTGCGGGTCCAGTACCGGGATGGGCTGGTTCACATCCGCGTGGCGCTTGAGGCGATCGAGAGCGGCCGTCGCGGCTGGCACGACATCGTCGCCAGCGTCACCTACCGGCCGAAGGCCGACGATCCACAACTGTTCCTCGAGCGCGAGGGGTCTGTCCATCTCAGTGGCCCGGGGCACCAGGGGCGGGCCGAGATCGCACTGCGGGCGGTGTTCGGGAAGATCTTCCCCAAGGAGCGTCCCCTGCCGTTGATGCCGGAGGCCTTCGTCACCAATCCCCGACTCGCCGACATGAAGGTTCTCCAGGCCGTGAGCGCCGACGGCTGGCTGGCGATCTCGCTCGGCGAACTGCCCGAGGCGACGCCGCCGTCGCCGGCGAAGATCGCCGCCCCGCCCCCGTCTCCAGCCCGCCGCATCCTCAGGCGCTGACCGGGGGCCTCCCCGGCGGCCTTGAACGGCACCAGGGGAAGCACGGCCCACGGTTGAAACCGAGGGCTCGATGCGGGAAAAATGACTTTTCATGCGGCGGCCCTCGAGCCGCTCGCTGCCCATCCATCCCTCTTCGGACCTTCCCCATGACCGCCGCCACGCCGACGCGCACCGAGACCGACAGCATGGGGGCCGTTCAGGTCGCCTCCGATCGTTACTGGGGCGCTCAGACGGAACGCTCCCGCGACAACTTCAAGATCGGCGTCGACCGCTTCCAGTGGGGCAGGGCGGTGAAGAAGGCGCTCGGCATCCTCAAGAAATCGGCGGCGCTGGCCAACGGCGAGCTCGGGCAGCTTCCGGCCGACCGAGTGAAGCTCATCGTTCAGGCCGCCGACGAGGTGATCGCCGGGAAGCTCGACGACCATTTCCCGCTCGTCGTCTTCCAGACCGGCAGCGGCACGCAGTCGAACATGAACGCCAACGAGGTGATCTCGAACCGCGCCATCGAGATCGCCGGTGGCGAGATGGGCTCGAAGAAGCCGGTTCATCCCAACGACGACGTCAATCGCGGCCAGTCGTCGAACGACACCTTTCCGACCGCGATGCACATTGCCGCCGTCGAGGTGATCCACGACCGCCTCCTGCCGGCGGTGCGGCAGTTGCGCGACGTGTTTGCCGACCTCGAGCAGCGGACGGCCGAGATCGTCAAGATCGGCCGCACCCACCTCCAGGATGCCACGCCGATCACGCTCGGCCAGGAGGTGTCGGCCTGGCGGGCGCAGCTCGACGACCGGATGGCCGCGATCGAGCGCGCCCTCCCGGGCCTTTACGAACTGGCGATCGGCGGCACGGCCGTCGGCACCGGCCTCAATGCCCACCCGCAGTTTGGGAACGTGGCGGCGAAGTTCATCGCCCGCGAGACCGGCCATCCGTTCGTGTCGGCGGAGAACAAGTTCGCCGCCCTCTCGGCCCACGATGCCCTCGTCGATGTCAGCGCCGTCGAACGGAGCTTGGCGATGGCCCTGCTCAAGATCGCCAATGACATCCGCTGGCTCGCCTCGGGGCCGCGCTGCGGGATCGGCGAGATCTCGATTCCGGAAAACGAGCCGGGAAGTTCGATCATGCCGGGCAAGGTGAACCCAACGCAGTGCGAGGCGATGACGATGGTCTGCGTGCAGGTTTTCGGGAACGACGCCGCCGTGGCCTTCGCCGGCTCGCAGGGCAACTTTCAGCTCAACGTCTACAAGCCGGTGATGATCCACAATGTGCTTGAGTCGGCCGACCTGATGGCCGATGCCTGCGACTCGATGCGGATCCACTGTGCCGTCGGCATCGAGCCGAACCTCGCTCGCATCCGTCACCATCTCGACGAATCGCTGATGCTCGTCACGGCCCTCAACACCCACATCGGCTACGAGAAGGCGGCGAAGATCGCGAAGAAGGCCCATCTCGAGGGGACGAGCCTCAAGGCCGCCGCCGTCGCCTCCGGCTACGTCAGCGCCGAGGACTATGACCGCTGGGTGATCCCCGTGGAGATGACGCGCCCCTTGGCGACCTGACCCGCAGTGCGACCGCCCGCCTGCTCGGCGAACCCTCGGCGTTCGCCGCGGCAGGCCACGGCGGCACGGCCAGAGATGGCCGTGCCGCCGTGAAGCCAGCGTCAAATCGCGGCGCCGGAGGTCTCGCCGGTGCGGATGCGCACCACTTCGGAGAGATCGGTGACGAAGATCTTGCCGTCGCCCACCTGCCCGGTGCGGGCTGTGGTCATGATCTTGTTGATCACGCCCGGGGCTTCCTCGTTGCTGACGACGACTTCGATCTTCACCTTGGGGAGAAAATCGACGGAATACTCGGCGCCACGGTAGGTCTCCGTGTGCCCCTTCTGGCGGCCGAAGCCGCGAACCTCGGTGACGGTCATGCCGCGGACACCGGCGGCGTTGAGGGCGTCCTTGACCTCTTCGAGCTTGAAGTGGCGGATGATGGCTTCGATCTTCTTCATGGCACGGACTCCTGGACGGGGTGTGTGGGTGTGGTCCTCAGGGCACCGATCCTCGAGACCGGCCCTCGGGAGACTTTTCAATGCACTCGGCGTGCCAAGCAGTGGGGAAGACTTCATTCCCATGTTTCGAGCCTCCGTGATCGCGTTCGGGAGCACCGAAGAGGGGCACGATCCGTCGCGCCGGTGGCACAGCGCTCGTCTCGCTGCCGGCCTGATCACGCCCCGAAAGGCCAGGGAAACAGGCCGATCGTACGGCTGTCGCGCTGACGTGGCGCGGTGTCGCGCCGATGAGACAGCCGGCCTGGGCGGGAGGGCCGTGGCTGGCAGCGGAGGAGGCGATTGCGATCAACCGATGGAATCGGCCGGGGGCGCATCGCCCCTCGGATCCGACGGCCGACGGAAGCTCGCCCCATCGAGCGCGTGGGATTTCATCAGCCGGTAGAGCGTGCCGCGGGGCAGGCGGGCTTCCCGGGCGGCGGCCGAGACGTCGCCGAGGTGACGGGTGAGGAGTTCGGTGAGATACGTGCGCTCGAAGCGGGCCACCTGTTCGGCCCGCTGGGCAAAGAAGCCGATCGCGCCCGCCTCGGCGCCAGCAGAACGCCCCGCCGCCGTGACGACGTCGTCGGGGAGATCATCGACCCCGGCCATCGGTCCGCGGGCCATGGCGATCGCCCGGCGGACGACGTTTTGCAGTTCGCGGACGTTCCCCGGCCAATGGTAATTCTTCAACACCTGATAAGCATCGGTCGAAAGCCCCGCCACCGGCCTCCCCATCTCCTGGCCGGCGCGGTTGGCAAACCACTCCGCCAACAGGCCGATGTCGTCGCCGCGCACCCGCAGGGGGGGAAGATCGATCCTGACGACATTGATGCGGTAGAAGAGATCGCGGCGGAAGGCGCCCCGCTCCACCATGTCGTCGATCGGCCGCGACGTGGCGGCGACGACACGGACGTCGACGGCATTCTCCTGACGGGCGCCGACCCGCCGCACGCGACGCTCCTGAAGGACGCGAAGGAGCTTCGCCTGGAGCGGAAGGGGCAACTCCCCGATCTCGTCGAGGAACATCGTGCCGCCGTCGGCAAACTCCATCAGCCCCATCCGGCGGGCATCGGCGCCGGTGAACGCGCCCCGCTCGTGGCCGAACAGTTCGCTCTCCAAAAGCGCGTCGGGGATCGCACCGCAATCGACCGGCACGAACGGCCCCTGCGCCCTCCGGCTGCGCTGGTGGATCGCCCGCGCGACGAGTTCCTTGCCGGTCCCCGTCTCGCCGGTGACGAGGACGTCGACGTTGCTGGCCGCCACCCGCTCAATGACGGAATAGACCTGCCTCATCGGCGGACTCTCGCCGAGGAATCCCTCGAACGAATAGGGGCGTTCGACGACCCGACGGAGCACCTCCTCGGCGTCTCGCTTGCGGCTCGTCGCCAACAGCCTCACCAGCGCATCCTCGAGCCCCACCTCGACTTGATCGAGCGCGAGGTAGTCGCACGGCCCCGCCTGAAGGCAGGATCGGGCGGCTTCGACCGACGGGTGCGGATCGACGACGAGGAGTGGGAGACGGGGGTCGCCGCCACGGATGGCCTCGTGGAGAGCGTCGGCCGACTGCCCGCCACGGATGGTGACGATGCCGAGATCCCAGGCGTCCCGGGAGAGGCTGTCGACCGCCTTGGTCAACGACGACTCGAAGCGCAGCTCCATCGGCTGGAGCCTGGCCACGAGACGGGCATACGGAAGGCCGGTCGGTCCGGCGGCGTCGACAACGAGAATACGCGGCTGTCGCATGGCGAATGGGGACCGTCGTCCGGGGACCGCGAACCGCGCGGATCCGGAGATCCGCTGGCCGCGACTGGGGGAACCGGGCAGTGGTCGCGCCGGCCGCCTGTCCCGCGCTCCAGCCGTGGAGTATGCAGGGCATCGGGAAAGGGGGCAAATGCCCCTTGCCCGCCGCCTGCCGACGGCGCCGGGCTCTGGTACATTCGTCGAAATAGAAGCCCTCTCCCGACCACCGGAGTTCTCCCTCGCATGCCGATCGATCCGTACGCTGCCTGCCCCGGGGGAACGGGGAAGAAGATCAAGTTCTGCTGCCAGGATCTCGTCGGCGAACTCGAGCAGGTCGAGCGGCTCCTCGAGGGGGAACAGGTGACCGCGGCCCTCGAACAGGTCGAGCGCCAACTCGCCAAGACCCCGGGGAGGGCCTGCCTCCTCGCCACCCGAACAAAGCTCCAACTCGCAACTCGGAAGTTCGTCGAGGCGGCGGCGGGGTCGGCCGAGTTCCTCGCAGCGTTCCCCGCCAACCCCCTCGCCCTCGGGCAGGCGGCGGTGGCGGAGGCGATCAACAGCCGGATCCAAGAGGCGGCCGGTCTGTTCGACAAGGCGCGGGAAACCGCCGGCAGCGAGATTGGCCCGGAGATGGAGCGGATCGCGGCGACGCTGGTGCAGGTGGCCGCTCAGACCGGCCACACCGGCTTCGCTCAGGGGATCGTCGAATGGCTCTCCGATGCCGGCATCGGGACCCCGGAGGACCGGCAGATGCTGGCCTCGGTGGTCGGTTCGGCCGGTGTCCCCTCAGCGCTGCGGGCCCGCGTTCCCTTCGAGAGTTGCCCGGAGGATTCTCCGTGGCGCTTCGAGTTTGACAACGGCCTCAAGGCGGCCCGCGAGTGGCGGCTCGGCAAGGCGCTGACGACGTTCCGGAGCCTGAAGAAACTGGCAGGGCAAAGCCCGGAAGTGTTTACGAACCTGGCCCGGGTCTGTGAACTCCTTGCCCTCCCCTATGAAGCGGCAGAGGCATGGGCGACCGTGGCGAAGCTCCGCCATGCCGACCACGATACGGCGGTGGAGGCCACGGGCCGGGCGATGGCGCTGGAAACCGAGGCCGATCAGGATCGCTCCCCGGTCATTCCCCTGATCCGCGTCGCTGGGCCCCTGCCGGCCGAGGTCGCCTCCGGGGACGGCCTCGATCTCCTCGAAGACCGCTTCCGCAAAGATGGCCGACTCGAGCCTGCCCCGTTCGAACGCTCGGAGTGGGTGTCGCGTGGAGCAGTCCCACCCCGTTCGGTGTGGCGGGTCTACGACGCCGGGCCCGAGGCCGCCAAGCTGGGACGATTGCTGGCGACGCTCCTCGTCTTCGGCCGCCAAACCGACCGCGAGGCTGAGTTGGTGCTCCAGGGCTTCCAGCCCGATGTTCAAGACGCCGAGGGCGTCGTT
This sequence comes from Candidatus Kuenenia stuttgartensis, assembly GCA_945873085.1. Classification (GTDB taxonomy): domain Bacteria; phylum Planctomycetota; class Planctomycetia; order Pirellulales; family UBA1268; genus QWOP01. The sequence goes on along the minus strand of CAMCCR010000121.1, from coordinate 2,339 downwards.
GCCGGGCTGACGACGGTCACGTTTGAACGTCTGAAGGACGGCGGAAAGCTCCCGTTGGCAACGCCGACGACTTGGCTCCTCTCCACGCAGTTCCGCATGGTGACCCCCGCCGTTCCGACCGCTGGCACGCCGCCGGGGGAGTTAGGCCCGCTCGATCTCCTCCTCGACGTGCAGCGTGAGGCGCTCTGGTCCCGCTTTGACGCCCTCTGGCCAGACACCCCCCTTCCGGAACTGCTCGGGAAAACGCCCCGTCAGGCGATCGCCGACGGCGACCCCCGCGTCGAGGCGCTGATCGTCGAGGGGGAGGCGACCAGCCGCCGTCCCGACGCTACCGATGCCTGGATCAGGATGCGGGAAAAGCTCGGCCTCCGGGCCGCCGCGCCGATCGCCTCGACCAACCCGCTCGAGGAGGTGCCGCCGATGCGCTGGCACCGCGTGGCCCTCGAGGGGCTCGACGCGGCCGAGCTGCGCGGCCTGTTCCTCATGGCGGCGGATGCCGGATTCGACCTCGCCGCCGAGCGGGCCGCCACGGCGATCCTCGCCCGCCCCGACGCGGCGCCGGAGGAACGCTGGGAGGCCCTCTCGTTCCTCGAGGAGCGGGCCCAGGGGAGCGTCCGCAAGCTCGAGATCATCGCCGAATTGCGAGCGATCGTTGCCGAGCTCAAGGCCAACGACGGCATGATCGACGTCACCGAGTTGAGGATCCGCCTCCAGCGTGGCGATCAGGCCGAGACGATGCGGCTCCTCGATCATCTCCGCCGCGAACACTCGCGCGACGCCCGGATCATGGAGGCGGTCGCGGAGGTCCTCATGGAGGCGGGCATTGATCTCCCCGGTCTGGCCGCGGCCCGGGCCGGCGGCGGCGCCGCGACAACGCTCGGTGGCTCCGGATCGCCCGGCGCGGGGGCCGCGCAGGCGGCGCCTGCCGGAGGGATCTGGACACCGGGAGGTGGCGGTCAGGCTCCGCCCCAAGGGGAGAAGAAGGCCATCTGGACCCCTGGCAGCTGACATGGACGGCGAGGTCTTGGCGATGGGGCGGGCCATCGAACTGGCCCGCCGCGGTGAAGGATTCGTGGAACCGAATCCCCAGGTCGGCGCGGTCGTGCTCACGGCGGACGGCCGCGTCGTCGGCGAGGGATGGCATGCACGCTACGGCGGCCCGCACGCCGAAATCGTGGCGCTCGAGGCCGCGGGTGAGTCGGCTTACGGCGGCACGCTCGTGGTGACGCTCGAGCCCTGCTGCCACCACGGCAAGACTCCCCCCTGCACCGATGCGGTGATCGCCGCCGGGATCCGCCGGGTGGTTGTTGGCGCGGGCGATCCCTTCCCGGCGGTTGCCGGCGGGGGGATCGCGAGTCTGCGTGCCGCCGGCATTGAGGTCGAGAGTGGGATTCTTACAGCCGATGCCGAGCGCCTCACCGCGCCGTTTCGCCGCCTCGTCACCTCGGGCCGACCGTGGGTGATCGCCAAGTGGGCGATGAGCCTCGATGGTCGGATCGCGGCAGCCAGCGGGGCCTCGAACTGGATCTCGGGAGAGGCGTCGCGGAGCGTCGTTCATGAGCTTCGCGGTCGGATGGACGCGATCCTCGTCGGCATCGGCACCGCTCTGGCCGACGATCCGCTCCTCACGGCCAGGCCTCCGGGACGCCGCGTGCCGCTCCGGGTGGTGGTCGACTCCGCGGCCCGGCTTCCTCCAGGGAGCCGACTGGTCCAGACGGCCCGCGAGGTGCCGATCCTTGTCGCCGTCGGCCCTGATGCCCCGGAGCATCGGGTGGCGACGCTCCGTTCGCTCGGGTGCCAGATCTGGCGCGGCGGGGAGACCGACCGCGAGGCACGCCTGGCGTCGCTCCTTTGGCACCTCGGCGGGCAGCGACTCACCAACCTCCTCGTCGAAGGGGGCTCCGGGATCTTCGGGAGCCTCCGCGACGGCGGCCTCATCGATGAGGCATGGGCCTTCGTGGCCCCGAAGCTCATCGGCGGAGAGCGATCACCGGCCGCCATCGGCGGAGAAGGGGCCCGGATCGTCGACAAGGCCCAGCGGATCGTCGTCGAAGCCATGACTCCCCTCGGCGACGATCTCCTCATCCGCGGCCTCGTCATGCCGGCCGGGGCCTGATCTCCTCTGGCTCCTAGCAGGCTGTGGATAAAGTGCTGGCCCGACCGCACGAGGCGGTCGCGAGTGCGTAGCACTCAAGAAAACCGGAGGTTTTCCAAGTGGAAAAAGGTCATGGATGACTTTTTCCACGGGCAGCTAGGGGCAAGTAGCCCGGTCAGGGCGTTGGTGCTGGCGCCTGGATCCCCTGGAGGGCGAGGAGATCGCGGACGGCCGCCTCCACCTC
>CAMCCR010000120.1 GCA_945873085.1 Candidatus Kuenenia stuttgartensis | reverse complement strand
GCGGCCGCCGGCTCGGCAGCTTCGGGCTGATGTCGAACTTCTCCTTTTACTATGCCCATCACCTGAGCACGATCGAGGGGGGGATGGTCTGCACCGACGATGCCGACCTGTTCGAGATGCTGCGGATGTTCCGCTCGCACGGCATGGTGCGGGAGAGCACCTCGGCAGCGGTGAAGGACGCCTACCGGGAGCGGCACGCCGACCTCAACCCCGATTTCATCTTCGCCTTCCCCTCGTACAACGTCCGCAGCACCGAGATCAACGCCGTCATCGGCCGCCACCAGTTGCCACGACTCGATGCCAACAATGAGATCCGTTCGCGGAATCTCGACATTTTCCTCGATGGCCTCGATTCCAATCGCTACCGCACCGATTTCCGTCGCGAGGGGAGCAGCAACTACGCCTTCACGCTCGTCCTCCGCGAGCCGGACGAGGCCCTGCGGGCCCGTGTCGAGACGACGCTGCGGGGAGAGCGGATCGAGTTTCGCCGCGGCACTTCCGGCGGCGGTAACCAACTGCGGCAGCCCTACCTCCGCAAGCTGTACGGCGACGCCTACGCCCGATTCCCGAAGATCGATCACGTCCATTTCTTCGGCTACTACATCGGCAACTACCCCGATCTCGAAGCGAGTCGCGTGCAGGGGCTCTGTGACCTGCTCAATCGGCTCTAGGCCGGCGCGCGTTTCCCGGAGCCATGGATCGCGATGAACAGCCCGCTCCATGTCGAGGAGATGGCCCGGATCCCCCTCAAGCGCCGGTTGCTCGGTGACTGATCCCCTCCCCGACGCGATGCCCCGCATGCGCAGCGAACGTGCTTCCCCCGCCACGGCCGGCCTCGGTCGGGTCGTCGTTGTCGGCGGCGGGCTCGTCGGCCTGGCCACGGCTTGGCGACTCCTCCAATCGCGGCGCTGCGAAGAGGTGACGCTCCTCGAGAAGGATGCCAAGGTCGCCTCGCAGCAGTCGACCCACAACAGCGGCGTCCTCCACAGCGGGCTCTATTACAAGCCGGGCTCCGAGAAAGCCGCTTTGAGCGTCCGCGGCCTGCGGCAGATGGTCGAGTTCTGCCGTGAGCATGGCGTCCGCCATGAGATCTGCGGGAAGATCGTCGTCGCCACCGATCCGGCCGAGGTGAGCAGGCTCGACGCGCTGTGGGAGCGGGGGACGCACAACGGCCTGGTCGGCCTACGCCGGCTCGACTCCCCGGAGGCGATCCGCGAGATCGAGCCGCACGCCGCTGGGATCGCCGCGATTCAGGTGCCGCAGGAGGGGATCGTCGACTACCGCGGAGTCGCCGATGCCCTCGAGCGCGAAATCGGCCGGCTCGGGGGGCGTGTCGTCGTGAAGGCGCGGGTGACGCGGATCGAGCGGATCGGCGGCGTCTGGCGATTGGCGAGCAGCGCCGGCGACGTGAGCGCCGACCTGGTGATCACGAGCGGCGGGCTGCACGCCGACCGGATCGTGGGGCTTTCCGGAATGAAGCCGGCAGCGCGGATCGTCCCGTTCCGTGGGGAATATGTCCGGCTCCGTCCGGCCGCCGAGCACCTCGTGCGACATCTCATCTATCCTGTCCCCGACCCGAGCTTTCCGTTTCTCGGTGTCCACTTCACGCGGATGATCGACGGCGGGATCGAGGCCGGCCCCAATGCCGTCCTCGCCTTCGCCCGCGAGGGCTACTCGCCGCTCTCGATCAACCCCCGCGACCTTGCCGAATCACTCACCTCGCCGGGCTTGTGGCGGTTCGTCGCCCGGCACGCTTCGATGTCGGCCTACGAACTCTACCGCTCCTTGAGCCGTGGCGAATTCTGCCGCTCGCTCCAGAAGCTCGTTCCCGAGGTGTTGCCGCACGACCTCGCTCCCGGCGGGGCCGGCGTCCGTGCCCAGGCGATGTGGCCCGACGGTCGGCTCGTCGACGACTTCCATTTTGTCCGCGGCGACGGGATCCTCCATGTCGTCAATGCCCCCTCCCCCGCGGCCACCGCGAGCCTGGCGATCGGCGAGCGGATCGTCGCCCAGATCGACGGGAATGCCGGCTGATACACTTGCGGGATTCCGCAGCACTCCCTCCGCCGCCGCACCAATGATTCCGCACGACATCATCACGAGCACCGCCAATCCTCGCCTCCGTGAAGCCGCCCGGCTCCGCGAGGCCCCGGCACGGCGCGACAGCGGGCTTACGCTCGTCGACGGCGGCCGCGAGGTGCGCCGGGCGCTGGCCGCGGGCATCCATCTCGTGGACTTGTTTTTGGATGAGGCGATCCTCGCCCGGGCTGATGCCGGCAGACACGATGCCGATGCCACAGGCCTGCCGTCGGGAGCCGATCTCGACCGTTGGCTCGCCGAGGTGGTTACGGGGGGCACGCGGATCACGCTCCTGTCGCGGCCAGCATTCGAGAAGCTGGCCTTCGGCAGCCGCAACGAAGGCTGCGTCGGCGTCGTCCGCTTCTGCCCCGGCCCGCTCGCTGACTGGACGACGCTTGCCGACCGACCGGTGCTGATCGTCGAGGGGGTCGAGAAGCCGGGAAATCTCGGCGCCATCCTCCGCACCGCCGACGCCGCCGGGCTCGCCGGCGTGATCGTCTGCGACCCGCGGACCGATCCGGCCAATCCGGCGGTCATCCGGGCGAGCCTCGGCACGGTCTTCTCCGTGAAGCTCTCGAGCGCCAACGTCGCAGAGACGATTCAGTGGTGCGCGAGCACGCGCCGCCGCGTGATCGCCGCCCGCCCGCAGGGGTCGATCCCCTGGCACCGGGCACGGCTCGCCGGGCCCACCGCGATCCTCCTCGGCAGCGAAGCCCACGGCATCTCCCCGGCCTGGGAGGCAGCGGCCGACGCCGGGAGGATCGCCCTCGAGTCGGTCCATCTCCCCATGCACGGCGCCGCCGACAGCCTCAACGTCTCGGCCACCGCCGCCGTTCTCGCCTACGAGAGCCTCCGTCAGGCTCAAGCTCATTGACCGACGGTTCGTCCATCACTCATACCTTCTCCCCCACCGAGGTCCCCGTGAACGACGGCTCCCCAACCGGATCGAGCGAACTGTGTGACAAGCTTGCCGCCACGGCCAAGGCAGGCGGTCTGGAAGGGATGTTCGCCGAACTCACCGCCTCGCTTGCCGCCCGGCAGCGCTGGCATTCCCTCTTCGATGCCAGGCTGATGGCGGCACGGGCCGCGCTCGGCCTGCCGCTGACCGGCGACTCGCGGACGATCCCCGCGGAGAAGCAGGCGGCCCTCGAAGCCAAATCGCTCGAAGCCTGCCGCGAAGTGGGCTGGCCGCTCGTCGACGAGGGGAAGGTGGCGGCTGGCTGGATGTATCTCCGCGCGGCAGTCGAGCCGGAGGAGATGGGAAGGCGGATGGCAGCGCTCGCCGATCAGCTCGATCGCCCCGCCACGACAAGCGAGTCTCCGACGGCCACCGTCGACACTCCTGATGCCGAACGGGCCGACGAGACGATCCAGGAGATCATCCATGTGGCACTTTGGGAGGGAGTCGATCCGGCTCTCGGCCTGAAGCTGCTCCTGTCCCGCAACGGCACCTGCAACACGATCACCGCCTACGAGCAGGCGGTCTCGCGGCTCCCGGCGGCGCGGCAGCGGCCCGCGGCCGATCTCCTCGTCGCCCATCTCCACCGCGAGGTGCTTGCCTCGCTCGTCCACGATCTCCACCGTCGTGGCATCCCCGTCGAGCCCGGCCCCGACGCCTCGCTCACCGGTGTCCTCGAGGTGGCCGGTGGACTGAAGGATGACCCGGCCGTCCATGTCGACGTTTCGCATCTCCAATCAGTGCTGCGGATTGCGAGGGTCTGCACCGACCACGTCACGCTCCGCCGCGCCTGGGAGCTTGCCTCGTACGCCTGCCGCTTGCCGAAGGAGACGGTCTACGCGGGCGAGCCCCCGTTCGAGAACGTCGGTGAGTCCTCGAGGCTTTTCTATGGCGCCGAACTCGGGATCGACGTCGAGGCGGCGATCGCCTTCTTCCGCAAGGCCGCGGTGCTGTCGAAGGTGGAGCAGGCGGGATCGCTCCCCGGCGACGTCCTCGTCCTCCTCCTCTGGCGGCTCGCCCGCCCCGCGGAGGCGCTCCATGCCGCGCTCGACCGGCCGCGCGACGATGGCGGCCCGAGCCTCCTCCAGGCCACCGGGATGCTCCCGTCGCTGGTGGAGATGGCCGCAGCCTCGGGCGATTGGGGCCCGCTGCGGAAGGCCTGCAAGGAACACGGCGACGAGATCACGTTTGCCGCCACGCTCGCCGCTGAACATGCCGGCGGGTGAGCGGCGCTCGTGTCTGCCAAGGCAAGAGCGCCGTCACTTCCTCGCGGGCGTTTGAGCGGCAGCCGTTTTGGCCGGCGCTGTTTTCGCAGGCACCTGTCCCGCAGGCACCTGTCCCGCAGGCACCTGTCCCGCAGCCAAGGCCGGCTGGCAATTCCGACACGACTGACACTCACCGCAGCCGGCAGCCCGACGCTTCCACGGCCACGGGAAAAGCGTGAGGATGCAATCGGGATGGCAGGGATTAATCTTTTGAAGGCAGCTCGGCCCCCCGAATAGACAGCAGTTGATTTTGTTGCAGTCGTCGCAGGGGTTTTCGGTGATGTAGCCGACCTCCGCCGGGTCCATGTAGCCGCGCCCGGGGGGAAGCTGCCACGGCGCGAGCAGGTCGGGGCCGCGGCTGACGCCGTTGCAGTCTTGCCAGCGGTTGCAGTTGCTGCACGGGTCGGGCCCGCAGGGCTCCTCGGCGCGCGGCCCCCAGAAGCGAGGCCCGCATCCCTGGCTCCCGCAGGGCATCGTCTCCCCCAGCGGTGATCGGAGAAAGCCCGGCTGCGGCCCGCAGTCGCGACACGGCCACGCCGAGGCCGACCGGGGCGGACCGACAAGCAAAAGGACCACGGAGAGCACCGCGGAGGTGCATGCCAGGCGCCGCCCGGCGAAGCGGAGAGTGTTCATGCCAGACGGTATCGGCCGGCAGAACCGTCACGCTCCGCTCATTCAGAACGAGCGTCAGGGGTTTCCCAGACTGCCCAGTCGTGGCAGCAAGTGGGTAGGGGAGCGATGTTTCCCGAGTCCCCGGGGACCGTGGTCTTCATGACACGCGGACGGGCGTCGGCGGGGCGGCCTGAACGCGCTGGTAGAGGTGGAGGTATTTCCGGGCACTGGCGTCCCACGACCAATCCTCGTGCATCACCCGGCGGACGAGCGTCTGCCAGCGGTCGGTGTCGGCGTGGAGCTCGAGCGCCCGCTCAACGGCGTGGGCGAGGGCGCCGCCATCGACGGCGGAGAATTGAAATCCGCTCGCAGTGCCGTCAGCGAGTGTCTCCGGGGTGGCGTCGACGACGGTGTCGACGAGCCCGCCGGTGGCCCGGACGATCGGGATCGTGCCATAGCGGAGGGCATAGAGCTGAGTCAGCCCACAGGGCTCGTAGAGGCTCGGCATGAGGAGCATGTCGGCCGCCCCTTGGACGAGGTGCGCGAGCCCCTCATCGAAGCCGATGACGAGATCGATCGTCCCCGGGTACGAGGCCGCCAGCCGCCGCAGGCCATCCTCGGCCCGCGGATCGCCCGTCCCGAGAACGAGGAACCGGGCCCGCCCGCTGCCGGCCAAGCGCCCGAGGAGATCGAAAACGAGCCCGATCCCCTTCTGTTCGGCGAGCCGACCGACGAACGCGATCAGAGGGCGCGGATCGGGGGCAACATGGCCGAGCCGGGAAGCCAGCGCCGCCTTCGCGGCGTATTTCCCCTCGACGACGTCTGCCTCGCCGTAGGAGCGAGGGAGGTGGGGGTCGTTGCCGGGATCCCAGGCGTCGGTGTCGATCCCGTTGACAATTCCCGCGAGCGAATCACCGCGCCCCGAGAGCACCCCCTCGAGGCTACATCCGCCGGGGGCCGACTGAATCTCGCGGGCGTACGTCGGGCTCACGGTGCTCACCAAGTCGGCAAACACGATCCCCGTCTTGAGGAGGTTGAGTTGGCCGAAGTACTCCATCTGCTGCCAGTTGAAATACCGCCAATCGATCCCCGTCAGGAGCATGTCCCAGTGCCAGAACACGCCCTGATAGGCCATGTTGTGGATCGTATGGACCGTCCGCGCCCGGGCCAGCCTCGGCCACTGCGAGGCGAGCACCTTCTGGTAGGCGGGCACGAGGCCGGTCTGCCAGTCGTGGCTGTGGATGATGTCGCACGGTTCCTCGAAGCGATTGGCCAGTTCGAGGACGGCACGGGAGAAGAAGATGAACCGCTCAGAGTTGTCGGGGTAGTCCTCGGCGCCGCCATAGAGCGTCGGCCGATCGAAGTAGGCATCGTTGCCGACGAGGTAGACGGTGACATCAGGCGTGCCGTCCCTCCCCGGCAGACGCGACTGAAAGATCTTTGCCTTCTGCTTCCTCGTCCCGACCGGCACATCGAACTCCCACCCCGTCGATTCGACCGGGAACCGACGCGCCGAGAACGCCTCGCGGTGGGCGGGAATCACGACGGTCGTGTGACAGCCGAGACGAGAGAGCGCCCCGGGGAGGGCGCCGACGACGTCGGCCAAGCCCCCGGTTTTGGCAAAGGGAGCCGCTTCGCTCGCCACCTGGAGGACACGCATGGGCCGCCTACGTCTGCATGAGGCTCGGGATCCGCACCGATCGCTCTCAACTGTAGGTCAGGATTTCCGACCAGGAAGTTCGTCCGGAAGAAAACGGTCGTGCCGCCTCCGCCCCCATTTCCCGATCGATCCCGACCGGCCGGCGGCTCACCGCTGCCCCCGGAGCGTCTCGAGCCAGGTGACGACATCGACGAGTTCCTCGGCCGAGAGCGTCGAGGCGAGATCGGCCGGCATCAGCGACACCGGCTGCCGGATCAGCTCCTCGAGATCGTCCCCCGCCACCGTTGCGTCGACACCGTCGGCCCCCCGGATCACGACCTGCTGCGGCGTCTTCGAGACGAGGAGGCCGGTGATCGCCCGGCCGTCCTTGGTCAGCGCCGTCCAGGCCTCGTAGTTGTGGCTGATCGCCACCGACGGGGCGAGGATCGATTCATAGAGCGCCTCGCGCGAGAGCTTGGCGCCGATTCCCGAGAGATCGGGGCCCACCATCTTTCCCTCACCCTGCACGACATGGCACTTCGCACACGTGCCGACTCCGGCAAACACGCCCTTCCCCTTCTCAGCGCTGCCGCTGCGCTTGATGAGATCGGCAAGCGGCGGGAGCTTCTCGCCGCCGCGTCCCTGGGGGAGCGGGAGCACGTCGGCCGCCGCCTGACGGATATCGCCCCACGGGCAAGCGGAGATGGCAAGCGCCGCCGCCTGCGGCAGCGCCCCGGTGAGCTCCCCCGCCTTGGCCATCGCGACGAGCCTGGCGGCGCCCCCCTGCGTGCGGGCCAGTCCACGGATCGCTCCCCCCTTCATCTCCGGAGATGCCTCGGCCGAGCCGAGCGTCTCGAGCACGATGTCGAGCGCCGGCCCCTGGCCGCGCAGGCCACAGGCCGAGAGCAGGTGTGTGGCCTTGGTGACGGCCGGAGACACGGGGGTCTCTCCCTGGGCCGCCGCACGGCGGATGTCGATTGTCTCATCAGGAGCGGCACTTGCCGCCGTGATCACTGCACGAACCGTATCGGCAGCCCCGAGATCGAGCGCCGACGCGAGCGCCGACACGGCCACTGCATCGGTCGTGCCGTCGGCGGCGGCGAGCTCCACAAGCTCAGCCGCACGGCTTTTGATTCGGAAGCGCTGAACGATGTCGACGAATGCTTGAGTGCCGGGCACCGCCGCAGCCGCCGCGGCGATCCGCTCGGCGAGCTTCCCCTCGACCCCGCCGGCCGGATCGATCCGCAGGACGAGCTCCGGGAGGATCACCTGGAGTTTTTCATCGGGAGCGTCGAAGCGGGTGACGAGATCGCGGATCGCCACCGCAGCCGCCGCGCTTTCCTGAAAGTCGAGCGCGCGGATGAGCGCCAGCGATTCCGACGTGCCAACCTGCGGATCGGCGAGCAGCTCACAGATCAGCTTCGGCGACACCGCGGCCCGGCTCCGCCACACGACCTCGCGGCCGGCCGGGCTCTTCCAGCCGTCACCGACCGCCACCAGCCAGGCCGCAAGGCGGCCATCCCAGAGGCTCGTGTCGCCACGCCCCTGGGCGGCAATCCCGAGCGCCTCGAGCTCCCAGCGATCGCTCGCCGAGTGGGCCTTCGCGAGCTTTGCCCAGATGGCATCAGCCCGCGTCCCTTCAACGCCGCGCAGCCCCACCGCCACTTCGCGACGGACCGCCGCCGACGGATCGGCCGCGAGCTTTTCAAGCGTGCTCATCGGGTCAGCGTCGGTCATGCGGGCCAACCGCAGGCCAACGATCCGGTGGTTCTCATCCTTCGATCCCAGGAGTCGCGTCACGGTCGCGGGCCCCTTCCCGGGAATTCCCCCCAGCGCCCAGGCCAGACGCGCGGCGTGGCGGCTGTCCGTGGGGCTTTCGAGCGCCTCCGCGAGGGCCTTGGCGGCCGCTTCCGGCTCCTTCGCGAGCCGCGCAAGCGCGGTGGCTCGGGTGGAGAGATTCGGGCTCTCAAGCGCCGCGACGGCGCCAGCGATCGAGGCGACGTCGACCTTCGGCACCGACCACGCCGAGCCGGTAGGCGCGATCCGGTAAATCCGCCCCTTCTCGACATCCCCCATCCCGTGGCCACCGACACCAGGGTCATACCAGTCGGCGACGAAGATCGAGCCATCGGGGGCGACACAGACATCGCTCGGCCGAAACCAGCGATCGGCCGAGCCGTCGGCGACGTTCTCACTCGTGGCGGCATAGCCCGCGCCATCGGCCTTCACGTGGTAGGCACGGACGACGTTCGGGCCGGCATCGCAATGGAGGAGCGAGCCGCGGAAGCGTTCGGGGAGGAGCGTTCCCTCGTAGACGCAGATCCCGGTCGGCGAGCCGGCGCCGGTCTGAAGGAGATTGGGAACGACGCCGGGATCGTTCAAGTGCCAGTGCCGCTTCGGGACTTCCGCTTCGAGATTCGTCCGCGGCACCTGCCAGCCTGCTCCGGTGCGCTCGTCGACGTAGCCGTAGTTGCCCCCT
>CAMCCR010000119.1 GCA_945873085.1 Candidatus Kuenenia stuttgartensis | reverse complement strand
CTCCCTGACCGGCAAGCCGCAAGCCCCCCAACAATGGCCAAGAACGACCAGATTCGCCTATTTCCCCTCGGCTGCGAGCAGCTCGGCCGCCAGGAGCATCGTCCCGGCGTGGATCTCGACGATCGCCCCGATGTCGACGCAGTAGCCCCCACCACAGACGATTCCCACAGGCAGCCCGGCGGACCGGGCCGCCGTGAGCACCCGGCGGTCGCGCTCGAGCAGCCCGGCACGGCTGACGGAGAGCCTCCCGAGTCGATCCCCCGCATAGGGATCGGCCCCGGCAATGTAGAGGAGGAGATCCCCCCCCCCCTCGCCGAGGGCGCCGGCGAGTGCCGCATCGACCGCCGCGAGATAGGTCGAATCGTCGGCATCATCCTCGAGGCCGATGTCGAGATCTCCCGGATGCTTGCGGAGGGGGAAGTTGCGGGCGCCGTGGACCGACACGGTGAACACCGAGGGATCGGCCGCGAATATCTCGGCCGTGCCGTTCCCCTGATGGACGTCGAGATCGAGGATCACCACCCGCTCGACCATGCCTCGGGCCTGCATCTCGCGAGCCGCCACCGCGGTGTCGTTGAAGACGCAGTAGCCTTCCCCCCAGTCGCTCCCCGCATGATGGGTGCCTCCGGCGAGGCTGGCGGCGATGCCATCCTCGAGCGCCGCCGCTGCTGCATCGACCGCGGCGCCTGTGCTCCGCAGCGAGCGGGCAACGAGCTGCTCACTCCAGGGAAAACCGATCCGCCGGACCTCCGCCGGCGTGAGCGTGCCGGCCATCACCCTGCCGACATAGTCGCGCTTGTGGACACGGAGGATCTCCTCGTCAGTGGCAGCGTGTGGCTCGATGAACTCAAGCGCCGCGCCGGCAGCCGCCTCGGCCTCCAATCGCTTCCGCAACGCCCGGTATTTCTCCACCGGAAAGCGGTGCCCCTCCGGGAGAGGCAAATGATAGCGGTCGGAGGGGAACAGCCGCATGGCCCGAAGCGCCCCGGGGGAATCAGCCCGCTCGACGGCGCCGGCACCACCAGACACCGAGGCCGATGCCACCGGCAGCGAGGAGCTGCGTCATGGCCGCCGGTTCCGGCACCACGATCGCCACGATCTGCGGCCGGTAGTAGGAGAGATCGGCAAAGTAGGAGGTGTTGTAGAACGCAGCCGTGGTCGAGCCCCCAGGCTGATTCGGCAGCAATCCCTGGGCGATGATGATCCCGGCAAGGTTCCAAGCCCCGGCTTGCTTCACGAACACGGCGCCGCCGGAGTCGCCGCTGACAACCTGGGCCTCGTTGGTGGAGATATTCGGGTCGAACGTGGTCCCGATCCCGAGAACATCCACGCCGACCTTGAACCAGCCTCGGTCATCGATGGCGTTCGTCCCCCAGCGCATCGACTTCGTGCCGTCGGTTTTGAAGCCGGCCTCGTTGGAGAGTGCTTCCGTGGTCTCCGTCCACACCCAGGGATTCACCGAGTCGTTGATGTCCCAGTACGTCGGATTCGCCTGCTGGAGTCGCCCCCGGCCGATCATCGTCACCGTCTCGCCGTTAGCTGGCGCCGTGCTGGCGACATGAATGAACGGCAGGCTCAGCGACGGCTTCGCGATCTGAAACATGAAGAGATCGGTGAGAGCCGACTTCCCGGCGGCGGCGGCGTTGGTGAGTTGGCGGCCGGTGCCGGGCAGCATGGCGTACTTCACGCCGCCGAGGGTGATGCCGTCACCGCTGCCGACATGATTGGCCGTCAACACCCATCCATAACCGATATAGACACCCCCACCGACTCCGATCGCGCCGACGTTATTCCAGCCGGGGTCATCGGCCGGGGCAGACATGTTGCCTGACCCTGCGTTGACCCGGTCGATGACGACCGCCCCGGCCGAGCCGGAAAACGGGCCGGCGCTCGCCATGGCCATGGCCGCAATCCACCGCCACGAAGCTCGCAAGCGCATGTCGGATCTCCTCGTTCGGATGGCGGCGGCAGCTGCCAGGGGGCGGACAGCCCGCGCCGTCAACGCTTCGCCCCGGATCGTACGCAACGGGCCTCGATGCCGTCGATGCCGGTCGGTGGGGCGGCAGGGCCGGGAGGTTTTCCCGGCAGACAGCTACGCGTTGGCGAGTCGACGGACGGTGACAAATCTCGCCTTGGCCCCCCCGGGGCCGAACTCCGCCCCGGGAATGCCCGGCACCACCTCGAAGCGGGCCGGCTCGATCGACTCGATCTCCCAACCGTCGGAGAACGTCGCGCGGAGTTCCTCGTCGGCCACCCGACGGGGCCCCTGCGTCCCCGGTTCGTCGGTCGACATGCAGAGGATGAAGACTCTCGCGCCCGGCTCGAGGAGCTGACCGAGGGCCTCCACGTAGGCGGTCCGAAGATCGTCATCGAAAGAGTGAAACATCCCGCAGTCGGTGACGGCGTCGAAACGTTCGGGGAGCGACCCGACATGGGTGGCGTCCATGCGCAGGAAGTTCACCGCGAGTCCCAGTTGGGCCGCCTTGCGGCGGGCCACCTCGAGCGGTGCCTCGAGGTAGTCGATTCCCGTCACCGCATGGCCGCGTGATGCCAGCCAGAGGGCGAGATCACCCGTTCCACATCCCGCGTCAAGAACCCGTCCGGTGATCCGCGGGGCCGCTGCGGTGAAGGCATCCTGCGGCCGCCCGATGTCCCAGGGGGCCCGAGGGAGGGCGTAGTAGTCGACGAAACGATCGCGCTGCGAGGGGGCGTCACCCAGATTGTCGATCATCGGACGGGGCCCCACGGAGGGAGAGCGGCCGGAGGTCACACCCGGTCCGAACAAACCCTACCATTCCGCCCGCCCCGCGTCACCGCTGGAGCCAGGGGCATCGTCGGGGCGGGGAATCGGATCGGGAAGAGGATCCGCGCTCCGCGGCGGGCCAGCATCCCCGTCCTTCCGGTCGCGGACCGCGGAATCGTAGGCGTCGCGGTAGAAATCGGCATGGCTGAGCATGATCGAGTCGATGCCGGGAATGCCCAGTGAGGAGAGGGGGACGAATCCCGCCGGGGGCGTCGCGGCGGCATCCCGCGGCGCCTGGGGAGGAGCCTGCCGCGGACCGTTCTTCCGGGCGCGCCGCGGGGAACGCGGCGTCGCACGGTCGGCCTCGTCTTTGGATCGCAGCGGCGGCAACCACCACACGACCCCGTTTTGCATGACGATGCGGTTGACGCCCATGTCCCGTCCCTCGTGTCCTCTTCGACCCTTCTTCGACCCGGAGGGCGGGCCTCGGTCCGGACGTTCGCCCCCTGGTAGGTATCGAACCGGGCCCCCCCCGACCCGCGTGGTGGCCCAGTGACACGGGCGCCGCCGGAACAATCGTTGCGGTCGGGATGGGTGTCGAGGGGCACTGCTGAGCCTTCCGGCCCAGCGACCGTGTTGTGCCATCGGTGGCCTGCATCTGGCGTCGCTCTGGCAGGTCTTCGGCACGGCCGGAGAATGGCAATATTTTCCACCCGCCGGTATCTTGTTTCGGCCGCGGACGTATCGGACTCGTTTTCAATGGATTCCCACCGATGGACAGCCTGTTTGCCTGGACGATCACCGCTCCCGCACTCATGCTGCTGGCCGTTGGCCTGATCCCGCGGGACTGGGCGAACGAGCACCTCGATTTCATGCGGCGGCTGGCCAAAACCATGAGCGTGGCGGCAGCGGTGCTCGCTGTTGTTGTGGCTGTGGGGCTGGCCGTCAGAGGGCCGATCGACGTTCGGCTGGCGGTTGTGCCCGGCCTGCCCGCCGTCAACTTCGGTGTCTACTTTGACGACCTGGCAGCGATCATGCTGCTGCTGATCAGCTTTATCGGTGCGGTCATCTGCCGGTACGCGGTCCGCTATCTCGACGGCGATCCCGAGCAGGGGCGATTCCTGCGCTGGATGCTCTTCACGCTCGGCGCGGTCCTCCTGCTGGTCACCTCCCGGAACCTACTCTTCTTCGCCACCGCCTGGATGCTCGCAGACCTTGGCCTCCATAATCTCCTCTGCCACCACCGCCATCGGCCCTGGGCTCTCTGGGCAGCACGAAAACGACTCATCATCAGTCTGCTCGGCAATGTCGTTCTGATCGCCGCCTTGGTGGTGACGTATATCGCCCTCGGCAGCTTCGACTACACCGACATCTTCGCCAAGGCCGTGGCCCTGCGGGAACAGTCGGAAGCGAACTCGATGCTGGTCGCGGTCGTCGGAGGGCTGTTTGTCCTGGCGGCGATGACCAAGTCGGCCCAGTTTCCGTTTCACAGTTGGCTGCCCGATACGATGGAGGCGCCCACACCGGTTTCCGCCCTGATGCATGCTGGCATCATCAATGCCGGAGGGTTTCTCGTGATCCGGCTCAGCCCGCTGGTGGTGCTCTCGCCCGCCTGTCTGAGCATGCTGGCGATCATCGGCGCGATCACAGCACTCCTCGGTGGCGTCGTCATGCCATCGCAGACCAGCGTGAAGCGTTCGCTGGCGTTTTCGACGATTGCCCAGATGGGATTCATGATGCTCCAGTGCGGGCTCGGCGGCTTTTCCGCGGCTTTGCTCCACATCGTCGCGCACTCCCTCTACAAGGCCCATGCCTTTCTCAGCTCGGGAAGCGTGCTGGAACAAGCGGCTCGCACCCAGCTGACCCAGGCACACGCCCGAGGTGGTCGAGCGGTGCTCGTCACCGACATCTTTGCCGTCGGCGGGGCAGTGCTGATCCTTGGGCTGGCCCTCGCCTGTTTTGGGATCAAGATCACCGAAAAACCGGGTGGGATCGTCCTCGGCTTCGTGCTGCTGTTGGCCCTCACCAACCTGCTCTCCACCTGCTTCGCCACGCGGGTCTGGAACCTGTCCGGACTCGGGATTGCGGCGGCGGTGGTCGTGGCGTTCGCCTACTTCGCGAGCTTCGAGCTGATCGACCACCTTCTGGCCGCCACGATGTCGCGACAGCACCTGGCGCGATCACCCCTCGACCTGGCGGTGAATGTCGTGGCGATTGCGTGTTTTGTGGCGATTTTCATCGTGCAAAACTTCATTCAGAGCTTTTCGCATCTGCGCTGGGTGCAGGTCTTTTACGTGCATGCGAACAACGGCTTTTATCTTGACATTCCCTTCCGGCGGCTGACTGGCTGGATCTACGGCCAGCCGGCGGCCGTCTCGTAGTCCGTGTCTTGCAAGGTAGCCTACCGCTGATGACCACAGTTACGACGTGCTGCGAAACCGCTCAGAACAGACTGACTCCCGCGGAATTGGCGGCACATCTCGCCGCCATCGGGGGAATCATTCCGCCACTCTGGCCACTGGCTGACTACGTGGCGGTCAACCCGTTTCTTGGCCTCGCCGACCGGCCTTTTTTGGTCGCTCGCCAGCTGCTCGCCGATGTTCGTGTCTGTGACATTCTGCCGACCGCGGAATGGTTTCAACAGCGACTGAGCACCGGGGCGATCATCGCGGCCGACCTCGACACCGCCCTGGCCGAGTGCCGGGAGGAGCATCCCGAATGGTTCGCCAGCCTCACGGTGGAAGACTGTCGGGCCTTCCTCAATCACGAGCCGGCAGCGGTCGGGGCCGAACGCCGCTACCGAACCGTGTCGGAACTGGTCGACGAACGGAACGGTACCCGCTGGACCAGCCACATCGTCACGGACATCTCCCGGCACTGCGCCGGCCACTTCGACAAAGGGCAGGCCAGCTGGCTGAGTCCCTGGCTGAGCTTGCCGCTCTACGAGGCGTGGCGGCAGCGGACCCAGCTGAGCCGTCGGCTCGACGACCTTGGGATCCGTGGAGTCCGGCAGCTGGTCGCAGCGCTTCCGGATGATCCTCTCGAAGCAATCCCCGACCTGCTGGCCCGGCTGGCCATTCCCAAGCCGCACATCGAACGATTTCTGTTGGCAGAGCTCTTTTCGGTCGCCGGCTGGGCCTCGTTTATTCGCTATCTCGCCTGGCACGCCGAGGAACCGACACCGATTGCTGAAGACCTGACGGGGCTGCTGGCTCTCCGGCTGGCCTGTGACGTGGCTTTGGCCGAATCGACCGGTTTGACAGACCTGCCCGAAGGGCTGGTGCCGACAGCCCCCGAGCCGCCCGACCCTCTGCCGGCGGTGTTGGCCCGCTACCTGATGCAGGTTGCCGGTGAGGTCAGCCATCGCCGCCGCCTGCTGGCCGACATTGCCACGGTCAAGCAGCCGGCGTCGGCCGGCCGGCCGACGTTGAAGATGGTCTTTTGCATCGATGTTCGCAGCGAGGTGTTGCGACGCCACCTCGAGGCCCAAAGCGAGCTGGTCGAAACCTGTGGTTTTGCCGGATTCTTCGGGATGCCGCTGGAGTTTATTCGCCTCGGCACGGCGTTCGGTGCCGCTCATTGCCCGGTGCTGCTGCAGCCGACCTTTCCGGTCTTTGAGCGGCTGCTGGGAGCATCGGGAGAACGGGTCTCGGCGGCCATCAACCACCGGAAAATGCTCAGGAAGGGACGCAAGCTCTGGAAGGGCTTTCAGTCGTCGTCGATTTCCTGCTACAGCTTTGTGGAGTCGCTGGGGCTCACCTATCTGCCGAAGCTTCTCACCGACTCGCTTGGCTTCACGCCCCCTGTGGCCGATCCGCGAAACGACGGCCTCACGCTCGACGAGCAGCGACGGCTCGGCCCCGACCTTGATGGCTCGGAGGATCCCCTCCCGCTCGACCAGCGGATTGTTTTGGCCGAAGGCATGCTGCGAAACCTCGGGCTCACGGATCGGTTCCCGCGGATCGTCGCCATCTGCGGCCATGCCGCCTCCATGGTCAACAATCCCTACCGTGCGGGCTACGACTGCGGCGCCTGTGGTGGCCATTCCGGCGAGCCGAATGCTCGCGTTGCCGCCGCCATTCTCAACGACATTCAGGTCCGTGCGGCACTGGCCGGGCGGGGCATCGCGATCCCTGCCGACACCTGGTTCGTGGCGGCCGTGCACCGGACCACAACCGATGAGATTGAATTTTTTGGTCCGACGGGTTGTCCTGCCACGCACCGCGAAGAGTTTCGGAACATCCTTGCCTGGACTGCCGCCGCCGGGAAGGCAACGCGGCATGAACGGAGCAGGCGGCTGGACAACGCCGCCGATGAGTCGGTGCTCTTCCGGGCCCGCGACTGGGCGGAGGTTCGACCCGAATGGGGGCTGGCGGGCAATGCCGCCTTCGTCATTGCCGACCGCAGCCGAACGGTAGGGCTCGACCTCCGTGGCCGCTCTTTTCTCCACGAGTACTGCTCGGCGAAAGACCCCGAGGGGAAGGTGCTCGAGCTGATCATGACCGCTCCGATGGTCGTGACGAGCTGGATCGGGCTGCAGTATTTTGCCTCCGCCGTCGACAACAAGGCCTTCGGCAGCGGAAGCAAAGTCATTCACGACGTGGTGGGTCAGTTCGGCATCCTTGAGGGGAACGGTGGGGACCTGCGGGTTGGCCTGCCCTGGCAGGCTGTTCACGATGGCACCAAACTGCAGCACGAGCCGCTGCGGCTCACCGTCATCATCGATGCCAGCCGAGAACGCGTTGCCGCCATTCTCGATCGGCACTCAGGCGTCCGGGATCTCGTCACCCACAACTGGCTTCGGCTCGTGGTCGAGGATGCAGGAGCGTGCTACCGCTGGACGCCCACGGCTGGCTGGAAACTGCTCTGACGGGAGCGGTCGACGAGTCCTGCGGGGCCCGCTGCCGACCATCTTGATGACGTCATCCGCCCGCTGATACGGCCCGAGATTGTCTCAACGACGGCCGAAGCGGTCTGAGGCTTTCGTACGTACCTCACGACCGTTGGCGAACTCTCGCCCAATTCCGCAAGCGCCCACGGCCGAAGGGCCAAAAACGCCGTTGCCACCGGGGTGACCGCCGGACTATCGTCCCGCCCCCTCCGGACAGTCCGGAGTGCATCAAAACCGCCCCCGTTCCCCGCCGGCACCCCCGACGGCTTCCCGGGGACAGACAAAGGAGACTTCCATGGCGAACGGAATGACCATGGGTTCTGGGCTGGCGGACCGTACCGCCGCCGGTCCGCACCACGTTGCGGCCCATGGCCCTGCCCAACACGGCGTTGGCCCGGCTCCGGCCTGGTGCGCCGTGCCCCGCTGCACGCTGCGATTCGAAAAGTGCGCTGATGGCTTCAAGATCCACTGCGAATGCCCCGATCAGGCCTCTTGCGGCACACTCCAAAACCTCTGCCGGAGCCTCGCCGAGGGGATGTGCAGCTGCGCGTGCACGAAGAACGGAATCTGCGTCGCCCAGTGCAATCTTTGCTTCTGCAGTTGCACCTGCGAACCGACCGCGAAGGGGGTGTGCATCACCTGCCGATCCGGTGACAAGGACTGCTGCAAGCTGACCCAGGGCTGCTGCGAGTGCCTGGCTGCCTGCTGCCAGGCCGGCTGTGCCTGCACCGTCTGCTTCGGCGGCGTCCCCGTCTGCTGCGGCACCTGCGTCTGCTGAGAAAGCCCCGCTAGAAAACCACCCGGATCGTGGACCACCAGCCCCCCTTGGACCGTTTTCTGGGCCCTGCGGGGGTGGGGTAGTCTGCGATGTCCGGGTCAAAAAACCGGTGAAGCCCGCCTGAAAACAACGTTTTCAGGCGGGCTTTCTTATTTCCACGAAAAATACATGATTATGTTGACTATTTTGATCATGAAAATCACACTGTGCAGCCGTGTGCTCTGCCGATCGAATCATTTGCCTCCCGGGGCCCCTCTCCGATGCCGATGCCGCGCCCTTCTTTCAGCCCCCTCTCGAGAGTGACAATCCTCGTCGCCGTCGCGCTCATCGGTCTGGCCACAGGATGCTCGAAGCCGTCTGGGACGGCCACGGCCAAGACGCCGTCGATCGAGCTCCTCAACGTCTCCTATGACCCGACGCGCGAGCTCTACAAGGACATCAACACTGCCTTCGCCAAACACTATCTGGCCGAGCACGGCACCGAGGTGGCGATCAAGCAGTCGCACGCCGCGTCGGGAAGCCAGTCGCGGGCCGTGATCGACGGCCTCGAAGCCGACGTCGTGACCCTCGCCACCTGGCCCGATGTCGAGGCGATCGCCAAGGCGGGGCTCGTCAAGGCCGACTGGCAGCAGCGCTTCGACAATGCGTCGATCCCCTACCACTCGGTCGTCGTGTTTGTCGTCCGCAAAGGAAATCCGAAGGGGAT
>CAMCCR010000118.1 GCA_945873085.1 Candidatus Kuenenia stuttgartensis | reverse complement strand
CCCCGTCGAGCGCCGTCGGCAGTTGCGGCTCGGCGCCGGGAACGATTCGCTCATGCGGATAAGAGACGCCGAGCCGGCGCTCGAGGTAGGCAATCGAGCCTTGCGGATCTTTGGCATAGGTGAGCAGCGCCTGCCGCGAACGGATCTCCCACACCCGCGCTGTCTCGCCATGGGCCTTCACCCACTCGGCAAGAATTGGCTCGATCTCAGCGTAGCGCTCCGTGTTGAGCCGATGGAGCGCCTGAAAATAAAAGGACTCCTCCGTCCCTGGCACGAGCCGCGAAAGCACCGCCTCGCGGTCCTCGGCGAGCGCAAACTCCTCGACGAAGCCGATCTCGCCGGCCCGGCCACTCGCACTCCAAAAGGGGATAAAGATCGCCATCACCGTCCAGGCTATGCCAGCCCTGCAGCCGAAGCGCGTGACGGGCGCGGGGCCGGCCGAGAGCGAGCGGAGAGCAAACATAAAAACCCCTTCGGCGTGGACGGATCGCTCTGCGGGCGTCAAAGCACGGAGACGCTCTCGCGGAATACGGGCGACGGGGGGCGTCGTTACAACTTCCCGCGCCGCTCCAATCCCCGCTTTTCGAATGCCCTCTCTTCGAATGATAGTTCAGGGATCACCGCCACGCCTTCGGCAGAGCTTCAGCCGGGGGAACCCCCGAGCTCGGCGGCTGAGAGGCGTTCCGCTGGCCTGAGCCCGACCGGGAGGGGGTGGAGCGCCGGATGGAGAGCGTGAGCAAGGATCTCGAGGCTCTCGACCAGGCGGGGGCCGGGGCGGCTGAAATAGGCATTGCCATCGACGAGAAAGACTCGGCTGTCGCGCGCACACGCCAGCCCGCTGAACCCGGGTTGGGCGAGGAGGATGGGAAGATCCTGACGGATGCGTGGGATGTCAAACCCGCAGCAGGCGATCACGAGCACTTCCGGATCGGCCGCCACGATCTCCTCCCAAGGAACCGACCGCGACTTCTCCCCCTGCCGTCCGAGGATCTCCTGGCCACCGGCCAGGCTGACAATCTCGGGAGACCAGTGACCTGCCGTGAACGGCGGATCGATCCACTCAAGGAGCATCACGCGCGGCGGCCGCGTCACGCCAGCAGACCGGCCCGCGACCGCATCGATCCGCCGCTGCAGCCGCGCAACAGCCGCCCGGCCACGATCTGGAACGCCGGCCGCATCGGCCACCGTCTCGAGGCTGGCGAGCACCTCGGCAAGACTCGCCGGCTCGAGATTGACCACGCGCGGCGCCCCGGGGAGCCGACAGGCGGCCGCGGCCACCTCGGCTTCGGCCACCGCACAGACGTCGCACAGCGCCTGCGTGACGATGAGATCGGGAGCGAGCCGCTCGAGCACTGGCAGATCGAGCTCGTAGAGCGCGGAATTCGAGCGGAGTCGATCGCGGACGAGATCATCGATCTCCCGGCTGGAAGCGTCGGTGGGAATGAGCGTCCGCGTCACCCGGGGAAGGCCCCGCACCTCCGCGGGATGGTCGCATTCGTGGGTCACGCCGACGAGCGCAGCTCCGAGGCCGAGCTCGCAGATGATCTCGGTAGCGCTCGGAAGAAGCGAGACGATTCGCATGGAATGGCCCTGGGGAGAACGAGGGGCGGAGAGGGTATGCTGACGGCCAGTGTAGCGGTCGGCCCGGGACGGTCGGCTTTCGATCCAGGCAACACAAGGGGGAGCGGTGGGCTGGTCATCGGGCCGTTATCGTCGTGCCGTGTCGCTCTGCCTCTCCGTGGCGACAAGCCTCGTCGCGCTTGAGTGCCTCTACGCCGACGACGCGCTAACACTCTTCGAGACGCGGATCCGGCCGGTGCTCGTGGAACAGTGCCAGGAATGCCACCGCACTGACGGCGCTGCGGAAGGGGGGCTCGTCCTCGACCATCGCGAAGGGATGCGCGTCGGCGGGGCAGGGGGTGCGATCCTCGTTCCCGGCGCCCCGGAGAGTAGCCGCCTCCTCGCCATTCTCAGGCACGAGCTTCCAGGTCTCGAGATGCCCCAAGGGGGAAAGCGTCTCGACGACGACACGCTCGCTGCCTTCACCGCCTGGATTGCCGCCGGGGCCCCCGACCCGCGCGAGCCCCCCGCGGCCGGCCCAATCAAGGCCCCGATCGATTTCGCCGAGCGCCGCACGTGGTGGAGCTATCAGCCGCTGCGCAAACACGCTCCGCCGCAACCAGCCCGTGCCGATTGGAGCGACAACCCGATCGATCGCTTCGTGGCCGCCCGCCTCGACGCGGTCGGCCTCGAGCCGGCGCCGGTCGCTCCCCCGGAAGCGCTCATGCGGCGTCTGTCGTTCGTCCTCACCGGCCTTCCTCCCAGTCGCGAGGAGGTGCTCGCCTTCACGGCCGATCCCTCGCCGGCAGCCTACGAGGCCGCGGTGGCCAGGATGCTCGCCTCCCCGCGCTTCGGCGAACGCTTCGCACGCCACTGGATGGATCTCGTCCGCTACTGCGAATCGCACGGCAGCCAGGGCGACCCCGAGCTTCCGAACGCGTGGCGCTACCGTGATTACCTGGTCCGCGCCTTCAACGACGATCTCCCCTACGACCGCTTCGTGCGCGAGCAGATCGCCGGCGACCTCCTCCCTGATCCCCGCTGGAACGCCGCAGAGGGGTTCAATGAATCGGCGCTCGGCCCGGCGCAGATGCGGATGGTGGAGCTCGGCTTCGTGCCGGTCGATGCCCTCGACGATCAGGTGAAGGTGATCGAGAACCAAATCGACGTCTACTCAAAGACTTTCTTTGGGCTCACCGCCGCCTGCGCCCGCTGCCACGACCACAAGTTCGATTTCGTAACGCAGGAGGATTTCTACGCCCTCTACGGGATTCTCGTGAGCAGCCGCCCTGGCCAGGTGATCCTCGATCGAGCGGAGTCCCTCGGGGCCGCCGACGCCGAGCTCTCCGCGCTCAAAGCCTCGATCAAGGCGGGCCTCGTGTCCGCCTGGCTCGATGCGGCGGAAGCGCTTCCGACTCGGCTTGCAGTGCAAACCGAGCGGTCGACGCAGGCAGCGGCCCTCCGCACCGAGCTCGCCGCGGTGAACGTGGCGATCGATCGGATCGAGCAGCCTGCCCGGGCCTCGGCGCTCCAGCAGCGCGGGCTTGCCCCGTTGGCCGCCGCGCTCCCGTCTCCGTTTGCTCGTTGGACTTTTTCCACGGACACGCGTGACAGCGTCGGCGGTCTCGACGGCGAGCTGCTCGGCGGCGCTGTTGTCCGCGACGGTCGGCTGATCCTCGATGGTGTCGGCGCGAACATGCGCACCAAGGCGCTCCCGCGCGACCTCAGCGAAAAGACGCTCGAGGCCTGGCTGACGCTTGCCAACCTTGATCAGCGCGGGGGAGGGGTGATCGGGCTTGATGTTCCAGATGGCCGATTCTTCGATTCGATCGTCTTTGGGGAGATGAAGCCCCGCCACTGGCTGGCAGGCAGCGACTTCTTCAACCGCACCGAGGATCCGGGGGGAACGGAAGAGACGGCCGGCCCGGAGACGATCGTCCATGTTGCCATTGCCTGGGCCGCCGACGGCTCGATCCGGCTGTACCGCAACGGCGCGCCCTACGGCCAGCGGTATGCCAAGGGAGCGCTGAGGACGTTCAAAGCCGGCGGCTCGAGATTTCTCTTCGGGCAGCGTCTCTCTGACATCACTCCCTCGTTGGCCGGCGAGATCGACGAGGCACGGGCCTACGACCGGGCGCTGTCAGACGAGGAAATCGCGGCCTCCTTCCGGACCGGTCCTGAAGGGGTAACCGATGAGGAACTCCTCGCCACCCTCGACGACGCCGATCGGGAAACCCTCGCACGATTGCGGTCTGACCGGGCGCGGATTGCGGCCGAGTTGGCCGCCGCCACCACTCCCAGCGACAGTCCGCTCGCTGCTCCCCTTGCCGCTGCCGGGGATGATCCCACGAGCCCCCTCCATGCCTGGGCCAAGCTCACGGCAACGCCTGCAGACGCGTGGCCCGCCACCTGGAATGGCCTCGTCGCGGGAACCGATGCCGACCGCCGGGCCCGAACTGACGCCAACGCCCGTGCCACGGTGTTGTGGGACCTGCGCGGCCCCGACCATGCGTCCTGGTTTCGTCATGGCCCCGGGCTCGGGGCCGAGCCGGCGGTCAATGGGGCGTTCACGGTCGTCACTGACGGGGAGCAGGTGATCGCCGGGATTCTGCCGGCCGGCATCCACACGCATCTGCTGAGCAGTCGCCAGCCGGGGGTTTATCAGTCGCCCCAGTTCGTCATCGACAGCGACAGCATCCACCTCCGGGTGCTGGGACGCGGGGCCGTGGCCCGGCTCGTCATCGAGAACTATCCGATCGGCAATGGCGGCATCTTTCCCGCCGTCCGCCCCGACCGGGACGACCTCGCCTGGATCCGTCTCGACACCAACTACCGCCGCGGCTCGAAGGCTTACGTGGAGCTCGTCACCGACCCGGCCGAGCGCGCCTTCTTCGGGATCGCCGGGGTGATGAAAGGGGATTCTCCAGAGCCTCCGCGCGACACGTTCCTCGCAGCAGCGCCAATCCTCGCCGGCCCGGTGCCGGCAGCCCCCGCTGATCTCGCGCTGCGGATACAGTCACGCCTCACCGAAACGATTCTGGCCTGGCGGGATGGCTCACTCGATGACGACCGTCGAGCGCTGCTCGACTTTTTCATCCGCCGCGGGATCCTCCCCACGACCCTCGCCGAGCTCCCCACGCTGCGCGAGCCGGTCGAGCGCTACCGGGCTGTGGAACGGGGCATTCCTGTCCCGCGGCGGGCGCCCGGCGTCCTCGAAGCGGCAGGGTATGACCAGGCGCTCTTCGTTCGTGGCCAGCACACCCGTCCTCTGGCCCTCGTGCCGCGGCGCGGCCTGTCGCTGTTTGCCAGCGCCCCCTATGCGCCGCAGGCCGAGGCCACAAGCGCCCCGAGCGGGCGGCTCCAGTTGGCCGACGAGGCGGTCGGGCCGGGGAAGGATCTCCTCGCCCGCGTCATGGTCAATCGGCTTTGGCACCATGTCTTCGGCCGTGGCCTCGTCGCCACGACCGACAACTTCGGGCTCCTCGGGGGTGCCCCCACGCACCCCGAACTCCTCGACTGGCTCGCCGGGCGCTTTATCGACGAGGGCTGGTCGGTGAAGCGGGCCCTGCGGGAGATGGTCATGAGCCGGGCGTTCCGCGGGTCGGCCTTGCCATCCCCCAAATCCACGCAGATCGATCCGCTCAATGAGCTCCTCTCCCATGCGCCGCTCCGCCGCCTCGACGCCGAGTCGATCCGCGATTCGATCCTCGCGACCTCCGGCCAACTCGACCTGACGATGGGGGGCCCGGGCATCGACGTCTACCACACGGCGAAGACCGAGGGGGGAGGGCCCGTCGGCCCACTCGACGGCAACCGGCGCCGCAGCGTCTATCAACGGATCCGCCGCAACGCCTCCAATCCGTTCCTCGAAGTCTTCGACGCCCCGAAGCCGACGACCACCCGCGGCACGCGTGACGTCACCGGGGCCCCGGTGCAGGCCCTGACGATGCTCAACGACCCCTTTGTCATCGATCAGGCGACGAAATGGGGCACACGCGTCGCCGCCGCGCCAGACACCGATGAAGCCCGCCTGCAGGGGATGATGGTCGCTGCCCTGTCGCGCCGCGCCGACAGCGAAGAAACGGCGCTTCTCCTCGTTCATCTCGCCGCCGTGCGCTCCGCCCAGGCGATCCTCCCAGACGGCACGCCCCGCCCGGCAGCCGAGATCGAGGCGCTGGCCTGGGGGGACGTGGCCCATACAATTCTCTGCCTGAAGGAGTTCATCCATGTCGAGTGACTCCCGCCGGCCGGGCCGAAGCTTGCCGATCATTCCGCGCCGTCGACTTCTCACCGGAGCCTCGACCGGCTTCGGCGCCATGGCCCTGTCGGCGCTGACGGCCCGGGGGGATCTCGACGCCGCCTCAGGAGACTCCGGCCCCAAGGCGCGCGTCCGCAGCGTGATCTTTTGCTTCATGTCGGGGGGCGTCTCGGCCGTCGACTCGTTCGATCCCAAGCCGCGGCTTGCGGTCGACCACGGCAAGCCGATGCCGGTGCCTGTGAAGCCGACGATGTTCAACGCCAACGGCACGATCATGGCGAGCCCGTGGGAGTTCAAGCGTCGGGGCGAAAGCGGCATGCCGGTGAGCGAGCTGTTTCCCCACATCGCCGGCTGTGCCGATGATCTTGCCCTGATCCGGTCAATGACGAGCCCGGCCAACGAACACGCCCAGGCCAATTACCACCTCCACAGCGGCTTCTCCCTCGCCGGCCATCCCAGTGCCGGGGCCTGGATGTCGTACGGCCTGGGGAGCGAATGCCGGGAGATGCCGGGGTTTGTCGTTCTTGCCGGGGGCGGTGCTCCGCTGGGGGGCGTCGGCGTCTATGGCAGCGGCTATCTGCCAGCCACGCACCAGGCGACGCTCCTCGATCCGGCAGCCGCCGAGCCGATTGCCAACATCCGGCCGCGCGAGCCACTGTTCAGCCAGGAGGCGCGGATGCGCGTCGTCGCCCGGCTCGACCGCCGTCATCTCGCCGTCACCGGCGACGACCCGCGCTTGGAAGCGGCGATCCGCAACGATGAAACCGCCGCGCGGATGCAGGCCGCCGTACCCGGATTTGTCGATCTCGCTGACGAGACGGCGGCGACGAAGGCCCTCTATGGAATGGATTCACCGGTGCGGGAAACGGTCGAGTACGGCAGGCAGTGCCTCCTCGCCCGGCGCCTCGTGGAACGCGGCGTGCGCTTCATCGAGCTCACCTGCCTGCCGCGTCCCGCCGAACTCGGGCAGATCGGCAATCCGTGGGACCAGCACGGTGGCCTGAAAACCGGCCATGGCGAGATGGCCACTCAGATCGACCAACCGATTGCCGGGCTGATCCACGACCTGAAACGTCGTGGGCTCTTCGAGGAGACGCTCGTCGTCTGGGCGGGGGAGTTCGGCCGGACGCCGTTCGCGCAAGGGTCGGACGGCCGCGATCACAATCCGTTCGGGTTCAGCGTCTGGATCGCCGGCGGGGGGGTGAAGGGGGGCTCCATCTATGGCGCCACCGACGATCTCGGCTATCACGCCGTCGAGCACCCCGTCACCGTCCACCATCTCTGGGCGACGGTCCTCCATCTTCTCGGCGTCGATCACGAGAAGCTCACCTACCGCTTCGGCGGCCGCGACTTCCGCCTCTCCGACGTCCACGGCCGGGTGATTCACGACATCCTGGCATGATCGTAGAGCCCGAGTGACTGCTGTGGCCGCTTGGCGGCGCGTCGTCGGGGCACTACAACGTCGAGTTGGGGGGAGCCGGATTGCGGACCACGCGGACCGTTCCCCGCCGTCGCGCCTCATCCCTCCACGTCCGGAGCCTCGACCATGCCGACTCGAGCATCTTCCCCGTCTCCGCGTCTCTCCCGCCGTGGATTTACCGGGGCGCTGGCCCTCGGCGCCGCCGCCGCCGCGGCCACCCCGGCCTTGGCCCGGGTGCGGCAGTCGGGGAAGGAGACGATCATCGGCTCCGGGGAGCACACCTTCCGCGTCAAGCACCACTTCCCACAGCTCCCCGACCGCTACACCTGGCAGACGACCCACAACGTCGCCGTCGATGCGGGAGGGAATCTGTACGTCATCCACGAGGGGCGGAAAGAGCAGAAGGACCATCCGGCAATCTTCGTCTTCGATCCCGCCGGAAAGTTCATCCGCGCCTTCGGCAGCCAGTTCCAGGGTGGGGGCCACGGCATCGAGGTGCGGAAGGAGGGAGAGGGAGAGTTTCTCTACGTCTGCGCTTATCAGCAGGTGAAGGCATTCGCGAAGCTCACGCTCGACGGCGAGACGGTGTGGTATCGCAAGGCCCCGATGGAGTCAGGCTGCTACGCCGCCGGCGAGGATGTCTCGACGACCGCGACCTGGACGCGCGAGGGCTTCCTGCCGACGAACGTCGCCTTCCTCGACGACGGTGGCTTCCTCCTCGCCGATGGCTACGGCACCTTCAAGATCCACCGCTACGACAAGGACGCGAAGTGGGTCAGCTGCTTCGGGGGCGCCGGCGACGGGCAGGGGACGTTCAACACCGCCCATGGCCTGTGGGTCGATCGCCGGCCGGGACGCGAGCCGACAATCGTCGTCACCGACCGGGCCCACGACACGCTCCAGGTGTTCTCGATGGACGGCGTCTACAAGGAGACGCTTCCCGGCTTCGGGCTACCGGCGAACATCGACAGCTGGAAGGATCTCCTCGTCGTCCCGGAGTTGAAGGCCTGCGTCACCCTCCTCGGGCCAGACAACAAGCCGGTGGCGAAGCTCGGCGAAGCAGTTGCCCGCCTCGGCGCGGTGGAAAACCTCCGCGGACAACCCGACAAGTGGGTCGACGGAGAGTTCGTTCACCCGCACGACGCCTGCTTCACCCCCTCGGGCGACATCTTCGTCGCAGAGTGGGTCGCCACCGGGCGGGTGACGAAGCTCGAGAAGGTGTGACAAAACGCCCCTTCACACGACGCCGTTCTTGACCGCCCATACCGCCACCTGGGTGCGGTCGCGCATCGACATCTTCCGCAGCAGCTTGTGGATGTGGGTCTTCACCGTCTCCAGCCCGATCCCGAGCGAGGTGGCGATCTCATCGTTGCTCAGGCCGTAGGCCAGATGCCGCAGCACTTGCCGCTCGCGGAGGGTGAGATGGCGATCGGCGCCTTCGGCGCCGGTGGCGACAAGCCTGGCCCCGACCAGCGCGAACGGCTCGTGGGCGAGCGGAGCCTGATCCGCAGCAGCGTTCCTGATTGCCGCCACGAGCTCCTGGGCCGTGCTGCTTTCGGGGATGCAGTTGACGGCTCCGGCTGCCCTCGCCCGGGCCTGATGGGTGGTGTCAGCCGAGGGGCTCGTGATCACCAGACGGACGCCGGCTGCCCCGGCCTTCACCCGTCGGGCGACCTCGAAGCCGTCGACAGGGCTGGCAAACCCTCCGTCGATGAGCGCCACGGAGGGCTTTGAGGCCACGATCCCGGCGATCGCGCTCTCCGGGTCGGCATGACTGCCGGCGATGACGAAGCCTTCGCTCGCGGCGATGGCGATCATGCCGGCGCGAAGAATCTCAGCGGAGTGGGCAACGGACAGGGAAATCTGCAGATCCATGGTGAAGGGGCTATCCGTGCCACGTGCATCGGGTTGGCC
>CAMCCR010000117.1 GCA_945873085.1 Candidatus Kuenenia stuttgartensis | reverse complement strand
CGATCGGAGCCGATCGCTGCGTGCTGGCCACGGGGCTTGTCGATCGGGTCCGCGGGGACACGAACGTGGATGCGATTCAAGACCGCCGGGGCCCGGCCGCCGCCGGGAAGCGCTGCCTGATCGGCATCGGAACGACGCTTCCCGCTGACTGTGTCGATCTTCCCCCCGGCGAGCTCCGCATGATGGTGGGGCGGCAAGGTTACTGCGGGATTGTCCGCCTCGAGGATGGCCGGATCGACGTGGCCGCGGCGATCGACCGCGCGGCGGTGCGGGGCGGCGGAGGCGCGGCTGGCGCGGTTCTGGCGGTGCTCGGCTCGACTCCGGATGCGCTTTCCCCGCGCCTCGCCGACGCCCTCCATGCCGCCCGGTATACCGCCACGCCCCCACTCACGCGCCGCCTCCCGCCGTCTGCGGAGGGAGGGCTCATTCTCCGGGTGGGCGATGCGGCCGCGTATGTCGAGCCGTTCACCGGCGAGGGGATCGGCTGGGCCCTGGCCAGCGCCCGGATCGCGGCCGATACGATCCTCCAAGAAGCCGGCGGGGCTCGCGTCGGCGAGGTGTACGCCGGGGCGCATCATCGTCATTTCGTCGCTCCCCACGCGCGCTGCCGGCGCGTGACGTCATGGCTGCAGAGCCCGGCGATCGTCACGGCCGCCGTGGCTTCCGCCCGGATCGCGCCGGGCCTCGCCGCGCGGGTCGTGCCGCTGTTCACCGGTGGCGGCGGCCGGGGAGGGCAACGATGAGCTTTGCGATCCTCTCCATCGCCACCGCCTCGCCCCCCCTCCGGATCAGCCAAAGCGATGCTGCCGCCATGGCCGCGTCGTTCGGGAACTTGCCGCCGGGCCGGGAACGCTCCCTGGCGGCCATGTACCACCAGACCAGGATCCGCACGCGTGGGTCGGTGCTCCTCGAAGCACCCGCCGCCGACGGGGCCTTGCAGCAATTCTTCCCGCCGGCCACCGGGCCGGAGGACGAGGGGCCGACGACCTCGGCCCGAATGGAGCGCTATGCGGAAGAAGCAGGAAGGCTTGCCGTCGCCGCAGCGCGCGAGGCTCTGGCACTGTCCGGTGTTGATGCCGGAAGGATCACGCATCTGGTGACCTGTTCCTGCACGGGCTTTGCCAATCCGGGGGTCGATCTGCAACTGGTTGCCGATCTCGGGCTCTCCCCCTCCGTCGCCCGGACGCACGTCGGCTTCATGGGATGTCACGGCGCCTTCAACAGCTTGCGGGTGGCCGGGGCCTTTGCCGCCGACCCGCGGAGCGTGGTCCTCGTCGTCGCCGTCGAGCTCTGCAGCCTCCACTTCCAGTACGGTCGCCGCGGCGACCTCGTCGTCGCCAACGCGATCTTTGCCGATGGCGCAGCGGCCCTCGTGGCGGCTGCCGACGGTCCCCCACGCGACGGATGGCGGGTGCGGCGACAGTGGTCGTCGATCCTCCCCGATTCGGCCGGGGACATGGGTTGGGAGATCGGCGATCACGGCTTCCGGATGACGCTCTCCCCACGCGTGGCCGGGCTGCTCGAGCGGGGGATCCGGGGCCTCGTGGAGGAGACGCTCGCCGCCGAGGGGCTCGGCATCGCCGACATCGGGGCCTGGGCTGTCCACCCCGGCGGACCGCGGATCCTCGACGCCATCGGCGTGGCCCTCGACCTTTCCCCCGGCGCCCTCATGGCCTCGCAGGCGGTGCTTGCAGACCATGGCAACATGTCGAGCGCCACGATCCTCTTCATCCTCCGTGACCTGCTGGCCACGACCGACGCCGATCGCTGCTTCGCGATGGCCTTCGGCCCTGGCTTGACGGCGGAGTTCGCCCTCCTCGACCGTGCCACCCCCGCGCCGGCACCCTTCTCCGGGAACGCTTCATGAGCCACGAAAAACTCGACACCCACCTCCACCATTCGGCCGACCGTCACGCCCCGCATCACGAGCAGCATTTCGAGGATTCCGAGTCGGTGCGCGACATCGTCATCGGGATGTCGGACGGGCTGACGGTGCCCTTTGCGCTCGCGGCGGGGTTGTCGGGCGCGGTGGAATCCAGCAGCATCATCATGACGGCCGGGCTCGCCGAGGTGGCGGCCGGCGCGATCGCCATGGGCCTCGGCGGCTATCTGGCGGCACGCACCGATGTGGAGCATTTCGCGGCCGAGCGACTCCGTGAGGAGCGCGAGGTGGAGGAGGTCCCGGAACGGGAGGCCCAGGAAGTGGAGGACGTCCTCCGCACCTACGGCCTCTCTGCCGAAGACGCGCACAAGGTCACCAACTCGATCCGCACCGACAAGCAGCGGTGGGTCGACTTCATGATGCGTTTCGAGTTGGGGCTCGAGGAGCCCGATCCGCGCCGCGCCTCCCGCAGCGCCATGACGATCGCGGGCGCCTACGTCGCCGGGGGGCTCGTGCCCCTCTCTCCGTACGCGCTCGTGTCGGAGGTGCCGGTGGCGCTGGCCTGGTCGGTGGCGGTAACGCTCTTGGCCCTCCTCGTCTTTGGCTACATCAAGGGGCGATTCACCACCAGCCACCCCTGGCGGAGCGCCTGGCAGACGGTGCTCGTCGGTGGGCTGGCAGCTTCGGCCGCGTTCCTCATCGCCAAGGCGATCGGCTAAGACAGGCCAAGCTCCGGGCCTTCAGTCCACCGGCGAGACGGTGCAGGTTTCCGGAGAGCCCGCCGCGGTGTAGAGCGAGAGGGTGTCGGCGAAGGCCTGGGGGGTGGCCGTGCGGATCGAGAGCGGTCGCGGCGCGATCAGGCCGAGCAATGTCGGCACGTCGGCAACGCGGAGAATGCTGAGAAAGGCGGGCGCGTCTGGGGCCATGTGAGTCGATGGGGGATGGTCGAGATCGACCGTGGCGACCAGCGGGGAGAAGATCGCCGCGTAGGCAGCGACGAGCCCTGCGGCCCCCGAGCCGGCCACATCGATCGGCCTCGGGCTGCTGCCGTCGGGATCGGCCGCGCGGATCACCGCCAACGCGGCGAGCGTGTCGCGCACCTGCCCGCCGGCGACAGTGTCGCCGAGCAGCGCCATCGACCGCTCGACGTGGTTGGGGGGATTCCGCCGTGTCCACCGCCCGGCTCCGACGCCGCGCGGGTCGAGCTGCCAGAGGGCCTCGCCTTCTTTCGCCGTGGCGGGGATCTCCGTGTCGTCCCCGCGAACGAGAAGGCGATGGCGCGTTGCTGTGGCGAGGGCCGCGGCGGTGGGGGGGAAGAGCTCGACAAACAGCCCCGGCTCGCTCTCGATGCGCCACGGGCCATGGGCGGGGCGTTCGACTGCCGAGCCTGCCGGGAGATCAGCGAGATCACGGAACGTCTGCCGGCGGAGGGTGTCGAGCAACCGGCCGCGCCAAGCTTCGAAGTCTCCCGGCCGCGGAGGCTCGGGGCGACCCAGCGGGACGAAGCGCGCGTCGATCGTGGTGTTGATCTGATCGGCTGGGATATCGGCGTCGACTGGAAAGACGCGGAGGCGTTCCGGCGGGATCGGGTGGACGGGCGTGGCCCCACGCTCGTCGACGAGGTCGATTTCGCCATCGGTGACCGGGCGGGGATCATCTTGGAGATGGGAGCCGAGAAAGCGATACGCGCCGGCGCGGATGTCGGCGCGGTAGGCGTGTCCACCGAGGCTGACCTGGGCGTCGAAGCGGTCACCGGCACCATGGAGTGCATAGACCCGCTCGAGGATCGCCGCCACGCGCTCGTTGGCGCTCATCGGGAAGATCGGGTCGGCGTCACTGTTGATGAACAGGAGCGGACGGGGGGCGACGAGCGCGGCGATCCGTGTCCAGGGCCATTCAAAGCTGTTCACGAGAAACATGCAGTCGCAGTGGCCATCGACACATCCGTCGGGAACATAGGCGGTGAGGTCGGCCATCCCGCTCACCGGCACCGCCACCTTCGCCCGCTCGTCGGCGGCGGCAATCCACAGCGTTGCCGCCCCGCCGCCGCTGATCCCCGTGACGCCGATCCGGTTCGGATCGACGTCGGCGCGGTCGACAAGGAGGTCGATGGCGCGGATTCCGTTCCAGCACTCCACGCCGGCTGGCGTGTAGCCGCGGGATTGCCACCACCATCGCCCCTCCCGGTAGGTGCCGTGGTGGGTGGCGGCGATCTCACCGAGTTGGAGGGTGTCGACGACGAGACAGACATAGCCGTGGCGGGCAAACCAGATGCCGTGGTCTTGGAAGGCGGTCTTGTTGCCATTGCGTCCGCGTCCGGAGTGGCCACAGCAATACACGATTCCCGGATATCCGCCTTCGGGCGGCGGCGCCGTGGGTCGCCACAGATTGGCCGTCACGATGAGGCCGGGGAGGCTCCGGTAATGGAGCATCTCGACGGTGTAACCATCCCCCTCGAGGCGTCCGGTGACGGTCGTTCCGAGCGGCGTCCGGGCCGGCAGCGGATCGAGCCCGAGCATGAAGAGGTATTCGGCACGGAGCCGCGCCTGCCGTGTCGCGTCGGGGGGGAGGAGATCATCGCCGATCGTCCGCTCGATGCGCGTTGTCCGCGCGGCGAGCCAGCGGTCGATCATCGCATCTCCCGGCGCCGTGGCGTCGGTGGCGTTCAAGGGCTGGCCGAGGACGATCGCCGGCGCGAGGAGGAGCAAGAGGGGCACGAGACGCGCGACGATGGAAAGGACGGCGTCGCGCGTCGCAGGGAGCGAGACAGTGGATTGGAAGCCCATCGCGATCTCCTTGTCGTTGCCGGGCGGCGGATGTCGTCGACCTCGTCTGATACCCGCGCCCGGAGCCAGCGTTGCCATGCAGTGTCTTCCTCGCGCGACGGAGGGAAGCGTCGCTCGAATCGATGCACCGCCCGGAATCGGCCCCATGGTACGGGCAAGGGCCCCTGCGGATTGCGACCCTCCGTCGATCGGGATAGAATCATCCTGTTTTGTTCGGGGGCCAGACGGCGAAACATGACTCTGCGTCTGAATCGCCCCAGACTGGGATCCGCGATGACCTCGTTCAACGACACGCGACACCTCTGGGCCCTCGGCGCCTTCCTGGCGGCCGTCGGGCTCGTCGGCATGGTCGTGCGACGAGAGCTTGTGCCCGACGACTTCGGGCGGACGGGGCCCTACCGGGCCTCGGCGCTCGACGACATCGCCGCCCGGCCGAGCCTGTTTCAGGCCGATGCCACCTGCCATGCCTGTCACGAGTCGGTGGAGCACGAGCGGGCCGGCACGTTGCACGAGGCGGTTCGCTGCGCGCACTGCCACGGTCACGCCGTCGAGCATGTGGCGACGGCGAGGAGGGCGGCGGAGGATCCGTCGATCACGCTCCCGCCGGCCGCGGAGTGGGATGGCGACTTCTTCACAAAAGTCGATCTCTACGTCACGAAGGATCGGGCCACGTGCCTGTCGTGCCACGCGGCGGTGGTGGGGATGCCGGCCGATTTCAAGAAGATCGACGTCGCCCTCCACCTCGAGGAGCAAGGGGCTTCCGAGCCGCTCGCCAAGGAAACCTGCTTCGAATGCCATGGTGGGCACGACACTGCCCCCTGATCGAACCCAAGGCGGCGCCCCCAGGGCAAGGATTTGCACCATGAGCCTCTTCGAGCTACCGATCCTCCCGATGTCTGCAACGAGCGCCGCAGGCGGCTGCGCCTCGGGGGGCTGTGCGACCGGCGGGTGTGCCTCAGGCGGCTGCAGCACAGCCCGCCCCGATCAGGCGAGCGAAACTTCCCGCCGGGAGTTTCTCAAGACCGCCACCACGCTCACGCTCGGGGCGATGTCGTTGACGCTGCTGCCGGGAGCCATGGCCGGGGATGAATCGTCCTCTGCCGCAGCGCCCCCGGGCGGCGGCCACCCCGATGCGAAGAAGCCGATGTACGGCTTTCTCATCGATACGACAAAGTGCATCGGTGCGGGGAAGTGCCTCACCGCCTGCCGCGTCGAGAACGGCGTGCCGGACGGACAGGCGCGAACGTGGGTGGAACGCTACGTCCACTTCAAGGACGGCAGAGTCGAGGTCGACCTCGTCCCGGAGATCGGATACGCGGCGTCGGGCGAGCCTCAGCCGGAGGCCGAGGATGTCCTCCGCGCCTACTTCGTTCCCAAGCTCTGCAACCAATGTGTCGATGCGCCGTGCAACCAGGTCTGCCCGGTGCATGCCTCGATCAAGAGTCCGGAGGGGATCGAGTTGGTCGACACCGATCGCTGCATCGGCTGCGGCTACTGCGTCCAGGCCTGCCCGTACGGCATTCGCTACATGAACCACGAGACGAATGTCGCCGACAAATGCAATTGGTGTTACCACCGCGTGATGCGGAACGAACAGCCGGCCTGCGTCGAGGCTTGTCCGACAGGCGCCCGCGTCTTCGGCCGGATCGATGATCCCGACAGCGAGATCTCGAAGCGGCTGGCGACGCTGCCGACGAGCGTCCTCAAGCAGCACCTCGGCACGATCCCGCTCACCCGCTACGTCGGCCTCACCGACGAGGTGACCTGATGGAGTACCACGCCCTCCACGACGCGCCATTCATCTTTCCCAACGATGCCCATCCGGCGTGGAGCATCATGATCGTGATCTATCCCTACATCACCGGGATGGTGGCCGGGGCATTCGTCGTCTCGACGATGTACCACGTCTTCCACCGCGAAGCCCTGAGGCCGGTGGCCCGGCTGGCCGTCGTCACGTCGCTCTGCCTGGGGGCCTGCGCCACGCTCCCGCTCCTCCTCCATCTCCACCAGCCGCTGCGGGCGCTCAACGTCGTGGCGACGCCGAGCCCCAGTTCGGCGATGGCCGGCTTCGGCTTCATCTATTCCTTTTACATGCTCGTCCTCCTCGTCGATGTCTGGCTGCTGTTCAGGCCGGCGATCGTGGAGCGGGCTCATTCTGCCCCCGGCCCGTGGAAGAACGTCTACCGAGTGCTCGCCCTGGGAGTGCTGGAGATCACGCCGCGGGCGGCCGAGATCGATCGGAAGCTCATCCACGCCCTCTCCGTGATCGGGATTCCGGCCGCCTGCATCCTCCATGGCTATGTCGGATTCCTGTTCGGCGCGATCAAGGCGAATCCGTGGTGGTCGACGGCGCTGATGCCGGTGATCTTCCTGACGTCGGCCGTCGTGTCGGGGATCGCGGTGCTGACGCTCCTCTATCTGTTTCTCTGCCGGAGCAGCCGGATGGAGCCCGATGAAGAGTGCGTGCGGTCATTGTCGCGGCTGCTGTGGATGTTCCTCGTCCTCGCGGTGACGTTTGAGTTTGCCGACCTGCTCCACGTGGCCTACGAGCGAGAGGAGGAGTGGTACGTGATCCGCGAGCTGCTCGTCACGAAGTTGCGCTTCTCCTACTTGACGCTGCAGGTGCTCGTCGGCGGGCTGTTGCCGCTGCTCATCCTGCCGATCCCCGCCTTCACCGGCGTCGCGAGCGCCGCTTTTCGGCGTGCCTGCACCGGCGTCGCCGCCGTCCTCGTCCTCGTGCAGGTGGCGGCGATGCGGTGGAACGTCGTCGTCGGCGGTCAGCTGTTCTCGAAGAGCTTCCGGGGGTTTGTCGACTATCCAGTGACATGGCTCGGCCGCGAGGGGCTGCTCGCCGCGGCCGTGGTGCTTGCGATGCCGATGCTGCTCCTCTGGGGGGCGATGAAGCTCCTTCCCGTGTGGCCCCCGAATCCGGAATCCGACTCAGGAGTGAAGGCATGATGCTGACGATGTCAACGGTCGCCCCCGTGGCCCTCCGAGCCGGCTGCCGCCTGATCCCGCTGTTGATCCTCGTGGCGGCCTTCGCCCTCCCGGCGGGGAGGGGCGCTGCGGCTCCGACGGTGCCCGACACGGTGAGCTGGGAAGAGGGGATCGAGTATTCGACCCCTGAAGGGGAATCCCTGAAGCTCAATCTTGCCCGACCGAAGTCGGGCGAAGGACCGTTCCCGGCGGTGATCTGCATCCACGGGGGAGGGTTCCGGGCCGGGACGCGCGACGGCTACGATCAACTCTGCGTCCGACTCGCCGAGCGCGGGTATGTGGCGGCGACGATCTCCTACCGACTGGCGCCGAAGCACCGCTTCCCGGCCGCGGTCCACGACACGAAGGCCGCCGTCCGCTGGCTGCGGGCCCATGCGGCCGATTACCGAATCGATCCCGAGCGGATCGGGGTCACCGGCGGCTCGGCCGGCGGCCACCTCGCCCAGTTTCTCGGGGTCACGGCCCACGTGCCCCGCTTCGAGGGAGACGGGGGAAACCCCGGCCAGTCGAGCGCGGTCGCCTGTGTCGTCAACGTCTACGGGCCGAGCGACTTCACCAAGTCGTATGGAAAGAGCGTCGATGCCCATGAGGTGTTGCCGCTGTGGTTTGGCGGGAATCTCGACACCCACCGCGATCTCCACATCCAGGGAAGTCCACTGGCCTGGGTGACCCCCGATGCCGCGCCGACGCTGTGCATCCACGGAACGGAGGATGCCTACGTGGCCCACGAGCAGGCCGAGTGGCTCATCGACAAGCTCAAGGGGGCAACGGTCGAGGCCGAGCTGCTCACGCTCCAAGGAGCTGGCCACGGCTTCAAGGGGGCCGACGCCGAAAAGGCCGATGCGGCGCTGTTCGAGTTTTTCGAACGCCGCCTCAAGCCGCAGCGCTGAGTCGCAACGGCCCCGTCGGAGGCGCCGACCGAATGGCGATCACGTCCCGCGGCGGAGGTGGGCGTCGAACCAACTGCCGAACTGAATCAGGTCGAGGAGCATCGTTGGCCAGCCGTGGTCGCCGCCGCGGTGGACGACGACCTTGACGTCGTGCCCCAGGGTCTTGGCCCGCGCCTGGAATCGCTCCGATTGATCGAGGGGAACGAGCCGGTCGGCGTCGCCGTGATAGATGAGCGTCGGCGGCAGATGGTCGGCGAGGAGATGGAGCGGCGAGAGTTGCCGGCCTGTCTCCGGCCAGGTCGTCATGTCGACTGGGTCCTGCTCGAGCGCCTTGCGGAAGCTGAGCGGCGGGCCACCGTTGCGGGGGTTCTCCGTCGAGTTGCCGAGATCGAGGAAGTCGGTAACGGGATAGAAGATCGCCACCGCCTGCACGGCGCTACTGGCCCTGTCGATCTCGTCGGGGGCCGCCGCGTCGCCCGGGCCGCCGGTGGTGGCGATCATCAGGGAGAGGTGGCCGCCGGCGGAGCCGCCCGTGAGCCCGAGACGGTCGGGGTCGACAGAATAGTCGGCCGCGTGGCTGCGGATGAAGCGGATCGCGCGATGGGAATCGGCGACGATCTCGGCAATCGTCGCCTCGGGCTGCGACACGTGATAGACGGGGAAGATCGTGTAGCCGCGGCGGAGAAGGGGGGCGAGGATGACGGCATTGAAGTCACCGGGGCCGCCGGATCGCCAGCCAGCGCTTGTGAAGTAGACGATCCCGAGGCCGTTGGGCTTGGCGGGGCGGACGACGTCGAAGGTCAAGTCTTTCCCCTTCCGAACGCCGTACACGATGCCCTTCTCGGCCTCGTAGGCTGGATGGTAGTAGACCCATCCGGCGGCGATCCCGATCCCGGCGAT
>CAMCCR010000116.1 GCA_945873085.1 Candidatus Kuenenia stuttgartensis | reverse complement strand
CGCTCGATCCCCTCTGGCAGCAGTTCGCGAAAGACTACAACGCCGTGGCGATCCACGCCCTCGGTGGCCGGCCATCGCCGATCCAGACCCAATGGCTCACGCCCGGCGACCTGACGATCCCGAAGCAGCTAGCCCGCCCTCGGTTCACGCCGCCGTACTACGCGCAGTTCCTCGGATGAGCCTGGGCTGCCGAGGTGTTTTCTCATGATCACTCCGGCCGGGTTGAGAGGCGATAGCGACGGACTGGGAGCAATCGCCGTGGCCGCCGACCGACGGACCGTTGATCCCTCTCATCGCCGCTCGACGAGGAACAGGTGCTCGGTGACTCGGGTCGAGCGGTTGGCGAAGCTCCGGCTGCCGCGGAAGGCGGGGTAGGGGATCTCGATCTCCTCCACCTTTCCCCGGGCCGCGAGCATGCGATGCATGTCTGCCGGCGCGATGAAGCCCTCGTTGTTGAACGACACGAGGAGAAACGTTGCCCGGAGATCCTGCACGAGGGCCTCGAGCGTCGCCAGCGCCCCTCCCCTGACGTTGAACGCCGAGCGGTTCCAGTCCTCCGGGATGCCAGACACCCGGCTGACGCGTTCCGGGCGCTCGTAGCGCACGAGGAGGTTGAGAAGAAAATAGTTCGAGCCGTAGGGATGCTGGTTGTAGGGGGGATCGAGGTAGGCCAGATCGACCGGGCGGGCTTGGAGCGCGGCGGCGTGGGCGTCGGCCTGGAAGACCTCGAACGGACATTCGAAGCGGCTCAAGATCGGGGGCTCGAGGCGGATCGCGCCACGGATCCGCTGGAGCGCGTCGGAGCCGGTGCCGCCGAACTGGCCGATCCCCGTCTGCCTGTTCTTGTAAAAGCCTTTGAAGACGCCGGCGGTGTTGGCGTGGATTGAGGCTGCGCTCATCAGGGGGGCGAGGAGGAGATCGCGGAGGTGGACCGGCGCCGTGTCGATGAGTTGCCGATAGGCGTCGAGCCGGTGGCCGTTGGCGCGCGTGTAGAACACCCGGTCGTTGGCCGTGATGTTTTCCTCGTCGTGCGGGGCATACATCTCCGCGATGAATCCGCAGGGGGCTCCAGGCAGCGCGACGCGGTCGTTGAGATCGGCGACGACATCGGCGAGCGCAGGCAGATCGACATCGCTGCGGTTGGAAAGGAAGCAGCGGCTGGCGACGCTGGCGTACGCTTCGAGATCGTTGGCGATGATGTGGGAGGCGTGCGCCTTCATGAGGCGGGAAACGACCCCCGATCCGCTGAAGAGATCGAAGAACGAGATCCGTTCCCTACCGAGCCGGTGCTTGATCTTCCCGACGGCGGCTTCGATCGGCCCGAGAAGCGCCCGCTTGTTCCCGAGGCAGGTGATCAGTTGCTTCGAGAGGAAGTCGGGGTGCTCGCGGCAGTCGCCGTCAGCCATCGACCGTCACCTGCCGTGCCTTGATCGCGCGGGCGAGGAGGTGGAGGAGGAAGCCGATCGGCCCGAGGAGGAAGGTGAGAACGAGGCAGGCACTCCGCACCGGCCACGGCATCCGCAGCCGCACCGAGTCGCGGGCGATCCACGCCCCCACCACCATGTCGAAGACGAGGTAGTGGGTCCACGCCGCGGCGAACACCCAGTCGTCGGCGAAGGCTTTCCGCAGCCCGGCGATCGAGCCGAGTTCGTCAGGCGACGGCCCTCCTGCGGCCAGCTTCCAGACGATGACGGCCGCATAGGCAGCCGCAAGCGCGCCGGGAAGGAGCACGGCGCAGAGCATCCCCGAGACGCGTTTGTTGCCGGGCAACACCAACAGCGCGATCCACCCCAGCAGGGCGACGGTGTTCGTGATCCGGAAGAATTGTTCGGCCATGCGGAATAGCCTACCGAAAAACCGATCCCTCCGGAGTCGCAGGCCGGCGCGGGGGACCCGGTGGGCGGAGCGGGGCGGCGGGCGGCCTGATCATGCCCGCGGGGCGTGGTAGAAAAGCGTCCGTATTAAAGGCCCATTCCCTCTCGGAGGTGATTCCGTGCGCGTGCTCGTCATCGACGACGAAGACTCCGCCCGCCGCGCGATCGCCCAGGGGCTGCGAGCGGCCGGGGCCGAAGTGCTCGAGGCTGCCGACGGGGAAGCTGGGTTGGCCAGCGCCCTCGGCGGCGCCGTCGACCTGGTCGTGCTCGATCTCCGTCTGCCGGGGATGGACGGTGAGACGGTGCTCGCGACGCTCCGCCGCTCGAGCGCGGTGCCGGTGATCGTCGTCTCGTCGAAGCTCCACGAGGACGACCGTGTCGGTGTGCTCGATCTCGGGGCCGACGACTATCTCGTCAAGCCGTTCACGATCCGCGAGCTCGAGGCCCGCATCCGTGCGGTGCTGCGGCGGACCGAGGGGGATGTGACCTCGGCGGCCACGATTGGCGATGTGACCGTTCACTTTCTTCCCCGGACGGCGACCCGCGGCGGCGAGCCGGTGCCCCTCACGGCCCAGGAGTTTGCCCTGCTCGCCCTGCTCGTGCGCCACCGCGGCCGGATCGTCAGTCGGGCAATGCTCGAGGAGGCGATCCATCCGGGGGAATCCCTTCCCGAGGACGCCGTGAGCAACGTCGTCGACGTGCTCGTCCTCCGGCTGCGGCGGAAGTTGGGACGCGACCTGATCACGACCCGCCGCGGCCAGGGCTTCATCATCGACGGTGTCGGGAGATGACCGATCTTCCCGATGATCCCGCCGCGCGGCTGGAGGACAGGCCCTCGCTACGGCGCCGCTTCATGCTCACCTTCGGCGTGCTGTTTGTCGTCGGGGCCGTGGTGCTCCGCCTCATCCACTATTCGACGACCGTGACGGCCATGGCCCACGATGTCGATCTCGAGCTCCGCGCGCACCTGTTCGCGTTCGAGGTTCATGACCGGCTTGCCCCCCTCCTCCCGGCCGGAAGCCCACAGCGCGACGACGGCTTTCTCCTCCCCACCATTGATCCGGTGGAGGCGGGAGGGCCGCGTGGCATCGCCAGGATCTTCAACGTCGGGGCCCGGCCGATCGATCTCTCAGGCTTCCGCTGGTTTGCCGGCGGCTGGAAGCCCGATGGCACGACGGTGCACGCCGTCGATCTTCCCGCAGGCCTTGCCTGGGATCCGGCGTGGGCGTCGCGCCTCGGCGCTGCCTGGACGACCGCCGACGGCCAGTGGCGACTTGCGGCCATCGCCGGTGCCGATGGCACGGTGCTCGTGGCCGGCACGTCGACGACGGGCTTGAGGGCGGCGGCGAGAAATCAGGCCCTCTATCAGGTGGCGACGTTCGTCCTCTGGGTGCCGCTCGTGCTCGGGGTGGCCTGGCTGACGCTGGCCCGCGTTCTGTCCCCTCTGGCCACGATCGCGTCCACCGCCCGCCAGATCCGCTCGGGAAGCTTCGGGCAGCGGATCGATGTGACCCATGCCGACGCCGAGGTGGCGGAGGTTGGCGGGACGATCAACGCCATGCTCGACAAGCTCGACGACATCCGGGAGGCCCAGTCACGCTTCAACGCCGACGTCGCCCACCAGCTCGTCAATCCCGTCCATGCCATCCTCCTCGAGTGTGATGCCGAGGGACGCGGCGCCCAGTCCGCGAGCAACCTCGCCGAGGCCCTGGGTAGAATCGATGGCTTGGCGCGACGGATCGAGGAGGTGTGTGAAGGCATCCTCTGTTATTCGCGGACCGCGGCGCTCGATCCCGCGCGCCTGCGGCCGATCGACCTCGAGCCGATCGTGGCGGCGGCGCTCGAGCGCGTCGAGCGACGCGCGGAAGAACGTGGCATCAGGATCGTGCCGCCGTCGAGCGGCGCGGTGATCCGGGGCGATTCCGATCTCCTCGAGGAGGTGATCGTCAACCTCCTCACCAATGCCATCGACCACGGTGCCACTGGCGATCGGATCGAGGTCACGCTCGCGATCGAGGCTTCGCGTTGTCGGATGGCGGTGATTGACCATGGCCCCGGTGTCCCGTTGCCCGCGGTTGCGAAGCTCTTCGATCGCTTCCAGAGCGGCAAGGCTTCCGGGGGCCACGGCATCGGGCTTGCGCTGTCGCGCCGCATCGCCCGCAGCCATGGGGGCGATCTCGTCCACGAGGCCACGCCCGGCGGCGGAGCGACGTTTGTCCTCGACATTCCGGCAATGCCCGAGCCTTCGTGAAGGCCGCGTGACGGGATCGTGAACGGCGCATGAACGTGCCATGAAATCGGCATGAAGTGCAATCTGGCCGCCGACCTGCGGCTGCGGGCGCGGCGTACGGGAGGCATGGATTCCGGCGCGTGCCGGACCGAGACGGCGTTGCCGCCGTCGCCCACCCGGTCGTTCACCCCCGAGGCTCATCATGAATCCCATCTGGCAGTTCTGCTCGATGTTCCGGGAGTTTCCCTCGCGCCAACTTCGCCGGGGGCATGCCCGCAGCCTGGCTCGCACGACGCGGCGCGGCATGACGCGCCTCGGGAGCGAGTCGCTCGAAGGGCGGGCGATGATGTCGGCCACGGTGCCCGACTACAAAGTCGTGCAGGACTGGGGCTCCGGCTTCCAGGCCGGAATCACGCTCGACAACCGGGGCACCACGCCGGTCACCGACTGGAAGGTGAGCTTCGACTATGCCGCTCAGATCAATTCGATCTGGGACGCGCGGATCGTGTCGCATGTCGGTTCGACCTACACGATCGCCAACACCGGCTGGAACGGCACGCTCGACGCTGGCAAGAGCGTCGCCTTCGGGTTCATCGGTGCCGGTGCTGCAGGCACCTCGCCGGCCACGCCGTCGCGCTGGCTGCTCAATGGCGAGCCGATCGGCAGTGACGGCACGCCGCAGGCGCCGCCGCTGCCGCAGATCTCACTCGGCGCCGCGTCGGTCAAAGAGGGGGCCGTGGGGGGCGGTGCGAAGGCGGTCTTCGCGCTGTCGCTCTCCGCCCCCTCGGCGGTGCCGGTGACGGTCACCTATTCCACGGCCGACGGCACGGCCGTGGCGGGGATCGATTTCACCGCCACGAGCGGCACGGTGACCTTTGCCCCCGGGGTGACGAAAGCGGAGGTGAGCGTGCCGGTGATCGGTGACGCCACAACCGAGTCGAGCGAGACGTTCTCGCTCGTGCTCTCCGCGCCGAAGGGTGCCACGCTCGCCCAGGCGACGGCCACG
Organism: Candidatus Kuenenia stuttgartensis; assembly: GCA_945873085.1. Taxonomy (GTDB): domain Bacteria; phylum Planctomycetota; class Planctomycetia; order Pirellulales; family UBA1268; genus QWOP01. The sequence goes on along the minus strand of CAMCCR010000116.1, from coordinate 4,368 downwards.
GGGACGATCCTCGACGACGACGTCGCCCCAGCGAGCCAGGGGGTGAGGGTGGCGTTCACCGTCACGGGGCAATGGAATACGGGCTTCGGTGGTGAGATCAAGCTCACCAACGGCGGCACGACGCCGATCCCCGGCTGGAAGCTCGGCTTCACCGCGCCGTGGACGATCGCGTCGGCCTGGAATGCGACGCTCGTCGGCACGTCGGCCGTCGCCGGCGGGACTCGCTTCACCGTTGCCGACGCCGGCTGGAACGGCACTGTGCCGGTCGGAGGGAGCGTGACGATCGGCTTCGTCGGCGCCGGTTCCGGCACAATTGCCTCACCGACCGACTGGACGCTCAATGGCCTGTCACTTGGCGGCGGTGGAGCGAGCGGAGGCGGTGGTAGCGGTGGCAGTGGCGGCGGGGTGGTCGTTCCTCCGCTCCCGACGATCAGTGTCACGGGGGCTGCCGTGAAGGAGGGGGCGGCTGGGACGACGTCGAAGTCGGTGTTCACGCTGTCGCTCTCCGCGGCGTCAGCCACTCCGGTGACGGTCGCCTACAAGACTGCCGACGGCACGGCGAAGGCCGGCAGTGATTACACGGCGACCAGCGGCACCATCACCTTCCCGGCCGGAGTAACGACGCAGCAGGTGAGCGTGGCGGTGATCGGCGATGCGACGGTCGAAACCGATGAGACCTTCTCCCTCACGCTCTCCGCGCCGCAGGGGGCGACGCTCGCCCAACCGACAGCTTCGGTGGCGATCGTCAACGACGACACGGCGCCGAGTTCGGTCGGCGGCGACATCACGAAGACCGACAAGGTGCTGACCGCGTACTTCCCCGAGTGGGGCATCTACGGCCGCAACTTCCAGGTGGCGGATGTTCCCGCCGACAAGCTCAACCACCTCATCTACTCGTTCCTCGATCTGAAGAGCAACGGCCAGGTGGCGATCATGGACAGCTACGCGGCGCTCGAGAAGCGGTTCAGCGCTGCGGAGTCGGTGTCGGGCGAAGCCGATCTGTGGTCCTACCCGGCCAACGACCCGCGTTCCCAGCAGACGGTATGGGGCAATTTCAACCAGCTCGCCGAGCTGAAGACGAAGTATCCCCACATGAAGGTGAGCATCGCCGTGGGGGGATGGACGCTGTCAGACAACTTCAGCGCCGTCTGCTCGACCCCGGCTGGGCGTGAGGCGTTTGCCACGTCGCTGGTGAACTTCCTCACCACCTACCGGATGTTTGATGGCATCGACTTCGATTGGGAGTATCCGGGCGGCGGTGGCGAGTCGGGCAATGCGTCGAGCCCCAGCGACGGTGCCAACTATGCCTCGCTGTTGCAATTGGTGCGGCAGAAGTTCGATGTCCTCGGGGCCCAGTTGGGGCGGCGCTACGATATCTCGGTCGCCTCCCCGGCGGGGATCGACAAGATCGCCACCTTCAACCTGGCCGGGCTCGCGCCGTCGGTCGACCATTTCAATCTCATGTCGTACGACTTCCACGGCACGTGGGAAACGACCACTGGCCATCAGTCGGCGTTCACCGGCGACGCGGCCGGCTATGACATCCAGACGGCTGTGAAGGCCTACCTCGCTGCCGGCGTGCCGGCCGCCAAGGTGATCCTCGGGGCGCCGCTCTACACGCGGGCCTGGAGTGGCGTGGCCGATGGTGGCGACGGTGGCTACTTGGAGAAGTCGTCGGCGGCCGCTGCAGGGACGTTCGAGAAGGGGGTCTACGACTACAAAGACCTCGTCGCGCAGATGCAGGCCCCAGCGGGCGGTTGGAAGCTTTATTGGGACGACACCGCCCAGGCGGCCTATGTCTACGATGCCGCTGGTGACACTTTCAGCTCGTTCGAGAACCGAGCCTCGATCGCGCAGAAGTCCGACTGGGCGGAGCGATTGGGCCTCGGCGGGATGATGTTTTGGGACATCACCGGCGATGCCCTGGGGACGTCGGAGAGCCTCGTCGACGCGGCCTATGAATCGTGGGTCCTCGGCGACAGCATGAGCACGATCCGGGCCCGCACGAAGCTGATGGCGGAGGTCGTCGTCGGTGGCGACGGGGTGATCGCTGCCCTGCCGACGACCTGATCCTCTCGCGATAACGCACACAGCCGCATCCGCTCGGGAAACCCGGGCGGATGCGGCGTGGCAAAAGGCTTTGAGGAGTTCTCAGAGCGATCAGGGAAGGATGACGGCGTCGATCACATGGATCACGCCATTGTCGGTCTTGATGTCGGTCTTCACGACCTTCGACATGCCCTTCTCGGTGCCGACCTTCACAACGCCGCCGTCGGCGCTGATCTTGATGGTCTTTCCGCCGGCCGTCTTCGCTTCCTTGAGCTTGACGACGTCTGCCGCCATCACGGAGCCGGGAACGACGTGGAGCAGGAGGATCGCCTTGAGCTTCTCTTTGTTTTCGGGCTTGAGGAGATCCTCAACGGTGCCCTTGGGGAGCTTGGCGAAAGCTTCGTCGGACGGGGCGAGAACGGTGAACGGTCCCTTCCCCTTGAGCGTATCGACGAGTTCGGCAGCGCCGAGCGCTGCGGCAAGCGTCTTGAACGTACCGGCCTTGACTGCGGTATCGACCAGATCATCGGCCACCGCCATGGACGCTCCGCCGAACGCGAATGCAGCCATGGTCACGAAAGCAACCAATCGATTGACGGTCATGGAAAGATTCCTGGAGAGAAGGAGTCGAACAGACCCCACTGTAGGGCGGTTGCTCCGTTCTGGACAGGGTTGCGGATGGCCGTGAAGCCAAACAGGGGCAATCCGGCTCTCTCGATGGTCGCGGGCGGGCCTGATCGCCGGGATCGGGCAGGGGAGTTTGGCCGTTGGCCAGGACCAGAGTTTCGCGAAGTGCCGTCGGCCCACCGATAGACTCCCTTTATGGAGACCATTCGGCTTCTTTTCTTCACCGCGCTCTGGACGGCCGTCTGGGCGGCCCCGCTCCCGAAGCTTTCCAGGCGCGTGGAGCTGATCGCCGGGTTGATCCCGTTTGCGGCGTTTGGCCTGCGGGTGTTTGCGGCCTGCTTCATCGGGGTGCCGGAGGACGACCCGGTCCGCCGGGCGGTCGCGACACTCGTCGACTGGGTCAATGGCGTCTCCGGTGTGCTCCCTTATCAATGGGTGCTCGACGTCACGGTGGCGGTAGGACTCGTGTGGTTGGCGTCGATCGCCGGCATCCCGCGACGATGGCGGCTGGCCACGATCTGGGTGATGCCGGCGGTGGCGCTTGCGAGTCTGGCGAGCCTTCACTTCGCTGGCTTGCCGCTCGAGCGACTGCTCACGCCGTGGTGGCGCTAGCGAAAGCCCTGATCCCGGGGCGGGCGGATCGTCGGCCAACTTGGGCCCTATACTGCTGCCGGGTATCTTCCGCCGGGCTAGGTGCCTGGGTGAACAGGACGTGTCTGTCATGCCCGACTCCTGCCCTCCCGTCTGTGTCTGGCTGAAGCGCGATCTCCGCGTGGACGATCACGCCGCGCTCGCGGAGGCCGTGGCCAGGGCCCGGGGCGGCGCCGTGTTTGCTGTGTTTGTGTACGAGCCGGAGGTGCTCGCGCAGCCCGAATGGGATTCGAGCCACACGGCGTTTCAGGCCGAATGCCTTGCGGACCTCGAGGCCGCCCTCCGCCGCAAGAGCATCCGGCTTGTCACGCGGCGGGGCGAGGCGGTGGCGAGCCTCGAACAGCTCCGAAACGAGACAGGCTTTCGGCTCCTCGTGGCCCACGAGGAGACTGGCACGGGCGTGACCTATGCCCGCGATAGGCGTGTCAGACGCTGGGCGCGGACGGCCGGCATCGAGCTGCTCGAAGTGCCTCAGACCGGTGTGGTGCGAAGGCTCGCAACGCGAAACGGGTGGAATCGACTCTGGGAAAAACGGATGACAGCCGCGTGCGCTAGCGTGCCGCGCAGCACCGGCCGCGGCGGGAGCGATGTCGTCGAGCGGCTCGGCTCACTCGGCATTCTCGGGTGCCGCGAGCTCGGCCTCCCGGCCGACAGGAAAGACCGGCAGCGGGGTGGCGAACGGGCGGCAAGCGCGGTGCTCGACGATTTTCTTCAACAACGCGGCCGCCACTATTCCGGTGGCATCAGTAGCCCGGTGTCGGCCGCGACAAGCTGCTCCCGATTGAGTGCTGCTCTCGCGTTTGGCGCGCTCTCGATGCGGCGCGTCTGGCAGGCGAGCGAGGCTCGGCGGCTCGACGTGCAGGCCGCTCTCGCTACGGCTGAGAGCCCGCGCGAGAAGGCAGAGTGCAAGGCCTGGCTGCGGAGCCTCAAGGGCGTGCAGTCGCGGCTCCACTGGCATTGCCACTTCATGCAGAAGCTGGAGGACGAGCCGGCGATCGAGTTTGAAAACATGCTGAGGGCGGCCGACGGCCTGCGCGAGAG
>CAMCCR010000115.1 GCA_945873085.1 Candidatus Kuenenia stuttgartensis | reverse complement strand
GGCCGCAGTGGCCGGAGGTGATTGAGACGAACATCGTCCGCGGCAAGCAGGTGCCGTGGGCCGTCGATACCTTCGAGCTCCCGGTGGAAAACCCCTGGAAGGCGCTCCTTTTCTGCGGCGATCACGACTTCCTTCCCGACGGGGACCTCGTCGTTTGCACGATGCAGGGGGATGTGTGGCGGGCGCGGCCGATCGATCCGGGGGCCGATGGAGAGCCGCGCCGGCTCGCGTGGCGGCGGATTGCGGCCGGGCTCCATCACCCGCTCGGGATGGCGGTCGTGGATGGCGTGATCCATGTCCTCGGTCGTGATCAGATCACGAAGCTCATCGACACCAACGCCGACGGCGAGGCCGATCGCTACGACTGCTTCTCGCGGGCCTACGCGGCGTCCGCCGGCGGCCATGATTACACCTGCGGGCTCGTACGCGATGCGCAAGGCCGCTTCATCACCGCCTGCAGTGCCCAAGGGCTCGTGCGGATCTCGGCCGATGGCAAGACGGCCGAGGTGCTCGCCACCGGGCTGCGGAATTCCGATGGCGTCGGCATCTGCCCCGACGGCACGATCACGGCCGGATCGAGCGAGGGGGACTGGGTGCCGGCGAGCCTTGTCGGCGCTGTGCCCCCGGGGCGACCCAGATCGGGCGAGCCGCCGCTCCACTTTGGCCACGGCGGGCCGCGGAGTGGCCGTGTCCCCGATCTGCCGCTGGCCTATCTGCCTCGCGGCATCGACAACAACTGCGGCGGTCAGGTGTGGGTGCCGGAGGGGACGATGGGGCCGCTCGGCGGCCAGCTTGTCCATCTGTCGTTTGGCGCGGGGACGGCGATGGTGCTCCTCCGCGACGAGGTGGCCGGGCAGCAGCAGGGGGCGATCGTGCCGCTGCCGGTGTCGTTCCGCTCGGGCTCGCATCGGGGGAAGTTCAACGACCGCGATGGGGCGATCTATGTCAGCGGCATGGCCGGCTGGGGCACCTACACGGCCGCCGACGGCTGCCTCCAGCGCGTCCGCTACACCGGGAAAAGCCTCCAGCAGCCGATCGGCTTCCACCTCCATGACAACGGCGTGCGGATCGACTTTGCCGAGCCGGTCGACTCAGGCGTCGCGGCCGATCCGGCCCGCCATTTCGCGCAAAGCTGGAACTACCGCTACGGCGGCGGCTACGGATCGGATGAGTATTCCTCGCAGCACGAAGGGCTCCGTGGCCACGATCACCTGCCGATCACCGCCGTGCAGGTGCTCAGCGGCGGAAGATCGTTGTTTCTCGAGATCCCGGAGATCCAGCCGGTCGATCAGCTCCATCTCCTCGTGGCGACGGGGGCTGGGGTGGAGCATGATCTGGTCATCACCGCCAATCGGCTCGATGGCCCAATGCCGGGGGCGGAGGAGCGAACGCTCCCACTCCGTCCCCATCCGCTCATTGCCGACACCGCGCGGGCCCTCAATACGAAGCCCAATCCCTTCGCCGTACCCTCCAAGGACGTGACGGCGAAGGTCGAGGTGGGGGTCGGCCCGAATCTCTCCTTCAGCCCGCGTCGGCTCGACGTTCGGGCCGGTGATCTCGTTGAGCTCACCTTCACCAACCCCGACACGGTGCCCCACAACTGGGCGCTCTTCAAGCCGGGGACACTCGCTCGGGTGGGGGCTGCGGTGAATGCGCTGGTCACCGACCCGGAGGCCGCGGCGCGGCAGTATGTGCCGGAGACCGGGGACTGTCTGGCCTGGACCGACATCACCCCCCCCGCCGGAAAGATGGCGATCTGGTTCCGGGTGCCCGAGGAGCCGGGGCGGTATCCGTTTCTCTGCACCTTCCCTGGGCACTGGATGGCGATGCAGGGGGAATTGGTCGTGGCGCCAGCCGACGGGAGTGGGAAGCCGAAGTGATCCTCCGCGGGGCGGGCCCAAGGGCTACAATTCCCCCCATGAATGCCCTCCTCCGCAATGGCTTCCGCCTCGTCGCCCCGCTGGCTATTGTCGCCGCGGCCATGCTTGCCTTCTTCTGGATGGGGAGCCAGCCTCCGCCGGATCGAAAGGCCGTCGAGGCACCTGCGGCTCTCCAGGTACGGACGCTGGCGGCAACGGCCGTTGACCATGGCTTCGAGATCGAGGCCGATGGGGTGGTCGTGCCGCTCCGGGAGGTGACGCTCGCGGCGGAGGTCGGCGGCCGCGTCGCGGAGAAGTCTCCTGCCTGCAAGGCTGGGCAATTCGTCACCAAGGGCACCGTTCTCTTCCGCATCGATCCACGGGACTACGAACTCGACGTCTCCCGACTGGAGCGCGAGCTCCAGCAGGCGGTGTTGACGATCGACGAGATCGACGAGGAGCTGACCCAAAACGCCGATTCGATCGAACTCGGCAAGCGGCAGTTGGAGATCGCGAAGCGCGAGGCGAACCGTCTCGACACGCTCGCCCAGGGGCGGATCGTCACCGAATCAGCGGCCGATCAGGCGGCGCGCGACGAGCTGACCACGACGAACACCCTCTCCAATCTCCAGGGGCAGCGGCGCGTCCTCCAGAAGCGCCGCAACCGGCTCGAGGAGGCCCAGCAACTCGCCTCCACGATGCTCGAGCGAGCCAATCTCGATCTGGCCCGGACGACGATCACGGCGCCGGTCGACGGCATGGTGGTCGATGACAAGGTGGAGCAGGAGTCCTTCGTCGCCAAGGGAACGCCGCTGGTCGTGCTCGAGGACACGAGCGCCGGGGAGGTGAAGACGAGCCTGCGGATGGACGAGGTGGCGCAGGTCTGGGGAGGCATGAAGGATGCCGTCGCTGCGCCGGAAGGTGACCGGTCTGCCTCCGCCGTTGGGGCGCTTGCCAAGGGGCCGCATGATCTCCGGGATGCTGGGGTCAAGGTGGTGTTCACGCTCGGTGACCGTGCCTACGAGTGGGACGGCCTCCTTTCGAGACAGGAAGGGCGGGGGATCGACGAGAAGACGCGGACGCTCCCCTGCCGGGTGATCGTCCCCGATCCGACCGCCGTCGTTGCCCTCGACCGCTACGGGGCTCCGATGCCCGACCTCCCTCCGGGCGCGCCGGGATCGCTCCTCCGGGGGATGTTCGTCGAGGTCCGGGTGAAGGTCGATCCGCCGGTGAAGCTCGTGTCGGTGCCGCAGGAGGTGGTGCGGCCGTCCGGCGACCTGCTCGTGATGCGCGATGGCCACCTCGTCATTCTCCGTCCGCGTCCCTACCACCTCGGCAAGGGAACCGTCGTCTACGAGGAGGGGCCGAGTGGCCTGGTTGCCGGTGACCGTCTGGTCAGCAGCCTGATCTCCAATCCCCGCGACGGCATGGCCCTGGCCGAGGCGGCTCCCCTCCGCTCCGTTGTGCCAGGGGGAGCGTCTGTTGGGAGTGATGGTGGCGCCCCCGCGTCAAGCTCGACCACACCGGAGGCGAAGCCTTGAGATCCATCATCGCTTGGACGGTTCGCAACACTCCCGCCATGAACGTCCTCGTCGTGGCGGTGATGGTGATCGGCTTTATCAGTTTCAGCCGGATGCGCCGCGAGGTGTTTCCGGAGTTCGAGCTGGAAATCGCTTTGGTGTCGGTGCCGTATCCCGGCGCGACGCCGGCGGAAGTGGAGGAGGGGATCTGCCAGAAGGTCGAGGAAGCCTGCCGGAGCGTGGCAGGCATCAAGAAGATTACGAGCGTCGCCAGAGAAGGGCTCGGCTTCTGCGTTTTCGAGATCCGAGACACCGTCAAGGACGTGCAACGGGTGGTCGGTGAGATCCGCTCGGAGGTGGAGCGGATCCCGAGTTTCCCAGCGCTCGCCGAGGATCCGAAGGTGGAGCAGGTGACGCTCCGCACCCCGGCGATCAAGGTCGGCGTCCTCGGGCCGCCGGAGACCGGGCCTGTCGGCAGCATGGCGGCAGATCGCGACGAACTCGGGCTCCGGGATGTGACGGAGCGGGTTCGCGAGGACCTCCTCGCCCTCCCCACCGTGTCGGCGGCCAACATCGGCGGGGCCAAGAGCTACGAGATCACGATCGAGATCTCGGAGGCAACGCTCAGGAAGTATGGCCTCACGCTCCAGAAGGTGGCCGACATCGTCCGCCGTGAGAATCTCGAACTCCCCGGGGGCACGATCCGCAGCGAGAGCGGCGAGATCCTGCTCCGTGGCAAGAACAAGCAGTATGTCGGCGAGGACATTGCCAAGCTCCCCCTCGTCACGCTCCCCGACGGGCTCGTCCTCACCGTCGGCGATCTGGGGAAGGTGCGCGACGGCTTCGCCGACGTCGCCGGCCGCAACCGCATCAACGGCCGCCCCGGCCTCGTCGTCTCGATCGACCGCAGTTCCGGTGAGGATCTCCTGGCGATGGTCGCCGCGGTGAAGGGCTACGTCGCCGACCATCCGATGCCGGAGGGCTACTCGCTCGTCACCTGGGCCGATGCCTCGGTTGACGTCAAGGAGCGGCTCGACATGCTCCTCTCCAACGGCACGCAGGGGCTGGCAATCGTCTTCGTTCTCCTGGCGATGTTCTTCGATCTGAAGATCGGCTTCTGGGTGGCGATGGGGGTGCCGGTGTCGATGCTCGGCACCGGGGCGCTGATGTTCGCCGGCGATCAGACCCTCAACATGCTCTCGATGTTCGCCTTCCTCATGGCGGTGGGCATCGACGTCGACGACGCGATCGTCGTCAGCGACAACGTCGAACGCCACCGGAAGATGGGAAAGGGACCTATCCAGGCGGCGATCGACGGCACGGCCGAGGTGGTGCCCTCGGTGGTCTCCGGAGTGATGACGACGATCCTCACGTTCCTCCCGCTCCTCTTCGTGTCGGGGGTGATGGGGAAGTTCATCGCCGTCATGCCGTATGCCTTCATCTCCTGCCTGCTCGTGTCGCTCGCCGAAGCGATTTTCATTCTCCCGGGCCACCTCGCCCACGACGATTCCGGCGTGCTCAAGTTCTTCCGCATCCTCACCTGGCCGCTCCATCCGCTCCTGCCGCTGGTCAAAGCGGTGCAATCGACCTGCGACAGTGCCCTGAAGTGGTTCGTGAAGCGTGCCTACGCGCCGTTTCTCGAGGTGGCGATCGACAATCGTTGGGTGATGCTGTCGGGATCGCTCGCTCTGCTCATCGTGGCCTTCGGCATGATCCGCAGCGGAATCACACCGTTCACGATCTTTCCGAAGGTCGATTCCAAGCGGATCCAGGCCCGCGTCATGTTTCCCGACGGCACGCCGGTGTCAGTGACCGAGGATGCCGTGGCCCGAATCGAGCGCGCGCTCGATGACACGGCCGCCAAGCTTGGCGCCGGTGGAAGGCCGCTGGTGACGCTCGTCAACGCTTCGATCGGCGCCATCGATTTGGAGGGGAAGCCGGGCGTTTCTTCGACCTCGAGCGGGTCGAATCTCGGCGCGGTGAACGTGGAACTCGAGGACTCGCTTCACCGCAGCGTCACGAGTGAGACATTCCTCTCGGAGTGGCGGAAGGCGACCGGGAGCATTCCCGGCGTCGACAGCGTCGTCTTCGCGTCGGAGAACATCGGCCCTGCCGGCAAGGCGATCGAGTTCAAACTGCTCGCCCCGGCGACCGAGGACGGCGCCCGTGACCTCGACGCGGCCGTCGAGAAGACGAAGGCATTTCTCGCCGAATATCAGGGGGTGATCGACATCGACGACGACTCCCGGCCAGGGAAGTGGGAATACCAGATGAAGGTCAAGCCCCGGGCCGAGGCGATGGGGGTGTCGCTTTCCGATGTCGCCTCGACGATCCGAGCGAGATTTTATGGTGACGAGGTGATGCGTCTGCAACGCGGGCGCCATGAGGTGAAACTCCTCGTCGCCTATCCGCGCGAGGAACGGCGGACGTCTGCCGTCCTCGATGACGTCCGCGTGAAAGGGGGGGATGGAATCTCCCGTCCGCTCACCGAACTGGCCGACATCAACGTCGACCGTGGCTATTCGGAGATCAACCGTCTCGGCCAGAAGCGGTCAATCACGATCTCCGCCGATCTCGACGTCGGTTCGGGGCTGACGAGTACGCAGGTCACCAACGACATCGAGAAGCGACTGATGCCGACGCTCCTCGCCGAATACCCGGACGTTCGCGTCCGCTGGGAGGGGGAGCAGGAGCAGACGAATGAATCGCTCCGCAGTCTCGGTCTCGGATTCACGGTGTCGGTGTTCGCGATGTTCGTCCTCCTCACGATGGAGTTTCGCTCCTATCTGCAGCCGCTCCTCATTCTCCTGGCGATCCCCTTCGGCATCGCCGGTGCCGTCTTCGGCCATGCCATCATGGGGCTGCCGCTGACGCTGTTCACGATGTTCGGAGTCGTAGCGCTGTCGGGAATCGTCGTCAACGATTCGATCGTCCTCATCGACTTCATCAACCAGCGCGTCCGTGAGGGGAGGCCGATGAAGGTGGCGCTCCGTGAGGCGGGCTGCCTCCGCTTCCGGCCGGTGTTCCTCACGAGCGTGACAACGGTCGGTGGCCTTCTCCCGCTCCTCTTCGACAAGAGCTTCCAGGCCCAGTTCCTCATTCCCATGGCGACGTCGATGGTCTTCGGCGAGATGGTGACGACGGTCCTGATCCTCGTCCTCCTGCCGGTGGCCTACACGTTCATCGGCGGGGCCGGGCCGGTTGACCACGAGGAGATGATTCCGCAGGAGGCGCTTGCCAATCCCGACGAAGGAGACGACGAGTGGCTCCCCGACCATTTGAAGGTCGGTGGCAAGGCGGCCGCTCCCGGAGCGCAGCCGGCGGGGCACTGAGCGATGGCGGCGGCGCATTGGCTTCTGGCCGCGGCGTGGGCTTGGCTGGCGCTCGCCGCTTTTGCGGCGTGTGTCTGGGATCGCGCCCGGCATCGGCTTCAGCCGGTGCCGAGAGCACGCGTTGGCCGGATGGCTGGAGTGGCCCTCCTCGTGGCCTGTGGCTTCGCCGCGTGGGGATGGTGGCAGCCGGTGAGCGGCGTGGCGGCCGACCCCCTGTCCGACCCCCTGTCGGCGCTTCTGTGGCAGGGCGTGGCGTTCGGAATCAACGTGCTGGCGATCGCGGCGGCCGCCTGCCTCCTCGGGGGCTCGATCTATCTCGCCTTCGGTCGGCTGATGGGGAGGCGTGCCTGCTCGGCCTGTGGCTGGCAGGCGATGATCGTGGAGCGGCTCCCTGAGGTGGCGGTGGCGACGGCCGTGACCGCCGTCGGCGTGGCGGTGTTCCAGGGATGGGCGTTCCAGTTCGATCGCGCCTGGGTGACCGGGACCTCGCTGATCATGGGCGTGGGAGTCGTCTGGCTCCTGCTCTTGGGCAATCGGTCGGTCCTGATGGTCGGGCATCCGGCCATCCTGCGGACGGGGTACGTCTGGTTCATTCTCTTCCAGGTCGGCAAGATCGGTTGGCGATTCGTTCACGACCCCGTGGCCGGCGACGCCGAGACGGCCGGTTGGCTGGCGGGGGGTGGCTGCGGCGTGGCGCTTGTTGTTCTCGCCGCCGCGCTCCACCGTCAGGCGATCCTCCTCGGGCTCCGCTTCGATCGGCCGGCGGCGCTTGCCGAAATCGTCGGCGGGCTCTCGCCCCTGCGACGCCTCGCGGCCTGTTCCGTCGGGGGGCTCTTCCTTGCCGTTCTCTGCGGCCTCCGCCTCTTTCTTCTTCGCCGCAACGAATCCCCAAGCGAGATGGCGGGCCTGCTGATCGTCGCCGTGGCCCTTCTGTGGTTGCTCGTCACCTGGGGAGCGGCGCTCATCCGCGATCGCCTCGGCCCCGCCTGTTCACCATCGATCAGCGCCGCAACGGTGACGCTGCTTGTCGGCTTGGGTTCGATCTGGGCCACAACCGCTGGCGGATTCGATCCCGGTTCGTCGGCCATCGGCCGGGGGATCTTGCTCGCGTCGTTGGCGCTCGTGGCCGTTGGCATCGGCTGGTGCAGCCTGACGGCGTGGCGCCCCAGTCAGCAGGCAGGATGCTCGCGGTGACGGCCGATCAGCCGAGGCCCGGGATCGGCCGCCCCTGGGAGAGCGTTGTCTGCAGCGATTTGGGGAGGCTGTCGAGGAGCCGCACCTCGGAGAGATCGAGGAGCGAGCGGGTGATCGTGCCGACGAGATCGGGAATCGTCACGGGGTCGGAGGCGGGCTGACCGCCATCGCGACTCGACCGGCCGACGACGTGTCCCTTGCCGAGCCCTCCGCCGTAGAGGAGGAGCGGGGCGAGGCCTCCCCAGTGGTCGCGGCCGCCGGCGGCGTTGACCTGCGGCGTCCGCCCCATCTCGCCGCAGCAGACGAGGAGGATCTTGTCGGAGAGCCCACGGGCCTCGACGTCATCGATGAACGCCGCCACCGCATGGTCGAACGGGGCGCCCACATACCGCATCCCCTCGGTGACGGGAGCGTTGTTGATGTCGGCGTGCATGTCCCAGACGAAGCTCGTCGTCACCGTGACAAACCCCGCCCCGCGTTCGCAGAGGCGGCGGGCGAGGAGGAGCAGCCGGCCGATCGATTGGCCATGATCGGCGTAGTGCTTGTGGTTGTTCCACTTCTTGTCGATCGACTCGGGGCGGAAGTGGGGGGCGGTGTCGTAGCGGTCGACGAGCCGTGGATCCTCCTTGTCGAGATCAAAGGCGTCGGAGACGCCGCGGAGGAGGGCGTCGAAGGCGGAGTCTTGGATCGCGCTTGCGCCGCGGAGCGCGGCGAGATCGCGCCACCGCTTCCCCCGATCGAGTTCGGCAAGGAGCCCGCGCCGATCGCCGAGCCGGTCCTGGGGGAGATGGAGCCGCATGTCCTCCTGGAAGCCGGCGCTGCCGCCCGGCACGAGCGGAGCAAAGGCGGGGCCAAGGTCGCCGGCGGCGGCGAAGTTGCCGAAGTCGGTGATCGGCGGGCCGGCATCCTTGATCACGGCCTGGGGAAAGAGGGTGATGTTCGTCGGCATCGCCGTGGCAGGGCGATTGGCCCCGGCGACACGGGCGTAGAGGGAGCCGAGATTGGCCCGATTGGTTGCCGCCCCGACGACCGGCTTGATGTCGTGGTTGCCGTCGCCAGTGACGAACGAGCGGACGATGTTGAGCAGATGCGCGCGCTTGGCAAGCTCGGCAAAGGTCGAGCCGAAGGAGATCCCGGGGATCGAGGTGGCGATCGCGCCGGTCTGCGCGTGGACGTTCGACGGGCCCTCTGTCTTTGGGTCAAAGGTCTCGAACTGCGACGGGCCCCCGTGCATGAAGAGGAAGATCACCGAGCGGTCGCGGAGAAAGCGGGCCGCGGGACCGTTTTCCGCGGCGGCCGCGATTCCCTGTGGCGACTGCCCAAAGAGTCTCGAAAGCCCGGCAAGTCCTGCCAGGCCGGCGCTACCGACACGAAGGAACGGACGGCGAGCCAGTCGGCCACCGCTCCGCACCGAATCGCCGATCGTGAGCATCGCCCGCCTCCTCCCCAGGATGGGGAGAGTTTACAGTGATCTCACGGGCGCCCGCCAGACGACCGCCCCCGTAACGCCCCCAAGGGACCCGACGATGACGTGTCTGCTGCCCGATTACGCGCTTCGCATGGCCCGAGCGACGGCGCTCGGCCTGCTCTTCGTCCTCGCCGGCCGTGCCCCGGCCGCTGCCGCGGGATTTCGAGCCGGCGCGGCGACAGCGGACATCACGCCGCGCAACACCCCTCCGGAAGCCCCTTCGATCGTCGCCGGAGGGTTTCTCGAAGGGCGGGCCGATCGTGTCCACGATCCGCTCCTCGTCCGGGCGATCGTCTTGGAGGA
>CAMCCR010000114.1 GCA_945873085.1 Candidatus Kuenenia stuttgartensis | reverse complement strand
TGGAGATCCGCTTTCAACTCGGCCGGGCCATCGCCCTCCAAGGGCGTCATGCCGAGGCGGCGGACGTTTTCCGGGAGCTGCTCGAGCGCGAGCCCGGCTATGGCCCCGCCTGGCTCGAGCTCGGGCGGGCCCTCGTCGACATCGACCCGAGCGCCGCTGTGGCGGCGCTGGAGTCGGCCATCGCCTACATGCCCTCATCCGACGAGGCCCGCACGGCCCTTTCGCAGCTACGGACCGACGCTGTCCCCACCCCGCCCCCTCCCTCAGGACATCCGTGATGAAGCCCTCGTCCCCCCGCAACGACGATCCGATCCGCCGCGGGGAGATCCGACGGCACTGGCTTGCGGCATAAGCGGGTTCGTCTGAAGGCGTCGTCAGCGCCCCTCGTCGGACGAGGAACGACGACGCGGACGGCGTTCGAGGGGAATGAGGACGGTGGCGTCGATGTCGTCCTCGAAGGGATCGAAATCGCCGTCGAAAGGTCCGAAAACCCGTGGGCCCTGAGTGCTGGAGTGCATGTTCGCCGATGGGGGTGGGGGAAAAGGGACCCCTCCAATCAACCCAGGCGACGGGACGGAATCAAATATCCCCCTCTGCGGCCAAAAAACTCAGGTTTTCCCCCGTCCCCGAGCGCAAAACCCGGCCCGGACAGACCCCTTCTTTCAGGGGGGCAATCTCCGTGGCTTGAGGCCGGGGAGGACGACGCTCCAAGGGAGCGGGAGCAACCGCTCAAGGCCTCGATGATCCCCTATACTCATTCTCCTTTCCGGTTTCCGACACCCGATCCACCCAACGACGCCATGGCCAGCACCACCGCACCCACCATCCCGCAGGATCCCTGGTTCCAAGACCGCTTCGCCGCCCGTATCGGGGGAGCCCAGTACGGCAAGGGGAACGAGATCTACAAGTTCGAGCTCATCAAGCGGGCCAAGCGGAAGGCGATCGCCGACCATCCAGAGCGGCGGATGCTCGACTTCGGGATCGGCGAGAACGACGAGATGGCCCCGGAGGTCGTCCGAGCGGTGATGCACAAGGAGATCGACCGCCCTGAGAACCGCGGCTATGCCGACAACGGCATCGCGGAGTACAAGGAGGCCGTCGCCGCCTTCATGCAGCGGGAGTTCGGCGTCACGCTCGACCCCGTCACCGAAGTCAACCATTGCATCGGCTCGAAGACCGCCTACGCGATGCTCCCCGCGGCCTTCATCGACCCGGGTGACGTCACGCTCATGACCGTTCCCGGCTATCCGGTCGCCGGCACCGCCACACGCTGGTTCGGCGGCACGGTCCACCGGCTGCCGCTGGTCGCCGAGAACGACTTCTTTCCCGATCTCGACGGCATCCCGGCCGACGTTCTCGCCCGGACGAAGCTCCTCGTCCTCTGCTACCCCAACAGCCCCACCGGGAAGGCGGCAACCCGCGATTTCTATGCCCGCGTCGTCGACTGGGCCCACAAGCACCGGGTGATCGTCGTCCAGGACGCGGCCCACATCATGCTTTCCTACGATCAGGAACCGCTGTCGTTCCTGTCGGTCGATGGGGCGAAGGAGGTGGGGGTGGAAGTCCATTCGATGTCGAAGGGCTTCCACATGATCGGCTGGCGGCTCGGCTGGGTGTGCGGCCACGAGCGGATCGTCCGCGCCTTCTCCGACGTGAAGGACAACTGCGATTCAGGGCAGTTCATGGCGATCCAGAAGGCCGCCGCCGCGGCGCTGGCCGATCCGGCCATCCCCCGGCAAGTCCGCGAAAAATACCGGCGCCGCCTCGAGAAGCTCGTCAGCGTGCTTCGCTCCGTCGGCTTCGATTGCCAGGTTCCCGGCGGCACCTACTTCCTCTACACGAAGTCGCCGAAGGGGGCGGGCGACCGGACATTCGCCAACGCCCAGGAGGCGAGCCAGTTCCTCATCCACGATCTCTCGATGTCGACCGTGCCGTGGGACGACTGCGGCGCCTACCTCCGCTTCAGCGTCACCTACGAGGCCGCCGACGAGGAGGCCGAGGATGACCTGATGGCCGAAACCCACGCCCGCCTCACGCGCTCCCGCCTCAAGTTCTGAACCCGTCGCCGAATTGTTCTGGAGCATCCCATGCCTGCCTCGTTTTCCCGGCTCCTGTTCATCGCCCTCGTCGTCTCCCTGGTCGCCGGCTGCGGCACGAAGAGCGCGAAGAAGGGAGGGGGGATGACTGTCCAGCAACGCCTCGAGAAGGCGGAGAAGGAATCGACCCCCGACAAGCAGGCGGCCGGCTACCTCCGCGCGGCCCGGGCCCAACTCGCCTCCGGCGACACCTCCGGCGCCCGCGACTCGGCTCGCACTGCCTTCGACCGGCTCAAAGGGGAAGGGGACGCAAGCGCCTACGCGCCACGGCTGATCGACGCGGCCGCGTTCCTTGCCGAGATCGGTGACAAGAAGGCCGCGAAGGACGCGATCCTCCTCGCTGCCGAGCGCTCCGCCGGCGTGGCCGACGCCGTCCGCCGCACGAAGATCCTCGCCGACGCCGGCGCCATCGCCGGTGAAAAGCTCAAGGGGATCGGTGACGCCGTGCTCGCCAAGGAACTCCTGACGCAGGCCAGCGCCATGGCCGACACTGCCGAAGAGCGCTTCCGCGCCGAGGCGCTCGCCGCCGTGGCCCTGGGCTGCACCCGCGCCGGACAGGCTGAGACCGCAGCGGCGCTCGTCGACAGGCTCGAGGAGAGCGCCAAGGCCCTCGAGGAGCCGCGGGCGAAGGCGGAAGCCCTCGCCGCCGCCGCGAATGTCCGCTCCGAGACGGGGAAGAAGGAGGAGGCCAAGGCGCTGCTGGCCGAGGCCGCTACCGCCGCCAAATCGATCGACCGGGCCGAGGGCCGGGCCTACGCCCTCCTGGCCGTTGCCAACGCCACGGCCGCCTGCGGCGACAAGAAGCAGGCCCTCAGCCTTCTCCAAGAGGCCGACAAGGCAGCCAACAAGATCGCCGATCCGGCGCAGCAGAAGACCACGATGGACAAGGTGCGGATGGCGATTGCCGACATCGAGAAGTGAGCTTCTTTAGGGTCGGCTGCGGATCGACTGAACGAGTGTCCGAGCCGTCTCCATCGGCAGAACCATGTGCAACGGGTCGTCCTTGAGGCTGCGGAAGCCAAAATGCCCGTAGAATGACCTCACCGCATCGTCCTTTGCAGCGACCTCGATCACGGCTGCAGCAATCGTGTCGGCTCCGGTCACAGCAACGCGTAGGGCGTGAACGAGCAGGATGCCGCCGATCCCTTGCCCTTGCCAGCCGCGATCGACTGCCAGCCGTCCCAAAAGCGTGGTTGGCAGCGGCATCCTGGCAGGAAGTCGTCCCGGCTCGGGCAGCACGCTGACCTGCAGTCTGCCTGCGGCGAGCGTGAAGTAGCCAGCAACCGTGCCGCTGTCCGTCGCGAGGACGTATCCGCGAGTCAAATCCCGGCGGCCGTGCTGTCCAAGACTCGTGCGGAGATACGCATTGAGCGCAGCAACCCCGCAGTCAAACTGGCTCCGGTCGTGTTTCCTCTTGTCGAACGGCTCCAGCCGGAGCGGCTCATTCACGATTCATGGCCCGCAGACGCTTCGCAGCCTTCTTCAGCGCCGCATTCGGGGCCGGAGGCTTCCGCAGCATGCCCAGGAGAATGTCGCTGTCGCGGTCGGACAGTTCGCGGGTCGCAATCCGGTCAATCGTGCGGTCGGCAGCAATCTCGAGCATGCCGTTGATGAAGCTGGTGACGGTCATACCCCGCAGCGCAGCCGCCCGAGCAATCTTTGTCTTCAACGGTTGCGGCTGCCGAATCGTGATCTTGCTATAGCGGACGGTGCTCATCGCCGAGACCTTTCCGGAGAGTGAGGGAGGACAGAACCTCTTTTTTATGATACGGCATTATGCCGTACTACACTTGAGCTGGCAACGGCACTCCCACCCGGCTGGTCGCGCCGACATTCCGGTCTCCCGCGGCGGCCAGGCCTGGCAAACGACACCAGTCGAGTCAGCGCCCTCCAGGAGACCACGTGGCCGGCGTCGGAATCCTCCTCTTCGTCAGCGGCGCGGCTTGTCGGGCTTTTCCTTGGCTGCGGTGACGGTCTTGAGGGCGGCCAAGGCAAGGAGGCGGGCCTGGGCGTGGTCGACGATTTTTTTCGGATACGTCGTGCCAAGCCTGATGCCGGCCCGGGCAAGCGTGTTCGCGTCGGCATCCCCGGGGGCGTGGATGTCAGCTGCCGGCAGTCGGCCGAGCTCAGCGACAAACTTCCGCACGTAGGCTCCGTCGGGATCGAAGCGTTCCCCCTGGCTCTGCGGATTGAAGATCCGGAAGTAGGGAGCGGCGTCGGCGCCGCACCCGCCGGCCCACTGCCATCCGAGGGTGTTGGCGGCGAGATTCGCATCGACAAGCGTGTCCCAAAACCACCGCGCCCCGACGAGCCAACTGACGCGCAGATCCTTGACCAAAAAGCTCGCCACGATCATCCGCACCCGGTTGTGCATCCAGCCGGTCTGCCACAGCTGCCGCATCCCGGCATCGACGACCGGGTAGCCGGTCTGCCCGCGCTGCCACGCCCGCAGGCCGGCCGGATCGTCCACCCAGGGGAATCGCTCGTAGTCGCTCCGCAACGGCCTCTCTGCGGTATGCGGAAAGTGGTAGAGAAGATGGGTGGCAAACTCGCGCCAGCCGAGCTCCCGGAGATACGTCTCGGCGCCGCCGCGCTCGATCTGCGCTGCTGGCCGCCCTCCGACAGCCTTGCGCACCGCATGCCACACGCGCCGCGGCGAGATCTCACCGAAGTGGAGGTGAGGGCTCAAGGCGCTCGTGCCGTCGTGGTCGGGGCGGTCGCGCTCGGTGTCGTAGCGGTCGACGTGCTCGAGGAAGCGATCGAGCCGGTCAGCCGCCGCCGCCTCGCCTGGCGTCCACCGCTCGCGCATCCCCACCGCCCAGTCGATCGCCGGCAGAAGCCCCAGCTCGGCGATCGCCACGCTCTTGGTCGTCTTGCCCACGGGCTTAGCCGCCGCGATTTTCGCTGGCGCGGCTTCCGGCTCGGCCGGCTCGTCGCGGTTGAGCAGAGCCCGCCAGAACGGCGTGAACACCTGATAGGGCTTCCCCTCCTTCGTCGCCACGTGCACCGGCTCGAAGAGCTGGCTGCCATTGAAGCTCTCGGCAACGAGCCCCTCGCGCTTCAGGGCCTCCTTGATGGCCGTGTCGCGACCGATCACGGCCGGCTCGTAGCGACGGCTCCAGGCGACGTGCGTGGCGCCGTACTCACGGGCCACGGCGCGGAGCGTCTCGAGCGACGGCCCCCGCCGGATCAGGAGCGGCGCCCCCTTCTCCGCAAGCGCCGCCGCAAACTGCTCGAGGGCCCCATGGAGCCACCACCGGCTCGCCGCGCCTGGCTCCCACGGCGCCTCTTCCTCCGGCGCGTGGATGAACAGCGGCACGACCGTGCCGCGGGCAACCGCGGCCCGCAAGCTCGGCTGGTCGTCGAGGCGGAGGTCGTTGCGAAACCAGACAATCGTGACGTGGGGCATGATGGCTACCGTCTCACAAACCAGATGTTGCGGAAGCGCGTCGGGCTGCCGTGATCCTGGAGGAAAATCGGCCCGCGGCCGGTCTCGAGGAGCGTCTTCTCGACCGCGCGGAGGTGGTCGGTGACGCCATGTTTGTACGGGATGTAGGGGGATCGCGGCTCATCGAATTCGACGCCGTCCTGGACCTTCTTCCCGTTGAGCCAGGCGATGATCGACCCGGGCCGCGTCACCTTCCCGTCGGCGGCGCGCCGGGGGGCGGTGTAGCGGATGTCATACACCTGCCACTGGCCGGCCGGCCGGGCGGCGTTGAGCAGCGGCTGGGCAAACCGATAGAGGCTCCCCTCGTCCTGATCGGTGACCGGATCGATGCCGGCCGAGTCGTAGATCTGCATCTCGAACCAGCCGTGGAAATAGAGGCCACTGTTACCGTGGGCCTGCGGATCAACGACGAACTCGGCATGGAAATCGGCGTCTTCGAAGGTGTCGATCGAATGGACATGGTTGGCGTGTCCCTCGCTCGGGGTGACGATGAGCTCATCGCCGTCTCGCTTCCAGTCGGCCGGCCCGCCATCCATCGCCCGAAACCGCGGATCGATCCCCGGCCCCAGGAGCACCACCGCACCAGCCGGCGCCTCGACCGGCAGCCGATCCTGCCGCGGTGCGAAGTCTTCAGCTCGGGCTCCCGTCGCCGCGAGCAGCACGGCGATCGTGAAAAGTGCCTGTCGTCGCATGCGGTGGATCGCGGTCATCCTGCCCCCCGTTGTCGATTATCGGTCCGGTCGGGATCATCGTAGCGGGGCGGTCGGAGCATGTCTTCGGCCCCGCGTCTCCAGACCAGGGGAGTCTTCTCATGCCCACGCGTGCCGCCTCAGGGTGCTGGTGGTGCTGCGCGTTCTTGCTTCTCGCGAGCCTCTCCCTCTCCGCCCGTGCCGAGACGCCGCGGGCGGAGCTCGGCAAGCGGCTGCGCCGCTTCGAGATCGCCTGGCAGGAGGCTGATGCACCGCGGCGGGCCGCTGCTGTTGAGCCGATGACGGCAGCGGTGCGGAGCTTCTTCACGCTCCAGCTCTCGGCCGCCGCCAGTCACCTCGACGAGGCCTGGTATACGGTGCGCGCCCAGGGAGCGCCCGAGGCCACCGAGCGCGCGGCGATCGCCACCGCCGTGACCGCGACACCGGTTCTGGCCGACACGACGGCGGAGACACTCGCGGTGGCGTTTGCGCCTTTCTATGAGACGGAGCAGGACGCCGCCGGGGGAGCACCGGGCCGGCTGCGGCTCTCGATCCTCGATGGCGCCGGGGAGACGCTTACGGAGCGCCCGAGCGACTGGGCCGAGGCCACCGGCACGATCCAGTGGCAGACCGGCCCACTCCCGGAAGGGGATCTGACGCTCGTCGTTGAGCGGCTCAGCGAGGCGCCGCCGATCGAGATCGCCCGGATCGGGCTGTCGCGGGTCGAGCGGCTCCGCGAACGACTCGACGCCCTCGCTACCGCGTCCAACACCTGGTTCGAAGCGACGCTGCCGACCGTCCGCGCGACCGTCGCCGCGCTCCTCCCGCTCTTCAAAGCTCTGGCCGATGGGCGCGGGCAGGAGACCGATTTCCCCGCCGCCCGGCTCCTCCGCTTCGTCGAAGGACTGCGGGCCGGAACTCCACTCCAGGCCGACACGATTCGGGAAGCGGCGCGAAACGGCGACTTATGGCTCACGCTCTCCGACGGCCGCGGTGAGGTGCCGGTGCGGCTCCGCGCGCCAGCCGACGCCACCGGCCCCCTCCCGGTGCTGTTTCTCCACCACGGCGCCGGCGGCAGTGAGAACATGTTCTTCGACACCTGCGGCGCCGGCCGGGCGGCGACGCTCGGAGTCGAGCGCGGCTGGCTCGTCGTTGCTCCGCGCCAGGGCCTCTTCGGCCTGGCACTCGACGTCGAGGGGATGCTCGACATCCTCGGAGATTCGTTTGATATCGATCGGACGCGGGTATTTCTCGTCGGGCATTCGATGGGGGCCGGGCAGGTGGCGAAGCAGGTGGGGCTCCATCCCGAGGGAGTGGCCGCCGCGGTCGCCCTCGGCGGTGGCGCGGCGGCGCCAGCGGGGGAGAAAGCGAAGCAGGTTCCCTGGTTTGTCGCGGCCGGCGCGGCCGACTTCGGACGGCCGGGAGCAGCCGCCCTGGCAAAGCGCCTCGAAGCCGCAGGGGCCACGGTCGACTTCCGGGACTACCCCGACGTCGAACACATGGTGATCGTCCAGGCGGCCCTCGATGACGTCTTCCAATTTCTCGATGCCGTCGCCGCCGAGCCCCGTTGAGCCAGGCCAGTGGACCGAGGCCAGTGGACCAGCCTCGAGTGTCAGGAAAGAAGATCGCCGACGACGTGACCATGGACATCGGTGAGGCGGAAGTCGCGCCCCTGGGAGCGGATCGTGAGCCGCGTGTGGTCGATCCCCATCTGGTGGAGGAGCGTGGCGTGGAGATCGTGGACCGTGACGGGATTCTCGACGACGCCGTAGCCGAGGTCGTCAGTCGCACCGTAGCTGATCCCCCCCTTGATCCCGCCACCGGCCAGCCACATCGAAAACGCCTTCATGTGGTGGTCGCGGCCGTTCCCCTGGGCCATCGGCGTCCGGCCGAACTCCGTCCCGAAGACGACGAGCGTCTCGTCGAGCATCCCCCGCCGCGCCAGATCCTCGACGAGCGCCGCGGCGCCGCGATCGACCTCCGCCGCCGTCCCCTTCACATGCTCCTGGACAGCGCCGTGGTGATCCCAGTCGCGGTGATAGAGCTGGATGAAACGGACGCCCCGCTCGGCGAGCCGCCGGGCGAGGAGGCAGTTGGAGGCGAACGATCCGTCGCCCCCCTTCGTGCCGTAGAGCTCGAACGTCTCGGCTGTCTCATCGGAGAGATCGAGGAGCCCCGGCACGCTCGACTGCATCCGGAAGGCGAGCTCGTACTGCGCGAGCCTGGCGGCGATCTCCGGATCGTCGACGACCTCGTTGTGGAGGCCGTCGAGCTTCGTGACCGCGTCGACGACCGCGCGTTGGCCGTCGAGGCCCACCGGCGGCTTGACGTACAGGACGGCGTCTCCCTTGGAACGGAACTCGACCCCCTGGAACCGGCTGGGGAGGAGGCCCGAATGCCACTGCCGCGCGGCGATCGGCTGCCGCTGGCCATAGTTACCCGTGCTCACCATGACGATGAAGCCGGGGAGATCGTGGGCGTCGCAGCCGAGGCCGTACCACAGCCAGCTCCCCGCCGCCGGCCGCCCCGGCACCATGGCGCCGGTGTTCATGAAGGTGTGGGCGGGATCGTGGTTGATCGCCTCGGTGTGGAGGCTCTTCACAATCGCGATCCGGTCGGCGATCCGTGAGGAGATCTCCGGGAAGATCTCGCTGATCTCTTGCCCGCTCTTTCCCACCTTGTGGAAGGCATGCTGGGGAGCGAGGCACTTCAGCGCCTGCCCCTGGAGCTGGGCGATCTGCTGCCCCTTGGTGAAGCTCTCCGGCATCGGCTCGCCATTCATGGCGGCGAGCTTCGGCTTGTGGTCGAAGGTGTCGAGGTGGGTCATGCCTCCGGCCATGTAGAGCCAGATCACCCGCTTCGCCCGCGGCGGCACATGGTAGGGCCGGATCACCCCCGGCCAGTGGGCCAGATCTACCCCGTTCGGCGGGGAGGCTTGGGCCTCCCTCCGGCCCCCGAGGAGGGAGCCAAGGGCGAGCGGCCCGAGGCCGCCAGCGGCGCGGGCGAGGAACGCGCGCCGGGCTGGGTCGAGCCCTGTCGGGAGGTGGCCGGATCGCGGATCGAAGGGGCTCACGGTGTTAGTTCCTCGTGTACGTTTCCTGCATGTTGAGCACGGCCCGGGCGGCGGTCGTCCAGGCGGCAAGCTCGATCGGATCGAGACCTGCCGGCACCGAGTGGGCACCGATCGAGAGGAGCTTTTGAGCCGCCCCGGGATCGGCAGCAAACCGGGCCCGTTCGGCCGTCGCCAGCTCCGCGACGACCGCCACTTCCTGCTCGGTGGGAATCCGCCCCACGGCGCGACGGAGGAGGAAGCGTGCCCGCGCGAGCGGCTCGGGCCCCGCCTCGGCCATCGACTTGGTCGCCAGGGCCCGGGCTGCCTCGACATATTCCGGGTCGTTCAAGAGCACGAGGGCCTGGAGCGGCGTATTCGACCGGGGGCGACGGGCCGTGCACTCCTCCCGGCT
>CAMCCR010000113.1 GCA_945873085.1 Candidatus Kuenenia stuttgartensis | reverse complement strand
CAATTCGGGCCCGGCGTGGCTTCGGGGTCGCCCGCGCCCCGTCGCCGGACGCTCGCTTCGGCCTTCGTGGCCTCCGCTCGCTCGGAGTCTGCTTCGCTCCGCCATCCATGGCTCCGCTCGCATCCTACGCCGGCTCTCGGGGCACGGGCGACCCCTCGCTGGCGGCGCCTTGTGGCGTGCTCTCAGAGGCCAGTCTTTACGCCAGCAGCGACTTGAGGACCTGCTGTTCTTCGACGCCCGTGAGCCGCTGGTCGAGCCCCTGGAACTTGAACGTGAACCGTTCGTGGTCGATCCCCATCAGATGGAGGATCGTGGCGTTGAACGAGTTCACGTCGACGGGATTCTCGACGATGTTGTAGCTGAAGTCGTCGGTCTCCCCGAGGACCGTCCCTGCCTTGGAGCCGCCGCCGGCCATCCACATGCAGAAGTTGCGCGGATGGTGGTCGCGGCCGTAGGTGTCGGCGGTGAGCGTCCCCTGCGAGTAGACGGTGCGGCCGAACTCCCCTCCCCAGACGACGAGCGTGTCGTCGAGCATCCCGCGGGCCTTGAGATCCTTGATCAGTGCCGCGGTCGCCTGATCGGTGTCGAGGCACTGCGATTTGAGATCGTTGGGGAGATTGCCGTGATGATCCCAGCCGCGGTGGAGAATCTGCACCACGCGGACGCCGCGCTCCACGAGCCGGCGGGCGAGGATCAGGCTGTGGGTGAAGGATCCCGGCTTGTTGACGTCATCGCCATACATCGAGAGCGTCTGCGCCGTTTCGCCGCTGAGGTCGACCAGGTCGGGCACGCTCGCCTGCATCCGGAAGGCCATCTCGTATTGCGCGATGCGGGTCTGCGTCTCGGGATCGTGGAAGCGGTCGTGGCCGCGGGCGTTGAGCTTGCCGAGGGCGTCGAGCATCACGCGCCGGTCGGTGCGGGTGACGCCGTCGGGATTGGGGAGATAGAGGACCGGATCCCCGGCGCCACGCATCGTGACCCCGGTGAAGCGGGTGGGGAGGAAGCCACTCGACCACATCCGCGTGAAGAGCGCCTGCGAGGGATTGATGTCGGGCTGCGGCGTGAACACGACGAACGCCGGGAGATCGTCGTTCTCGCTCCCCAGGCCGTAGGCGAGCCAGCTCCCCAGGCTCCCCTTCCCCGGCACTTCGCTGCCGGTCATCACGTAGGTGCAGGCCGGGTCGTGATTGATGGCGTTGGTGAACACGCTCTTGACGAGCGCCAGGTCGTCGACGACCTCGGCCGTGTAGGGGAGGAGATCGGTGTTGATCCAGCGGCCGCAGGCGCCGCGCTGCTCAAACTTGAACTTCGAAGGGGCCACCGGGAAGCGCTGCTGGCCGCTGGTCATCGTCGAGAGCCGCTGATCGCCGCGGACGCTCGGCGGGAGATCCTTGTCGAAGTAGTCCTTGAGCTTCGGCTTGTAGTCCCAGAGGTCGATCTGCGACGGCCCGCCGTTGGGATGGATGTAGATCACGCTCCGCGCCTTGGGCGCGTGGTGGGGCAAGCCCGGGAGAGCGGGATGGATTCGGGAGGCGGCGGCGCGGCCCGCTGCCGGATCGATGGCCGCGGCGCCGGCCTTGGCAAACAGCCCGCCGCCACGGCGGCTCTCGAGGAGGGCGAGCGCCGCGGCCCCGGCGCCGACGCCCGAGCGGCGGAGAAACGCGCGGCGGCAGGCCTGAAGCTGCAGGTCGTGGTCAGCGTGTGGGTGGGCCATGGTCAGTTCCTCGAGAGGGTCTCGTCCAGATTGAGGAGCATGTTCGAAACGAGCGTCCAGGCGGCCAGTTCCTCCGCCGGGATATTTTCCGGGGCCTTCGACTCGCCCAACGCCACGAGCCGCTTGGCGGCCTCGGAGTCGGCAGCGTAGCGGCCGCGGTGGGCGGCGAGTTCTTCAGCCACCACCGCCAGCTCCGCCGATTCCGCGCCGCGGGCGATGACGGTACGGAACAGCCAATCGATCCGGGCCGCATCGTCGGCGGGGCCGGAGGCGAGGGCGCGCGTGGCGAGGGCCCGGGCCGCCTCGACATGCTGGACGTCGTTCATGAGCTGGAGGGCCTGGAGCGGCGTGTTGCTCCGCTCGCGGCGGGCGCAGAACTGCTCCCGGTTGGGGGCATCGAAGTTGACCATGAACGGCGGTGGCGCCGTCCGCTTCACGAACGCATAGAGGCTCCGCCGCCACAGGGCGGGGCCGGTGTCGCGGGCGTAGCGCTGGGTGTTTGAGCCGGCAAAGCCGACCGGTTCCCAGATGTTGTCTGGCTGGTAGGGGCGGACACCTCGGCCACCGAGCGTGGGGACGAGGAGCCCCGAGACGGCCAGGGCATTGTCACGGATCTGCTCGGCGTCGAGGCGGATCCGCGGGCCGTGGGCGAGGAGCCTGTTTTCCGGATCGGCGGCTTGGTGCTCCGGGGCGATCGAGGCCTGACGGCAAAACGCCCGGCTCGTCACCAGGAGCTTGACGAGGTGGCGCGTGTTCCAGCCGCTCTCGCGGTATTCGACGGCGAGCCAATCGAGGAGCTCCGGATGGCTCGGCGACTCCCCCTGCTGGCCGAAGTCCTCGCTCGTCTTCACAAGCCCCGTCCCGAAGAACTGCTGCCAGAGCCGGTTGGCGGCGACGCGCGCCACGAGCGGCTGCTCCGGGAGGAGAATCCACTTGGCGAGATCGAGCCGATTCGGGGTCGCACCCTCAGGGGTTCCCAGCGGCGGCAGGAAGGCGGGGGTGGCCCGCGTCACCTTCTCCCCCGGCTTGTTGTAGGCCCCACGGAGCATGATGAAGCTGTCGCGCATCTGTGGCAGGTCGTTGAACACGAACGTCCGCACGAGCGCCTTCTCGAGGTCGTCGCGCTTGCGGCGGGTCTCGACGAGCTCGCGATCGGGCACCGCAATCCCCTCTGGCTTCTCGCGCCACACGGTGCGCAGCCAGTGGCGGCGAATCCGCGTGACGTCGTCGGCATTAGTCGTCTTCTCGGGGCCTTCCCGAACGAGGCCGCGGAGCGGCTCCGGGACGTCGTCGAGCTTCTCCTGTCCCACGCGCGGCTTCCACCAGGCGGCGAACGACCGGGCCTGATCGGTGGTCGGGTCATCGGTGCTCGACAGGCCGACCTTGTCCCAGCGGACATGGCCGTCGAATTGCGTCAGGGCAAAGCCACCGATCTTCGTGCCGGGAGGGACGCCGATGCTCTCCGGCTTAAAGGCGACACGGACCCACTTCCCCGCCTCAGGGAGGGGCCCGAGCACCAGCTGCGACGCCTGGCCGACCGCGCCCCACGGGATCACGCCCCCTTCGCCCCACACGGCCCGGTGTTCCCAGCCGTCGGTGTGGAGCTGGATCATGACCGCTCTCGGCGGCGCTGCCGGGTCGATCCAGACATGGGCAAACACCTCGCCGCCGGAGGGCCCGGCGTGGATCTCACCGGCGGGCATGAAGACATCCTGGCCGATACCAGAGGCGGTGCGGTCGAGGCAGCGGGCTCCGGAAAGCACAGTGCCCGGCTCAGTTCCCGTAAACCAGGTCGGCCCACCGGGGCTGCTCTGGGCGGTGGCGCCGGCGGGGAGATCGTCATCGAGCCAGACCGTCTCGCTTGTCACCGGGGCGGGCTTGGGATCGGCCGTGGCCGGGTCGACGTAAACAACACTCGCGACCGCCTCCTCGATCCGCTTCTCGAGTTCCGGCAGCTTCGCGTCAAGCGCTGCCAGCTCCGTCTCCTGCTCGGGGGTGGGAAGCTTGATGACCGGCGCCGTCTGCTCGATGTTGCCGTCGAAGCCCGGGTCGGCCGCTGAATTGAAGAAGGCGTAGAGCGAATAGAAATCCTTGGCCGAGATCGGGTCGAACTTGTGATCGTGGCAGACGGCGCACTGCCCGGTGAGCCCCATCCAGGCGTTGAGCGTCGTGGCCGTGCGGTCGACGGCGTAGCGGAAGAGAAGCTCCTCGTTGATCGAGCCCCCCTCGCTCGTCGTCACGTTGCAGCGCGAGAAGCCGGTAGCTGTTTGCTGCTCGCGCGTGGCGCCGGGGAGGAGATCGCCGGCGAGTTGGAGAATCGTGAATTGATCGAAGGGGAGGTTTTCGTTGAAGGCCTTCACGACCCAGTCGCGGTAGGCCCACATGTGGCGCTCGTTGTCGAGGTGGAGGCCGTGGGTGTCGGCATAGCGAGAGACGTCGAGCCAATGGCGGGCCATCTCCTCGCCATGGTGCGGGCTCGCAAGCAGCCGATCGACGAGCTTGTCATAGGCATCCGGGGCGGGATCGGCGACGAAGGCCGCCACCTCTTCCGGAGTCGGCGGCAGGCCGGTGAGCGCGAAGGAGACGCGGCGGATGAGCGTCGGCCGGTCGGCCGCGGCGTTGAGGGGCAGCCCCTCGGCCGCCACGCGGGCCTCGAGGAATCGATCGATCGGGTTGCCGGGGTCGCCCGGTGCGGCCGGCACCTCGGGGCGGACGATCTTCCGGAACGACCAGTGCTGCTCGTAGGGGGCCCCGGCCGCGATCCAGCGCGTGAGCAGGTCCTTTTGGGCCTCCGAAAGCTCTTTGTGGAAGTGGGGCGGGGGCATGACCGTGTCGGGATCGGTGGCGACGATCCGCGCGATCAGGGCGCTTGAGGCGGTGTCGCCCGGGACGATCGCCCGCTCCCCGCTCTCGAGGAGCGCAAGGGTCGCGGGGCCGTCGTCGAGCCTCAGGCCAGCCTCCTGCTTCCCGGGCCCGTGGCAGGCGAAGCAGTGCTCGGAGAGAAGCGGCCGGATGTCACGGTCGAAGCGGATCGGTTTCTCGGCGGCCGTCCCCACCGTCGCCCCAAACGTCGTTTGGAGGAGGCCTGCGGCGAGGAGGAGCGAGAGACGGGAGGCAGGGCTGGCAAGCCCGGCACGGCGGAGCACGGAACCACCCATGAACAGCTCTCCTGGGGCGTCGTCCGCGTCGCCGATCCCGGAATAGGGGCCGGGATCGCGGACCCTCGTGGAATCGAGGATCGATCGGCGGGGCAGCGCAGGCAGGGGCGGGCAGATCGTGCGTCCCCCCCGGGCGGCCTGTGCAGCCGGTACACTCCTCTAATTCTGCCACACCCCGCAGCGCCGGGCAAACCATGACGGCGGCCCGCCAGGCGCCCGGGCGTGTGGAACACTTGTTTCGGAAGCCTTCCGGGGCTCGAGCCCGGTGGGGAGTCGACGCACGACGCCGCGTCGCCGGTTCGGCGCCTCGAGCCCGAAGGTGTCCTTGGTTGCCGCGTCCCGAGAGATTCCCGCGATGCCTACGGCACTCCTCGTCGACGACGAGCCTTCGGCCAGCCTCCGCCTCCGCGGGCTCCTTTCGGCGCACAAGGAGATCGAGGTGCTCGCCGCCGTGCGGAGTGTCGCGCAGGCGAGCAGGGTGCTCGAGGAGCAGGTCCCCGACATCCTCTTCCTCGACGTCGAGCTGCCGGGGGGCTCGGGGCTCAAGCTCCTCGCTGAGCTCTCCGATCAAACGCACGTCTGTTTCATCACCGCCCATCCTCAATACGCCGTCACCGCGTTCGAGGTCGGTGCCGTGGATTACCTCCTCAAGCCGATCGACCGGATGCGTCTGGGCGTGGCCGTGGGGCGTCTGCTGCGGGCGATCCGGGTGGCTGAGTTGCTGCCCGCGACGGGCTCGGCCGCCGAGTCGACGCCACCGACCGAATGGGGCAAAGAGGGGGAGTCGACGTTCGTCGTCACGCTTCGCGGTGGGAAAAAAGCGATCCTCCGTCGCGATGACATCCTCTGGATCGAGGGGCTCGGCAAGTATTCGCGAGTCTGCCTCGCGGGGGAACGAAAGCCCGCGACCGTTGGGCGCAGCCTCGCGGAATGGATGGAGATCCTGCCGGCGGACATGTACCCCCGACTCGGCCGCTCGCAGATCATCCGCCTCGCCAGGCTTTCGCTGGTGACGTGGAAGTCGCGGGAGGAGACGGTCCTGTCGTTCACCGGGAGTCCCGACGCTCTGACGATCGGCCGCTCCGCGGCCGCCCGGCTCCGCGAGCTGAGCTGAGGGAGGAGGCTTCGTCAGGCCCGGCAGGGGCCGTCAGCTCCGCGCGCTCGTGCTCCGGCCGACGAGCTGCTCCACGTCATCGGCCCCGATCGGCACGTGGGCGGAGAGATCGACCGGGCCGCCGGTGGTGACGAGGACGTCATTTTCGAGGCGGACGCCGATCCCCTCCTCCGGGATGTAGATGCCGGGCTCGACGGTGATCACCCAGCCGGGCTGGAAGGGGCCGTTGAGCGGCGCGAGGTCGTGGACGCCCAGGCCCAGCGAATGCCCGAGGCCGTGCATGAAGTACTTCCGGCAGGCTGGCTCTTCGGGGCTGTCCTTGGCCACCTGCTCCGGCGTGATCAGGCCGAGGCCGAGAAGCTCGTCGTTCATTTGGAGCTGGGCTGCACGGCGCCAGTCGCGGGGTGTCGTGCCGACGGTCGCCCGGGCGATCGAGGCGTCGAGGACGCGGTGGACCGCGTCGTACACGGCCCGCTGCCGGGGGGTGAAGCGGCCGTTGACCGGATAGGTGCGGGTCAGGTCGGCGTTGTAGTTGGCGTAGCAGGCACCGACGTCGACGAGGAGCAGGTCGCCGTCGTGGCAGACCCGGTCGTTGGTGTTGTAGTGGAGGACACAGGCACTCTTCCCCGAGGCGATGATCGGCTCGTAGGCCATCTTCGCCCGGTGCTTCGTGAACTCGTAGATCAGCTCTGCCTCGAGTTCATATTCCATCACCCCCGGCTTGAGGCAGGAGAGCATCCGCCGCAGGCCGACGTCGGTGATGTCGATTGCCTGGCGGAGGAGCTCGATCTCGGTGGTGTCCTTCACCGCACGCAAGCTCCGCATGATCGGCGCCAGCCGCTCGTAGCGGTGGAGCGGATAGCGGGCCATGAGTTGGCGGGCGTGGCGGACGTCGCGGGGATCGGTCTCGGTGCCGTTGCGCTCGTGTTCGTTGGAGTTGAGAAAGACCCGCTCGCTCTCGCACATCAGGATGTGGAGCACGCCGGGCAGCTCCGAAAGCCAACGCACCCGCGGCATCCCGGAGATCTGCTCGGCCCGTTCCTTGGTGAGCTTCTCCCCTTCCCAGATGGCGAGGTGTTCGTTCGGCTGGCGGAGGAAGAGCATCTCCCGCTGGGCCGGATCGGTGGCCTGCGGCGCGAGGACGAGGACGCTCTCCTCCTGCTCGATCCCGGTCAGATGGAAGAGGTCGGCGGCCGGATAGATCGGGAAGGTGCCGTCGCCGGTCTGCGGGAGGATGTCAGCGGCGTGGACGATCGCGATCGAGCGCGGCGGGAGTTGGCCCACGAGCTGACGGCGATGGGAGACGAACAGGGCGTTGTCGATTGGGGCGTGCCGCATGGCTTCTCCTCGGGCGTGTCGCGCCCGCACCGGACTAGGGCGCGGGGGAAGAAAATCGTACCCGCCGGGGCGGGCGTCTGTCGCGGTCGCCGGTATTCGGGCGCCGCCTGCGAACATTTCGGTGACAGAGCGCAGGCGAGGCGGGGATCGGCGAACGCTTGAGGAGAGAGGAGGTGCCTCCGACGAACGACGAAACTTTTGCCGGCCCCGCCGATGGATTGCCCACGGGGACGTAACCCTAAGAGCGTTCCTGCTCAACCGTGCGCTTCGGGGTCGCCGGTGCCCCGTCGCCGGACGTTCGCCTCGGCCATCCATGGCCTCGGCTCTCTCCGCGCCGCTTGTGCTTTCGCCCTCCGGGCTGCGCTGACCGGCGAGGCCGGCTCTCGGAGCACCGGCGACCCCTCGCTTGTCAGCGTTTGGGCGTTGGGGCGTTGGGAGCGCCTTGGTTACCCAGAGGCTCGTTGCCAGTCCTACCCTAGCGATAGGCCCGCGGGCCGAAGGGCTGCGTGGCCTGCTGCTGGGGGGGCGGCTGTTGATAGCCCTGGTACTGCTGCTGCGGCTGGGGTTGGTATTGGGGCTGGTAGGGCTGCTGCGGCGCCGGCTGCCATGACTGCGGCTGCTGTTCGTAGGCCGGCTGCTGGGAGGTTGCCCCCTGCTGCTGCTGGCTGTTGTACTCCTGCGCGGCGCGGCGCGCCTCACTCTCGACCCGCTGGCCCACCTGCTGGCCGACGATCATCGCCCGAGCGCGGTCGAAGTTCACCGACGGAATGCCGTTGTTCCAGCTGATCGTGAGGACGCCCGTGGCGAGGAGGAACGGCACGAGGAGAATGAACAGCCGCGAGCCCCAGCGCGTGCCGATGACCTTGGCCACTGGTGCCGGCAGCACCGGCGAGGCGAGGCCCACGGCCCGCTGGGCGTATGTCTTCTTCTTGCTCACGGCACTCTCCTGGAAAGAACCCTGTCCCGTCGGCGAACGAGGTGTCTTGTAGGATCGGCAGAGGATCGGCGTCCAGTGGAGCCGCGCGGGGGAGCGCGGCAGGCGCCGGTCCATCTGCCCCAGCTTTTGCAGCTTGCCGGGGCGAAAGGAAGCCGCGGGATCTGCCCCTCGGCAGACCCCGCGGCGCTCCGCTGTCAGGTCGATCCTTTTTTAGCCCATGGCCGTGGCTGGCGTCAGCTACGCGACCAGGCGGCCGTTGACCTTCTTGTTGGTCGGCAGCTCGCCGGCGATGCCGTCGACTTGGAAGCCGAACGAGATCTCGGCCCCGGCGGCGATCGTCCCGTTCCAGGCGGCGTTACGGATCACGTAGCGGGTGCCGACGTGGCTGACGATCACCGCATTCCAGATGTTGACGATGTTCGCCTTCATGTCGAACTCCATCGTCCAGCCGCTGATCGCCGCCGTGCCGGTGTTCTTGATCTTCATGTCGCCGTTGAAGCCGGTCCCCCAGGCAGTCGTCTGCGTGTAGGTCACGGCAATGCCGCTGGTCGGCGTTGGCGTCGTGGGGGTGGTAGGCGTGGTAGGCGTCGTTGGCATGATGGGTGTCACAGGCGTCAGCGAGCCGGTCGGGATCTGGCCGAAGACGAGCTTGCCGACTTCGTAAACCGGCATGAACGTCGTCTTCACCGGGGCCGTGCGATCGGTGGCGATCCCCTGGTATGACCAATCGTTGAGGGCGCTCCATGCGGAGGCG
The DNA here is from genome assembly GCA_945873085.1 of Candidatus Kuenenia stuttgartensis. Classification (GTDB taxonomy): domain Bacteria; phylum Planctomycetota; class Planctomycetia; order Pirellulales; family UBA1268; genus QWOP01. The sequence goes on along the minus strand of CAMCCR010000113.1, from coordinate 773 downwards.
GGCAGGCCGGGCCGCAGGCCGACGCGGAACTGCGCTTCCCGCCAGAAGGAGCTTCCTGTCCCCGGGCCGATCGCCGTGCCGGTGAAGTCGACCGTGACGACGTAGATCCCCTTGGCGGCATCCCACGCCTGAAGGCCGCTGACCGTGGCCCCTGGCGCGAAATTGCTTGTCACCTGCACGTCGGCGGCCGTGAAGCCCGCGGCCTTTACCTCGGAGATGTCGAGGAAATACCGGAACGAGAGATTCGACGACATCCGCGCTGGCCAGGCCGACTGGTTGTTGAGGATCGCCCGGATTTCGGTGAAGCCGCTCCCGGCCGTGTTCACCGCCGCCTGGACGAAAAACTCGTTGGTGGGAATCTCCGCCGGCGGCATCGTCGCCACCGTCTTCCCGCCATACTCCGTGAAGAGCCTCGCCACCGCCCCCTGGAAGGCGGCGTTGTAGTCGAGGGCGACCTCGTTGCCGATGTAGTTGGCCCGCGAGTCGACGTAGTCGGTGTCGCTGGCACTCTGCGGGCCGCCGACGAGCGCGCCGTAAAGGATGTGGCGGTTGTTGCCCGGGGCGTTGACGTTGCCGTCGACCACGCCGCTCGCCCCGCGATGATGTGGATTGAGCGGCGGGTTTGTCCCGAAGCCGACGACGTAGCTCCGCCCCTGTGGATTATCGCCGAGCATGTAGTTGATCTGCCGGACGGCGAAATCGTGGTAGCGGCCCCCCTTGTCGCCGACGGTGTCGCTGTAGACGAGCGCCAGGAACGACGTGTTGGCGGAATA
>CAMCCR010000112.1 GCA_945873085.1 Candidatus Kuenenia stuttgartensis | reverse complement strand
GCCATCGCATCGTGGATCGCCACCTCGAGCGACCGCGGGCGGATGGGAAAATCGCTGGCGGCCGCGGTGTCGGTGACGACGGTCGGGTTTTTCAGACCGTCGATGAGCTTCCGGCCGACCTTCGAATAGCGCGGCGTGACCAGCGCCAGCCAGAGACTCGACAGCCGGGGGGTCAGCACCGGGACCGGAATGAGGAGCCTGCGGAGCCCACGCTGACGGGCGTACTCCCGCATGATGTCGCCATACGACACCCGGTCAGGTCCGCCGATCCCGTAGATTTTTGATTCGCGCCTCGAGCCGTTGCTCGTTGGCCCGAGGGGGAGCTCGGCCGCCGCCACGAGATAGGCGACGACGTCGTCGACGGCGATCGGCTGCGTGGGGGTCGCGAGCCACGCCGGGCAGATCATGACCGGCAGCCGCTCGACGAGGGTCCGGACGAGGTCGAACGAAAAACTCCCCGCCCCGATGACGATCGATGCCCGGAACTCGACGACCTCGACGCCCCCCTCCCGGAGAATCGCCCCGACCTCATGTCGGCTGCGGAGATGCGCCGACAGTCGATCGTCTTCGGCCCCCAGCCCCCCGAGGTAGACGATTCGCGCCACTCCAGCGGCCCGGGTGGCAGCGGCAAACCGCTCCGCAGCAAGCCGATCGGCGCGTTCGAAATCGACTCCCTGGTCCATCGAGTGGACGAGCCAGTAGCCGACATCCACGCCGACACACGCCTCGGCAAGCGCGGCCGGATCGGAGGCATCCCCGACCACGACGCTAACGCGTGATCGGAGCGCCGCCGCCGGAAGGGCGGCCGGGGCCGAGGGCAACTCGGCATCGATCCGGTCGAGGATGGCCTCGAGTTTGTCGGCCTTGCGGACAAGGCAGCGGACCGCGTGCCCACGATGGAGCAGGGCTTGGAGGAGACAGCTCCCCACATAGCCCGTGGCACCGGTGAGGAGGATGTTCATGGAACGTCCGAACGTTTGCGCGGCGTTCCGCTCCATACGAAGAGGCGGCCCCCGGGCGTCCCGATGCTCGGCCCCGCCCTGAAAAGCAGATCAGGGCTCATCGACTTCGAATGCCCGGTCCATGAGTTTCGGATCGCCCGTCTTGAGGCCGTAGAGAAACCAGCGCTGCCGCTGCTGGCTCGTGCCATGGGTGAAGGCGTCGGGAACGACATACCCCTGGGCCTGCTTTTGGATCTTGTCGTCTCCGATGGCGGCCGCGGCGTTGACGGCGTCGAGGATGTCCTGTTCGTCGAGGATTCCCGCATAACGGGCCTCGTAATGAGCCCAGACACCAGCGAGGAAGTCGGCCTGGAGTTCCATCCGCACCGAGAGTTTGTTGTAGTCGCGATCCGAGAGCCGGCCGCGCATCGCCTGCACCTTGTTGCTGATGCCGAGTTGGTTTTGGATGTGGTGGCCGATCTCGTGGGCGATCACGTAGGCCTGGGCAAACTCGCCCGGCGCGCCGAACTTCCGCTTCAGCTCGTCATAGAACGCGAGGTCGATGTAGACCTTCTTGTCCATGGGGCAGTAGAAGGGCCCCGACGAAGCGCTCGCCATGCCGCAGGCGCTCTGCACCTGGCCGGTGAACATGACGAGCTTGGCGGGCACATAGCGCCCCTCGAAGTTCGGCGGGAACAGCTTCCCCCACACGTCCTCGTTCTCGGCAAGGATTGTTTTGATGAACCGGGAGCCGGCATCGTTGGCAGGCTGTTTCTGCGCCTGCGCGCGGGGCTGCGGTGCCGGGGCAAGGCCACGTGAAATGCCCATCGCCTGCTGGGGATCGACCCCGAGGAACATCAGGCCGATCATGAGGAGGAGCGCGAACAACCCCCCGCCGACCATCGCCGGGGCGCCGATACCGCGACGATCCTCGACGTTCTCACTCTGCCGACGACCTTCCCAACGCATCTTCCTTCTTCTCCACTTCGGGGAACCGGGGGACTGTGGACCGCGGCGCGGCCCGAAAACAATTTAGCAGACCTGGCCGCCCGCGACAGCCAACTGACTCCCGACGGGGGCCACGCCGCGCGGGGTGAATGGCCCGTGCTGCTACGGCCCTCCGGCCACCGGGGTTCGTCGCGAAATCCACCCCCCGACCACCGATCATTCCGGGAGCGGCTTGCCGTTGGTTTCCGGGGCGAAGGGGAGAACGGCGAGCCCGAGGAGAAACACGCTGCACATCACCAGACCAGCCGGCCGCATCGGCTCCGGCGAACCGGCAAACACCCCCGACGTCAGCTGCCCAAGGAGGAAAGGCCCCCCGGCGGCGATGAACCGGCCGACGTTGTAGCAGAAGCTCGTCCCCGTGCTCCGCAGCCGGGTCGGGAACAGCTCCGGGAGATAGATCGCATAGCCGGCGAACAGCGACAGTTGGCAGAAGCCCATGATCGGCAGCATCCACCAGATATCGGAAGGCTTTTCGAGGAATCGGAACACCATCGCCGTGGAGAGCATCGCGGCAATGAGCGCCAGGGCGAAGAAGGGCTTGCGGCCAATCCGCTGGCAGACTCGCGCTGCAAGCATCATGCTCGCAAACGCCCCCACCTGGATCATCATCGAGGCAAATCCGACATACTTGCCGAGCTTGCCGGCCAGCGCCGCCCCTTCGAGCCCTTCGGCAATGAACTGCTTCTGGAACACACTGCGCACGAGATCGAGCGAGAAGAAAGCGATCCCCCACAGGCCGATCACCCCCGAACAGGCCAGGAGCATGCCGACGATCGCGTTCTTCCGCCAGCGCGGATCGGCAAACAGGGCGCCGTAGCCCCCCAGGGCCGTGCCCGTGCTCGCCGCCTGCGCCTTCATCGCCTGCCAGCGCTCCGGTTCCTTGAGCCGGGCGCGGATCACGAGCGCCAGCACCGCCGGCAGCGCCCCGATGACGAACTTCCACCGCCACGGCTCCCAACCGGCAAGCTTGCTTGAGTGGCTGAGGATCTGCAGTTCCCCCAAGCCGATGCCGATCGACGCGGCGAGGAAGTTCCCCACGGCGGAGAGGGCCTGAAGCAGCCCGAGGGCATGCGGCCGGGCCCGGTCGGGCATCACCTCGGCCACGAGGGCCACCCCGACGGCAAACTCCCCGCCGACGCCGAGCCCCGTGATGAACCGGTAAAACGCGAAATCCCAAAACCCCGTCGAGAGCGCGGAGAGCCCGGTGCACAACGAGTAGATGACGATCGTGATCATCATCGTCTTGGCGCGGCCATAGCGATCGCCGACGACGCCGAAGATCAGGCCGCCGGTGGCCCAGCCGAGGAGAAAGATGCAGGTGGCGAGGCCGCCGTAAAAGGCGACGTTTTTCGGATCGGCTGCGGCGTCGCCGGAGGCTAGAAGCGTCTCCATGGCCGGCTTGCGGGCGAGATTGAAGAGCTGCTGGTCGAGGCAGTCGAAGAGCCATCCCAGCGCCGCCACCGTGAGGACAAACCAGTGGTAACGGGTCATCCCCGTCCACCACGGCTGACCGTCGTTGGGGACCGCGGTCCCCTTCGATTCGAAGTGGGGCAGATCGGCCATGGAGATTGATCCCGTGGAGGAGAGTGCGTTGGAGCGTTGGAGCGGTGGAATCGGGCACACCGACGAGCAGAACGCTTACGCCGCCCCGAGCCCTGCCGCGACCCCCCGCATGTAGGCGATGCTCTCCCGGGCAGCGCGCTCGGGACCGGGAGCATAGTCGAAGACCTCGACGCTCACCCAGCCTGGGTAGCTGGCGGCGCGGAGGGCCGCGAAGATCGGACCGAAATCGACCTCGCCAAAGCCCGGGCCGCGGAGGTTGGCGTCATTGGCATGGAAATGCTCGAGGTGACGGGCCGAAGCCTGGATGATTGCGGGAAGAGGCTCCGCTTCGCTCGACATCGCCTTGACGTCGAGATGAAGGCGGACGTGCGGAGAGCCGATCCGTTCGATGAGCCGGCAGGTCTCGGCGGCGGTATTGAGGACATCTGTCTCGCTCGGCGCGAGCGGCTCGAGGGCCACCACCGTGCCCGTTTCCTCGAGCACCGGCACGAGGTCCGAGAACACCTCCCGGAGCCGGTCGATCGCTTCCTCCGGAGTCGTGCCTGCAAGCAGGCTGCGTTGCTTCGGCGACCCGAACACGAGGACGCGGCCGCCGAGGTCGCGACAGAGGCGGGCAAGCTCGCCGAGGTAGGCCGTCGTGGCCCTCCGCACGGAGGCGTCGGCGTGCGTCGCATGGAAGCCCTCGGTCTTTGCCAGGAGCCAATGGAGGCCAAGGCACTCGAGCCCTGAGGCGCGGATCGTATCCCGGATCGTCGCCCGTTCCCGCGTCGAAAGCTCGGTCGCCAAGCCGGCGAGGGTGAACGGCGCCACCTCCAGGCCGGTGTAGCCCGCAGCGGCCGCTTCCGCGCAGGCCCGCTCCAGCGGCCAGTCGACGAACGTCTCGTTGCAAATGGCGTAGCGCATCGCGACTCCGGAATCAGGAGGGATCCTCGACCTTCACCGGCCGTCCGGTGCGGGCCGATTTGTAACAGGCGGCGACGATCGCCACGGCTTTTCGTCCCTCGAGGGCATCGAGGGCGGGCGGGCGCCCTTCCCGGAGGGCGGTGACGAAGGCCGCGAAGTTGCGGGTGTGGCAGGCATAGTTGATCGCCATCGGATCGGCGGCCCCGCCGCTGGTGCTGCTCCCCGCCCCGTACAGGGAGCGGGATGCGTCGTCGTCCGGAGAGGGCTCGCGGAATCGCCAATCGGTGAGCTGCTCCTCGAGGATCTCGGCGGTGCCGTCGCGGCCGCCGACAAGAATCCGGCGGAGTTGACCAGGGAACATCGCCGTGGTGGCGAGAATCTGACCGAGCGCCCCGTCGCGGAAGCGGAGGATCGCCACACAGGTGTCCTCGACCTCGAGCCGGGCAGGATCGTGGGCCCGGACGGCCGTCATCGCCACGACGCTCTCCACCGGGTTCTCGCCGGGGGCGAGCCCGGGCATCGTCGCCCCGGCGATCCACTGCAAGGCATCGACGCCGTGGATCGATTGGTTCATCAGCGCCCCGCCACCGTCGAGCGCGGCGGTTCCCTGCCAGCGTCCGACGCCGTAATAGGCATCGTCGCGCCACCAGGGCACGGAGGCGGCGACGATCGCGAGGCGGCCGAAGCGGCCCGCCGCCGCCGCCGCGTGGACGGCCTGGACGACCGGATTGAAACGCTGCGGGAAGATCGCGCCCAGCGTGATCCCCGCCTTGTCGGCGATCGTCCGCATGGCATCGATCCGCCGCAGCGTGATCTCGAGCGGCTTTTCGCAGATCACGTGGACGCGCTGCCGGGCGGCGGCCTTCAGCCCCTCGAGATGGGCGCCGGAAGGGGTGGCAATCGTGACGAAATCAGGCTTCTCGCGCTTGACCATCGTGGCGGCGTTGGCATACCAGCGGCAGCCGAACTCCTCAGCGAAGGCCATCCCCTTCGACTCGGTGCGGCAGCACCCGGCGACGAGTTCGATGCCCTCGAGGTCCCGCAGCGCCCGGGCGTGCATCCGCGCGATCGCGCCGATGCCGATGATCGCGGCCCGCATCCCGTCCCTCCTCGTGGCGAAGCGGGACGCGGCGAACACCCCTCAGGGCCGCTGGTCCCGGCGGGGGCAGTGTGGCCCCCCGGAGCGGGCGGAACAAGCCTGCTGCCACCGGGGATCGCCGATCATCCGGCGATCGGCCCGGTCACTGATTCCGATTACTTGGTCTGGTAGAAGGCGTCGAAGAGCCGGTCGTTGACCCAGTGGAGCCGGGGGAGCGGGCCGTCGTCGTGGGTGCCGGTGCGGGGGCAGCAGGGGCCGCGGTAGATCGGCCCACAGGTCGGATCGCCCGCCACGCCGACGAGGTCGTAGGGATGGGGCGGATGGCTGGGGTGGCACGGCGGCAGCGGGATGCAGGGCTCGATCCACCGCGGCTCGCCACATTGATGGAGCGGCTCGGAGCCCGCCAACCAATCGCCGGCGCGATCGCTTCGCAGCGGGAGGGTGCGGGCGAGGATCTCGTCGATCGAGGTCTTCGTCGTCACCGCATCGATCGCGGCCTTCTCCGCAGCGAGCGACCGATCCCCCGATCCGGTCGTGACCGCGCGCCGCTCCGGCTGGGAAGTGCCCTTCGCTGCGTTGGCCGGCTTCGCTGCGTTTGCCGGCTTCGAGGCGGGATCAGGCTTGGTCGCTGGCGGGGCCTTGGCCCCCGTCGGCGCGTCGGACTTGGGCGCGGCTGCCGCGGGGGCATTCTTCGTCGCGGCAGCCTCGGCTTCCGGTTTGGCACCGTCGGTCGCCGTGCCCTGCCGGGCCTTCGGCCTCCAGCCATCGGAGGCGCGAGGCTTCGCCGTGGGAGCCTCTGGCTGTTGCGCCGTCGTCGCGCTCGCCATCAAGGCCCAAGCCGCGACCCACACGCCGGTGCTCGCGGCCAACCATCGCCGCTGCGGTAGTATCTTCATGATGTAAGCCCCCCTCGGAAGTCACCATCGACAGCCCAAGCCATCGGGCTGGAGTGATGCCAGGGAAGGCATCGGGACGGTTCAAGGGGCGGAGTCTGCGTCGACAAAAGCGATCTCCCCGCCCGACAAACCTTGCTTGCCTTCTCCCGCTCCCGACGTCTTCCCCACCCCCGAAGAGGTCAAGGCCGCTCCCCGTTTGAGCCCATGGCACCCTCCAATCCCCCACCTGTCGATGCCGCTTCACTGCTCACCACGTTGCAAGCCCGGGGCCTGCGCGTCGTGCTGATCACCGCCGGCGGCGGATCGGCGGCGATCCCGGCGTTTGTCGCGCTCCCCGGCGCGAGTGCGGTCGTTCTCGAGGCGGTTGTCCCCTCCGCACGTGAAGCCACCGATGCCCTCCTCGGCGGCCCGCAGGAGTCGTACTGTTCCTCCCGCGCCGCACGTCGCCTGGCGATGGCAGCCTGGGAACGCTGCCGGCGGCACGGCGCCGAGATCGGCGCCGCAGTGGGGGTCGCCTGTACCGCCAGTCTGGCAACGACCGTCCCCAAACGGGGAGACCACCGGATCGTGGTGGCGGTGCAGACGCTCGGCGAGACGTCCGTCGCCACCCTCGGCCTCGTGAAAGGGGCCCGGTCGCGAAGCGAGGAGGAGACGATTGCGGCCGCATTCATCCTCGCACGGATCGGGGCCGTCGTCGGCTCGTCGTCCCTGGCTGAGGAACGTCTCGCCCCTCTTCTCCGCCCCGGGGAAGAGATGATCGTTGATCGGGCACCGGCTCCCGGGGCCTGGCAGGCGATTCTTGCCCGCACCTCGGGACGGGTGCGGTTGGCCGGGCCGGACGGCGGCCTGCTGCCCGGCCCCTCCGGACGGGAGGCGATCTTTCCGGGATCGTTCGACCCACTCCACGACGGGCATCGAGCGATGGCCCGGATCGGGGCCCGGATCACCGGGCTCCCCGTGGCCTACGAACTCTCGATCCGCAACGTCGAGAAGCCGGCGCTCGACTTTCTCGAGATCGCGGCGCGGGCAGAGAGCTTTGCCGGCGCGGAGGCCTGGCTGACGTCGGCGTCGACGTTTGTCGAGAAAATCGCCCTGTTCCCCGGGGCACCGTTCCTGGTCGGCGCCGACACGTTCGTGCGTCTGGGAAATCCGCGCTACTACGGCGGTTCGACCGACCGCGCGGCTGCGGCCGTGGCGCGGATCGCCGGTGATTCCGGAGGGCTGATCGTGTTCGGTCGCGTCCGCGATGGACAGTTCACCGAACCGTCACAGCTCGAAGCACCGCCCGCCCTGCGGGCGATCGCCCGGTTCGTGACGGAGGAGGAGTTTCGCCGAGACATATCGAGCACGAGCCTCCGGCAAGCCCGCGAACCGTTGACGGAGTGACGCGTGGCCGACGCGTCAGCCGCGGCCCCCGGGAGCATCGCCGCGGGCCAACCGTCGGCGGCGCGCGGCGAGCATCACGTTCCAGAATCCGAGGAAGCCGATGACGCAGGCGAAGACGATGATCGGGCGACGGATGTCGTGATTGAAGGTCCAGGATCCTGCGGCGAGGATCGATCCCCAGACGAGGACAGCGACCATGATCCAACGAAGGATCTTCTCGGGCGTGGCGGATGGGGGCGACGGTGTCATGAGCCCACTATAGGCCCATACCCGGCGGCCGCCGATGCCGCCCCGCCCCGCGCGCAAAAAAAAGGCCCCCGGAACGGTCCAGATCCCAGGGGGGCGGGGAACCTGAACCGTTTCCGGGAGCGATTGGACGGAGCGTGTGTTGCGGGGGCCCTTGTCTCGCGGCGGCCGTGTTTCCAACCCCTCGTCAACCTCAAAGCTGAGCGGACAGTACGGGAGCAATTTTCAGGGGTCAAGGCCTCTTGGAGCAACAACGTCGGGAATCTTTGGGGATCGTCGGAAACGCTGAAATGCCTCGATTTCTAGGGGTTTCCACAGGTGTCCAGGCAACCGATGGGACCAACGGCGCGGTCTGGGGGAAAGGGGTATGCTCTCGCCACGCGGTTCTGGGGCTCGAGTTTCCCCACGCGGCTCCCCCTCAAGCCCCGACAGGTCTGCCATGGCCACATCCCCCCAGTCGATTTCCCTCCCGACGCCCGGTGCCGGCGCACCCCCGACCGCCGAAGCCTGGGGGCAGACATTCGCGGCTGGGCTGCGCTATGAGGAGTTTCTCGATCGTCACGCGACGCCCGACCAGCGATCACGCTGGCAAGGGGTCCACGGCCGCGTGGTGCTTTCGGCCGACGAGCAACGGATCCTCGGAGGATTTGTCCGCCGGATGCCGGTGCTCGTCCTCGCCGGGGCGTGGTGCGGGGACTGTGTGAATCAGTGCCCGATCTTCCCCCACTTCGCCGCCGCCACGCCGGCGATCGATCTGAAGTTCCTTGACCGCGACGCCCGTCCCGACATCGCCGCCCATCTCAAGGTCTGCGGTGGCCAACGGGTGCCGACGCTGGCCTTCTTCAGCGAGGACTTCACCCCCGTGCTCTTCTATGGAGACAGGACCCTGGCTGCCTACCGGACAGCGGCGGCCTCGCAGCTCGGCGGCACGTGCCAGACCGGGATCGTTCCTCCGCCGGCCGAGGCGCTTGCCGCGGTCACCGCCGACTGGCTCCGCGAGTTCGAGCGCGTGCAGTTGATCCTGCGACTCTCTGGCCGTCTCCGCCAACTCCACGGCGATTGACCTTTCCAGCCGTCGGCGGAGGAGACCATCGAGCCCTCCTGCCCGGCTGGTCCGTAAATCCATGCCTCCACTTGCGCCCCCTCTGGCCACCCACCCATGACGACCCGCGAACGTTGGACGGTCTATCCTCTCCTCTTCCTGGCGATCGGCCTGGCGATGCGGGCCCAATCGGGAGCCCCCGATCTCGACGGGCGCGTCCGCGTTGAAGTGCTCGATGCAGCGAGCGTCATCTGTCGCGAGTTGCGGGTGGAATCGGCCGACGGACCAACACTCGTCCACCTCGGCCGCGTCAAGGGGGGCGGCGGGGGCAGGATCGAGATCCGTGATTCAAAAGGACGCGACTCAGTCGCCGTCGGTACGCGCCCCGGGCGCAGCGAAGGGGGCGTGGAGTTCTTTGATTTCGACGGCGTTGAGTCGGCCCGTCTGACAGCCGCCGGACTCGACGAACCGCCGCCGGACCACCCAGCACCGGAAGCCCCTCCGGCCGACGAAGCGGATTCCAGCGAGGCCGCTGGCGCAGGAACGTAGGCGGCCGCTGCTTCACGCGAGGCTGCCGATCACCAGCGGAAAAAGGTCATGGATGACTTTTTCTGCGTGAAGAAAGTACGCCCGGCAGGACTCGAACCTGCAACCCTCGGTTCCGAAGACCGATGCTCTATCCATTGAGCTACGGGCGCGTGACTTAGCTTTCAGTATACGCGGTGAATGGCCGGCCGGCCCCCCTCTCTCCAACCGGCATCGCCATCCCAGCCGGACTTTCTTGCCAGCGACTCTGCCGGTCGGGCAAATCTGCCGATCTTTTTTTCAACGGCGGAGCGGAAGCCGTTCCCGGAA
>CAMCCR010000111.1 GCA_945873085.1 Candidatus Kuenenia stuttgartensis | reverse complement strand
GTGGTGCTCGCCCGGGAGCTTTCGATCGAAGAGATCGGGGCGATCCGCCGGTCAACCGGGCTCGCGCTCGAAGTCTTCGTCCACGGTGCGCTGTGCGTGGCCTATTCGGGGCAGTGCCTCACCAGCGAAGCCCTCGGGGGTCGGAGTGCCAACCGAGGCCAGTGCGCCCAGGCCTGCCGCCTCCCCTATGAGCTGGTCTGTGATGGTCGCGACGTCGACCTCGGGGCCCAGCGCTACCTCCTCTCTCCCCAGGATCTCGCCGCCTACGACCTCACCCCGGAGCTGCTCGCCGCCGGGGTATCGAGCTTCAAGATCGAGGGAAGGCTCAAGACCCCGGAATATGTCGCCAACATCGTCCGGCATTATCGCCGGGCGATCGATGCGGCGCTGGCCGGGGGGCGGGCGACGTTCACGCCCCGCGACATCGAGGCGATGGAGCTCTCCTTCTCGCGCGGGTTTTCCCCTGGCTGGCTTCTCGGCTGCGAGCACAAGCGGCTCGTGCCGGCGACGAGCAGTGCGAAACGGGGGGTCCGCCTCGGCACGGTCGTCGCCACCGGCCGGGGGCGGGTGACGATCGATCTCGTCGCGGGAGTGAAGCGCGGAGACGGCGTCGCCTTCGATCCGGCTGGCGGGGGCGACGACGCCGCCCAGGGAGGACGCGTTTACGAGGTCTTCGAGCGTGGGGTGTCGGTGACCGAAGCTGTCGATCGCGGTCGCGTCGACCTCGCCTTCGGTCATGGCACCCTCGACTTCGCCACGATCCTCCCCGGCCAGACCGTCTGGAAAACCGACGACCCCGTCCTCACCGCGGCCCTGCGGGATTCCTTCCGGGCGCCGGTCGACCGCCTCCACCGGCGCCAGCCGGTCGACTTGAAAGTCTCTGTGGCCGAGGGGGAGCCGCTCCGCGTCGAGGCGACGCTCGGCGATGCCGAGGAACGCGGCGCGACGGTGATCGTCACCAGCGATCAAGCTGCGGAGCCGGCCCGGCGCCATCCGCTCTCAGCCGAGGTGCTCCGCGATCAGCTCGGCCGACTCGGCGGCACCCCCTTCGAACTGCGCTCCCTCGACGCCCGGGTCGTCGGGGCCCCGATGCTCCCCTTGAGCGTCATCGGCAAGCTCCGTCGTGAGCTTGTCGAGCAGCTCTCGGCCGAGGTGGTTCGCGTCGCGCCCCGGTCGATCCGTGCCGGGGCAATCGAGGCGGTCGCCCGGGCCGATGAGCCGGTGTGGCGCGAGGTGGAAGCCTCCACGCCCGGAGGCGATCCGGTCCTTCATTTCCTCTGCCGATCCCTCGAGCAGGTCGAGGGGGCGTTGGCCGCGGGGATCCGCGACATCGATGCCGACTTCCCCGACATTCGCCGCTACCGCGACGCTGTCCAGCTCGTCCGGCTCGCCGGGGGCACGATCCGCACGGCCACTCCGCGGATCCACAAGCCGGGAGAGAACGGCATCTTCGAGCTGATGCACAAGCAGCAGCCGGATGGAGTGCTCGTGCGGAACTTCGCCGCCCTGAACTTCTTCCACACCAAGGGCACTCCGGTCGACGCCGACTTCTCCCTCAACGTCACCAATCGCTTCTCGGCGGCGTTCTTCCGGGCCCACGGCGCTCGCCGCATCGTCCCCTCCTACGATCTCAACCGCGATCAGCTTGCCGAGCTCGTGGCGGCGGTGCCAGCGGCGGTGCTCGAGCCGGTGATCCATCAGCGGATGCCCCTGTTCCACATGGAGCACTGTGTCTTCTGCGCCGTTCTCTCTCCCGGCACCGACAAAACCAACTGCGGCCGTCCCTGCGACGACCATGTCGTCAAGCTCCGTGATCGGGTTGGCGTCGAACACCCGCTCACGGCCGACGTCGGCTGCCGCAACACCCTCTTCCATGCCGTGCCCCAGAGCGGCGCTGAGGTGGTGCCGATGCTTCTGGCCCGTGGCGTCGCCCACTTCCGCGTCGAGCTCCTCGACGAGCCGGTGGAGGCCGTCGACGGGATCGTCCGCGCCTATCGCGATCTCCTCGCCGGGCGGTGCACTGGCCGCGATGTCTGGACCAGGCTGCGAGCCGTCAACCGCATCGGCGTCACGCGCGGCACGCTCGAAGCGATCTGAGCCGATCTGCCGCCGCATCGTGCGGCGGATGTTTCTCTGCCGCTAGCAGGCTGTGGATAAAGTTCCGGCCCGACCGCACGAGGCGGTCGCGAGTGCGTAGCACTCGAGAAAACCAGAGGTTTTCCAAGTGGAAAAAGGTCATGGATGACTTTTTCCACGGGCAGCTAGGGGCTGTCCGCGGGCAACCGCTTCCATCCGAGGGCCCTTCTGCGCGGCGGGGGGCGGCGGTATCCTGTGCGGCTCGCCGCGACAACCGCGGATGCTTCTGCCCCGAGGCTTGTTTCCATGGACATCAACGACATCCTCACCCTCCGGCTCCGCGTCACCGACGCTGCCGGCACCGTCCGCGACTGCCCTGTGATCGCCTCCGGGCTGCTCGCCTACGAAGACTACCCCGAGGCCGATTGGGACCGCTTCATTCCCTGGCGGGTCCTCGATCTGGCGGATGTCGTTCCCCCCGGCATCAGCACGCCGCGACAGGTGGCGCTCGACATCGAGGAGGTGCTCACCGGCCGCTGTCGCCGGGTGGTGACGCAGATCCTGGCGATGAGCCGGGTGACGATCTCCTGGGACGACGTCCGGGAGAGCCCGGGGCGATTCGACGTGATTCTCGATCTCACCGAACCGCAGGGGGCGGCGCAGATTGCGAGGCTCGAGGCCGATGGCGGCGAGGTCGCCCTCGCGTCGCATGTCCGCGTCCGCGGCGATCACATGGAAGACCTGCTCGACGGCTGATCGGCTATTTACTATCGATCGCGATCGTGATCGGCTGCCCGGCCTTCACCTCGGCGACAAGCCCCGACGTCGCGGCCTTTTCGGTCTTTGCCGGCACCGCGCGGAGTGTCCCCTCGAGGTCGCGGACGGCCACCGGTCGCCCGTCGCCGGCGGTTGCCGCCGCCTTCTTTCCCTGGGCCGCCATCCCGGAGTACATCGACGTCATCACCGCCACCTTGTAGCGGCCGGGCTTGATGTCGTAGAGCTTGAACGAGCCATCCTTCGTGATCTGGCTGCTCGACGACTCTCCCCCCCCCTCCGGTTCGAACATGATCAGCCCCATCTCTAGCGGCGTGCCGTCGAGTGTGGCCGTGCCCGTGGCCTGAATCCCCTTGAGTTGGGTTCCCTGCTGGCCGCAGCCGACGAGAGCCACGAGGGCGACGAGGATCGGAACAAGGGCAACGCAACGGGCAGGACGCATGCTGGGGATCCTGATGCTTGATGCTTGAGGGGGAGGAGTGAGCCGGGGGCACCGCCAAACGTCACGTCATTCGAGGTCGACGTTTCCGCCATCCTTGGGGAGGAGGCTCTGGCTCCAGGGAATCGTGTCGACCGCCGTCGACACCGTCCGCACGCTGCCGTCCCCCATGCCGCAGAGGACCACGCCGGCGGAGTGGCCGATTGCCCGATACTCCTGCCAGATGCACTGCGCGGGCTTCGGCGTCGACATCGGCGTGAAGAACGTCTTGTAGGCCGGATTGTTGGGGTCGTTGGTGTAGGCCGTGTTCGTACGGCCGAAGACAGGCCAGTAGCGATCGTCGGCCGGATGGCCCCAGGCGTTGCCGAAGGTGTCGTTGTTGTTCGGCCCGGAATCGGGGCCGCAGGCCATCCTCCGCTCGGCGAGGAAGATCGTCTTCGAGGTGCCGTCGCTGATGTCGGCGAACCGGCGCTGGCCGTGGGTGTTGTGCCACGTCCAGAGGTCGCTTTTGTTGTTTTCGGGGCGGCCGAAGACCTGGAAATTGCAGCCGTAGCTGCAGAGCGCCACGTCGACGGGGTTCTTCCACATCCAGTCGGCACGGAAGCCGTCCTTGAAGATCGGCGAGCCGCTGCTTGCGTCATTGGGGGCGATGAGCGTCGAGACGGGGACGCTCATCGCGGCCCGGTTGGCGTCGATCTGCCCGAGGCCGCTCCCCTTCCAATTGGTGATGTTCTTGGGGAGAGCCCCCTGCTCGAAGAAGGGGAGGAGGCAAAAGAAGAAGGTGCCGTCGCTGTTGGTGTAGCCGCCGGTGTACTGCGGGCTGCTCCACCAGAAGGCGACCGCCGGAGGGAGGCAGCCGAGGGTGTCGTGGCCGTTGTGGGTTGCCAGGCCGATCTGCTTGAGATTGTTGGAGCTCTGCGAGCGGCGGGCGGCATCGCGGGCCGACTGCACGGCGGGAAGAAGGAGGCCGACGAGCGTCCCGATGATCGCGATCACGACGAGGAGCTCGACGAGCGTGAAGGCCCGCTGTGGCCGGCTGAGCGGGGGCGTGATGCAGGGCATAAGTGGGCTCCTGAAAAATGAGGATCAGGGATCGGAGCGAGCAAACCGTATTTTTGAACGCCGGCCGGAGAGTGTCAAACGAGGCCGCATGACCGCCCCGATCACCAGTAGACGTACTGGAGGAACTTCTCCCGGTCGGCCTTGGGGAGGTCGTCGATCGATCGGACGACATACCGGTTTTCTTCGGTGTCGATGAGCATCTTGCCGTCGGTGCCGAAGTCGATTGCCTGGCTCTGCGTCCAGCGGGCGGTGAACTTCTGCCGGCCGACGTCGGTGTCGACGTCGAAATCGAGGTAGCCGTGGGACAGCTTTACGTCATGCACCCGGCCGATCGCACGGACGAGCGAGCGCCGCTTGAGACCGGTGCGCACCACCGACTGGGCGGCCTCCGGCCAGTCGGCCAGCCGCCGGATCATCCCCACCTCGATCTCGTCGCCCGATTCGTTCCAGCCACGCACCGAGAGGTAATCCTCGGGGCAGGAGGCGGGGAAGGTGCGAACAATGAACAGCCCGGCCGCGAGGCGAGTGCCATCCTCCTCGAGCTCGATCCGGTCGTGCGGGCCGATGAGGAAATGGTGGGTGCCCGGCTCGAGCCAGCGGATCGCTCCGCTGGAGGGCATCGTGGCAGGAGGAGCTTCCACCGCGGCGACAACCGGCTCGGCAGGCGGCGCGGCAGCAGGCTGGGCCGACTCCTCCACGAGGAGCGTGTCGATCGTCGGCTGCTTCGTGACCTGCGTCTGGATCCGCACCAGCCGCGCGTAGATCCCGTCGGCGGCGAGGAGCTCGGCGTGGGTCCCCTGCTCCGCCAAGCGGCCGCGGTCGAAGGCGAGGATCCGGTCGGCGTTGCGGAGCGTGGAGAGCCGGTGGGCGATGGCGATCGTCGTCCGCCCGCGAACGAGCACCGCGAGCGCTTCCTGGATCGCCTTCTCGGCCTCGGCGTCGATGTTGCTTGTTGCCTCATCGAGGACGAGGATCCGCGGATCGTAGAGGAGCGTCCGGGCGATCGAGAGCCGCTGCTTCTCGCCGCCGGAGAGCCCCGCGCCGTGCTCGCCGAGAAGGGTCTCGTAGGCGAGCGGCTGGCGGCAGAGGAAGTCGTGGGCGCCGGCAGCCTTCGCGGCCTCGAGCCCCTGCTCGAGCGTGGCCTGCGGCCTTCCGTAGGAGAGATTTTTCCAGATCGTCCCGCGAAACAGGAACGAATCCTGGAAGACGATCCCGAGGCGCTCGCGGAGCTGCTTGGTGGAGAGCCTCCGGATGTCGATCCCGTCGATCTCGATCGATCCCTCCTGGGCCTCGTAGAAGCGGCCGAGGAGATTGACCAGTGTCGTCTTCCCCGATCCCGACCGGCCGACGATGCCGATCATCTCCCCCGGGGCGACGTCAAACGAGACGTCGCGGAGCACCGGCTGGTTGCGGTCGTAGCCGAAGGTGACATTCCGGAAGCGGATCGCCCCCTGGGGGTCGTCCCAGGCCTTTGGCCTGTTCGCCTCGGCAATCGACACCGGCGTGTCGAGGAGCTCGAGGACGCGCTGGCTCCCCGAAAGGAAGCTCGTCAGCCAGGTGGTGAAGTTCGAGAGGGCGCCGAGCGGGGCATAGAACATCGCCAGGTAGGCGAGGAAGGCGATCAATTGGCCGAGCGACATCTGTCCGGCGATCACGTCGCGGCCACCGACATACCAAACGATCAGGCCGCCGAGGCCGAAGACGATCTGCATCGCCGCGGAGTAGGTGGAGTTGGTGTGCTCGACCCACAGCCGCCAATTGGAGAGGTGGTCGCTGGCCGTGGCAAACTTCTCCCGCTCCCGCGGCTCCTGGGCGAAAGCCTTGACGACGCGGATCCCCGAGAGCATCCCGGAGAGCGCGGCCATCTGCTTGCTCGAGGCGTCCCACAGCCGGTAGTGGCGCGGATAGACATGCCGCCAGAAAACCCACGAGCCGAGGATCACCAACGGCACCGGAATGAGCGTGAAGAGGGCGAGCTTGGGGTTGATCCAGACGAGCATCGCCCCCACCCCCACCAGCTGCACGATCTGGAGGAGGAAGCCCCCGGTGATCTGGTGCATGAGCCCGTGGAGCACCTCGCTGTCGTGGGCCACCCGGCTGATCATCGACCCGACCTGATGCCGGTCGTAGTAGGCGATGGAGAGATCCTGGAGCTTGTTGACCATCTCCTGGCGGAGCGTGCCGGTCAGGCCGGTGCCGATCGCGTTGGCAAGCCGCCCCTTCAACACGCCGACGATCGAGAGGAGGATCCGGGAGAAGGCAAGCGCCAACACGACCACGAGCAACGCGGTCTTGAAGTCGGGGAGCGCGTCGACCCCGGTCTGCTCAAGCGCTCGGGCGGAGAGAACATCATCGACCATGTACTGCTGGAGCTTCGGTGGCACGAGCTCCGCGACGACGCCGAGGAGCGTCAGCAGGCACAGCCCAATCGCCCCACGGGCGTGGGGGCGGAGGAGCTCGCTGACGCGAGCCAGGATCCGCCCTTTTTGCATGCAGCGCGGGCACGACTCCTCGCGGGTCGTCTTCCGCAGGCCGCAGGAGGCACAGCGGGGCGGATCGAGCGCGGCGGCCAGTTCTTCGTCGGCGGGCGTCGTGTCCCCGGGCGCGGCTTCTGCAGCGGGCCCGTCCACGAGGGGAGCGCTTGCCGTGGCGTCGGTCGACGCCGCAATCGCCCCGCTGACTCCGGGAAACGACGCCGGGAGTTCGATCCGCCCCTCGGGGGTGCGGGGGCATTCGCGCGCCTGTTCGAGCGCCCGCGACACCTTGTGGAAGCGGGTCGCCAGGGCATTGGAGTAGCGGAGGAGATCGACCCAGTCGCCGTCGGTCTTCACCTGAAGCATCCCACCGCCGACGCCGGAGCTGGTACGCACCTGTGCGACATTCGTCCAAGGGATGAAGCGCAGCACTTTCCCGGCCCCGTCATCTGCCTCCCGAGGGGGGGCTACCTGGGTCGACCCGTCTCCCGCCGGTGACAGCCCTTCACGCACCACCGAGAGATGGTCAGGGGTGACGAAAAGCCACTCCTGCCGCGGCTCCCCGTCGAGCGAGACGTCGGTATCGATCGAGACAAGGACGGGGCGGTGGTTGAGCCCAGCGGCGTCGAGCGCGGCGCGGGCTGCCGGGGGAAGCGTGCCCGCCACGACGCGCGTCGGGGTGGAGGTTGGCGAGGCTGCGGTCACCGGCGTATGCTCCCGGGGTCGTTCGAGGGACGATTGGGTCAATGGTGTCCTTTCCATTTCCGGGGCGGAGAACGTTCATGCGATACGCAGGTAGGCCGGTCGTGGTTCGTGGGCGCGGCATCATGGCCGCGGTGATGGTCCTCGGCAGCCTCGTGGTTGCCGTTGGGTCGGTCAGGGCCGACGAGGCCGGCTTCGAGCCGCTCTTCGATGGCAAGAGCCTGGCAGGTTGGAAGGTGAACGAGAACCCCCAGAGCTGGAAGGTCGAGGACGGCCAGATCGTCTGTCACGGCCCGCGCAGCCACCTGTTCTACGTCGGCGCCGATGCCGCCAAGCCGGCCGACTTCAAAAACTTCCACTTCAAGGCTGACGTGATGACGAAGCCGAACGCCAATTCCGGCATCTTCTTCCACACGAAGTTCCAGCCCGATGGATGGCCTGCTGACGGCTACGAGATGCAGGTCAACAATTCGCAGGGGGATCCGGTCCGCACCGGGAGCATCTACAACGTCGTCAAGAACTTCGTCCCGCCTGCCAAGGACAACACCTGGTTCACCGAGGAGGTGATGGTGAAGGATAAGCAGATCACCGTGGTCGTCGATGGGAAGGTGCTGTTCGAGTTCGTCGAGCCGGACGGCGTGACGGGCACCCGCAAGCTCTCCAATGGCACCTTCGCCCTCCAGGCCCACGATCCTGGCAGCGAGGTCCGCTACAAGAACATCCGCGTCAAGCGGCTGCCGTGAGCCCCGATTGCGGAGGCCACGCAAAGCCGAGAGTTCAGGGGAAGGGGGCGTCCGGTGGCGCCCCCTTCTTCATGCGCTGAGGGTGATCGCATCCGCTTCCTGCGACTGGCGGCAGCGCTACCGTGGGGCGGCGGGAGACGCCGTGGGAATGTCATGTTGACGCAGACCGCCCTGTCGGCGTAACTTTCTGAATCGATTCTGACAAAAGACAATGAACATTGTGATGATTCACACCCCAAGGGGACGCCAGCCATGAGCAAGCTGCAGTCGGCAGGGATTCGCGATGACATCACGCAGTGCATCGGCCGCACGCCGCTGGTCCGCCTCCGCCGGGTGACGGAAGGCTGCGTCGCGGATGTCATCGGCAAGATCGAGAACATGAATCCGCTCTGGAGCGTGAAGGATCGGATCGCCGCGGCGATGATCGACGCCGCCGAGCAGGACGGCCGCATCGGCCCCGACACGATCATCGTCGAGCCGACCAGCGGCAACACCGGCATCGGCTTGGCTTATGTCTGCGCCGCCCGCGGCTACAAGCTCCGGGTGATGATGCCGGAGAGCATGAGCCTCGAGCGTCGGCGGATGCTCAAGGCCCTCGGTGCCGAACTGGTGCTCACGCCGGCCGCCGAGGGGATGCCGGGAGCGGTGCGGCATGCCGAGGATGTCTCGAAGTCGAGCCCGCAGTATTTCATGCCGCAGCAGTTCAATAATCCCGCCAATCCCGAGATCCATCGGCGGACGACGGCCGAGGAGATCTGGGCCGACACCGATGGCAAGGTCGACATCCTTGTCTGCGGCGTCGGCACCGGGGGCACGATCACCGGCTGTGGCGAAGTGCTCAAGGCCTACAAGCCGAGCCTGAAGGTGATAGCGGTCGAGCCGCTCAACAGCCCCGTGATCTCGCAGAAACTCGCCGGCGAGCCGATCAAGCCGGGCCGTCACACGATCCAGGGGATCGGCGCCGGGTTTATCCCCGGGGTGCTCAATCTCAAGGTCATCGACGAAGTCGTGAAGGTTGACGACGAGGATGCCAAGGAGATGACCAGGCAGATGTCCAAGCGCGAGGGGCTGATGTGCGGCATCAGTTGCGGCGCTGCCGCCTGGGGCGCGCTCCAGGTGGCCCGTCGCCCGGAGAACACCGGCAAGCTGATCGTTGTCGTTCTCCCCGATCTCGGCGAACGCTACCTCTCGGTCCCGGGCCTGTACCCGGAGTGAGTGGTTGAGGGCGTTTCGCCGATCCCGGCCTCGTCCTCCGTCACGCTAGCCAGATGCACAAAGCTTTGCGTTGTAGCGAGGGGTCGCCCCTGCTCCGTGAGCCGGCGTAGCCGACAAGCGCAGCCCGGAAGGCGGAGCGCAGGCGGGTCCGAGAGAGCGGAGGGCAAGGATGCCCGTAGCGAACGTCCGGCGACGGGGCACGGGCGACCCAGAAGCCCGCTTGAGTCAGAACCTCAAAGAGCCCTGCCCGACGCCCGCCGCAGGCCTAGCCCCGGACACCGAGCCCGAGCGTGTCGCGGCAGTAGCGGATGCTCCGCTCAAGGTCGGCAAGCTGATAAGCCTGCTCGGCCCCCTTGCGGGCGTCGCCATCGGGGGCTTGAAAGGGATCGATGGCATGGCCGCGGCGGGCAAGGGCCTCGAAGCGGGCGAAGTCGGCAGCCGGCATCGCCGGGAAGGCCTTCCAGAAGTCGGGCTCGAGGAAGGGAAGCTCGCG
>CAMCCR010000110.1 GCA_945873085.1 Candidatus Kuenenia stuttgartensis | reverse complement strand
ACGCTCGTCGGCCTCCTCCTCCCGGCGGTGCAGTCCGCCCGTGAGGCGTCGCGCCGTTCGAAGTGCAGCAACAACCTCAAGCAGGTCGGTCTCGCAGTCCACAACCACCACGACTCGAAGCAGTTTCTCCCCACCGGCGGCTGGTGGTGGGGGGCATGGTCGTTCAACAACGGCACGCCGGCCAGCGGCGTCAAGCAGTACGCCGGCTGGGGATACCAGATCCTCCCCTATCTCGAGAACGAGGCCCTCTGGCTCGGGAATGGCGCAAAGGATGTCGACGGCAATGGCTCGCTCGCCGACTGGGAGCGCTTCTATATGGCCCGTGCTACGCCGGTCGGGCAATATTTCTGCGCCAGCCGTCGCTCTGCCTCCGACGGCGTGAAGTCGTCGGGGGAATGGTATGGCTCTCCGTTCCCCGGCGGCCGAGCACCGTACGCCCAGACCGATTACGCTGCAAATAGCCTCGACACCGGTGACAATTGGCTCGGTGGCGAAGGGGCTCCGTGGCACCCCGAGGGCGACGGCCCGATCTTCCGCGTCGACGGCGACCAGCCGAACCTCGATCTCCGCAAGGTCTCGTCGTTCGCCAACATCCGTGACGGGGCGACGAACGTCGTCCTCATCGGCGAGAAGGCCCTCGATAGTGACAACTGCAAGGGGAACATGTGCGGCGACGACAACGAGGGATACACCGCTGGATGGGACCACGACACGATGCGACACACCGGCTTTGTTCCCCAGACCGACGGTGATCGGTCGGGAACCTGGCATGGTGACGGCCGCTTCGGTGCCGCCCATCCGACGGTCGTCAACATCGTCCTCTGTGACGGCTCGGTGCGGGGGATCAACTACAACATCAATGAGACGATCTGGCGGCGGATGGGCCACCGGGACGACGGAAAGATGGTGGAATACTGATGGCGAGTTTCTCGACCAACGTGACGCTTTCGCGGCGAGCAACCCTGGTGCCGCTCTGCTTGATGCTCGTCGGCTCCATGGCCCTCACCGGCTGTGGACGGAAGAGCTACAAGACCGAGCCGGAGTTCAAGATCAGCGGGAAGATCCTCCGGGGAGGCAACCCGCTCCCCCTCGACCCGGTGATGGCCGCCGCCAAGGCTGCGAGTGTGAACGTCAAGTTCGTCCGCTCCGACGGCAGCGATGGGGCTAACTTCTCCGAATCGGCCTTTGCCGATGAGTCGGGGGCGTTCACCATCAAGCTGCCGAAGGGGAAGTACCGGGTTTCGATCGTTCACATGAACGGCCGGGGCGACGGCCTCCAGGGCAAGTTCGGCGACCGGAAGTCGAAGATCGAGAAGGAGATTTCCGGCGAGATGTCCGATCTCGTCCTCGAACTCGACGAGTACAAGTAACCGCCTCTGTCCGCATGAAGGTTCAAGAGACATGACGGCCCGGTTGGCACACGCCGACCGGGCCGTTCTTTTTTATTCCTCGTCCTCGTCCTCGTCGGAGGCGAACACGAAGGCCGCCCGGCGCGGGGCTGGCATCGGGGAACCGGCTCCGCGGACGCTCCGCCAGACGATCTCGTTGAGGAGAAGGTCGTCGGCTGCATCTTCGACGGAGAAATCCATGACGAGCGACGCCTCCGCGCCCCACGCTGTCGCCACGTTCCGCTCGTCGAGCGAGACTTCCGCCGGCCGGCATCGGTAGGGCTCGAGGACCGGGGCCTTCGCGAACGCCCCGACCATCGGCAAGGCCGCCGCGTCGAATTGCGACATCGGGTCGAGGCCGAGGATCAATTCCATCGTGCGGAGCATCGAACTTGTCGAGTAGAGGGTCGAATCGACAGCGCCATGCTTCGTCCACGGGCTGATCACGAAGGCGATCGTGCGGTGGGCGTCGATGTGGTCGGGTCCGTTCTGGGCGTCGTCCTCGACGACAAAGATCGCGGTCGTCGGCCAGAACTTCGACCGACTCACCCCCTCGACGATCCGTCCGAAGGCGAGATCGTTCTCGGCCATGAAGGCCGTCGGCGTCAGCTTGCCGGGGCTTGAGCCGCTGGTGTGATCGTTGGGGAGGCGGACGATCTGGAGCCTCGGCATCGCCCCCTCCTGTTCGAACCTGGCAAGCTCAGCGAGGAAGCGATCGGCCCGCTTCAGGTCGGAGTAGTCTTGGTCGAAGCTGCGGTAAAGCGGATCAAAGCGGCCCTCGAGAGCCTTGACCTTCGGCGTGCAGGGGTCGTCGGGCGTCTTGCCGTTGGCAACCCATTCCCCATAGCTGCGGAAGCTCACGCCCGCGGCGATCGCCCGATCCCAGAGGTAGCCGCCGGCGGGGCGGGCGGCGGCGTCGAAGCTCCCCTCGGATGGATAGGAAAACTTCTTCCTGCGGTTGTGGCCGTAGGAGAGGGGCCACTGTCGCTCGACGAAGTCGGAGGCATAGGCCCCCATGCTCCACTCGTGGCCGTCGGCACTGACTTCGCTCTCAACGTAGAAGTTGTCGAGGAGGACGAACTGCCGGGCGAGGGCATGATGGTTCGGCGTGACGCGCTCGGGGAACAGGCAGAGCGTCGGGTCGCCGTGCCCCTCCGGCATGTCGCCGAGGACCTGATCGTAGGTCCGGTTTTCCTTGACGATATAGATCACGTGGGTGATGGGACTGGTAGCTCCGGGGAGGAGCGGGATCGGATGGCCGTCGAGTTCCTCCGCCGAGTAAAGCTCGTCCGCATCCGGCGGCTGACAGGCGAAGGCCCGCTCCGTCCAGGCGGCGAGCTGGGCCGTCAGCTTCTCGCCCTCTTCGGGAAGCTCGATGAACGACACCGTCCCGTCGAACAGCCCGCCGATGTAATCGGGGGTGGGGGCCTCCGGATTGAATCCCGGCCGGGGGCCGTTGCGGTTGGAATCGGAGATGATCCCCTTGCCATTGGCAACGATGAGTCGGCGGCCGTCGGCGGTGAGGCGGACGCAGGTGGGATACCAGCCGACGGGGATGAAGCCGAGGCTGCGGGCGGCTCCCGGCTCCTCGACCTCCCACACCGTCAGGGCATTGATGTTGGCGTTGGAGACGAAGAGCATCTCACCGTCGGCGGAGATGGCCAGCGAGTTCGGCGTGTTGCCGGGAGGGGCGTCGGGGGTGAGGGTGGCGACGAGTGTTTCCTGCACCCGTCCCTCGGCCAGGTCGATCACCGACACGCTGTTGCGGTTGGCGTTGGCGACGAAGAGACGCTTCCCGTCAGGCGACATCACCATCTCGTTGGGGTGTTCCTCGACCTCGATCCGGCCGACGACGCGCCAGGCCTGGGTATCGATCACGGCCACGGCGGCCTGGGCCCAGAGAGAGACGTAGAGCCGCTGCCTCGGTTCGTCGAGCAGGCATGTCCAGGGATGCGGGGCATCGGCGACGATCCGCTCGAGGAGCACGTCGGCCCGCTTCGTGATCGAGGGGTCGTCAGTCGTCGGAGCGGGCGCGGGGGCCGGCGCAGGGGCCTCGGCGCCAAGGAGGAGCTCGTCGATGACCGGGGCTCCATCGGCCACGGCGAGTTGCACGCGCGAGACCGACTGCCCCCAAACATTGGCGGCGTAGAGCGTGGTCGCGGTCGAGTCGACGGCGATCCCTGAGGGAATGCCGCGGAGCTTCTCGTCGCGGAGCGGCACCGCTTCGAGGGGCACAAGCGCCCCCGCTTCGAATCGGAAGGGGAGAAGCGTCTCGGCCGCTCCCCCCGACACCCAGAGCCGATTCCCCGTGCCGTCGAAGGCGAGCCCCTGGAAGGCCTCGTCGATGCGGGTGCGTGACAGCACCTTCCGCGTCTCCAGATCGATCACGGCCAGTTCGTGGGGACCAAAGCCGCAGTGGAGGATGACGGCGTGGCGACCGTCGGGATGGATCGCGATGTTGACCGGGAAGTCACCCACCTCCACCTGCTTGCCCGTCGGTCGCAACGACCATTGGTTGGGGAGGACGACCGAGCCATCGGCCTGCGGGCCGGGAGTGCGGCGGATCGGCTCCTCGGCCAGCGACCAGGAAAAGACGCCCGGAGTGAGGAGCGTGGCCGCAACGAGGATAAGGAGAACGCGGGGGACGGAGACCGTCGGGAATCGCATGGAAAACCTCGCGCGGGTGGAAGGGAACCGACGTTGTACCCCCTCCCCCCGGCAGCAGCGACCGTTCCACGCTCAATTCTCATCAAACGTTTTCCCGCTGGGCCCCTGCCGGTCGGCGCCGCGATCGTCAACGGGCGTTGGCGGCGCCGTCCTCGACAAGGGATCGGCCCTGGCCAGAGAGCGGCTCGAGCGTGGCCCGGAGGATCCGATAGCGGCAGTCGTAGGCGCCGAGGAAGAGGGCCTCCTTCCGCGGCGTCTGCCAGTAGTCGGAGAGCGACAGCCGCTCCGGCTTCCCCTCCCAGTCGATCCACGGCCGTCCGTCGACGGTCACCGTCACCCCGGCTGGCCCGACGGTGGCGACGATTTCGGCCGGGAGGTTTTTTCGGAACACATCTCCGTCGATCCGCGTCGGGTTGTCGCCGACGTTGCGGCCGTCGATGTTTTCCAGAGCGCTGACGCGCCCGCCGGCAGCACCGAAACCGAGCAAGGCGAGGAAGCGGTGTTCGCCCAAGCGGAGGCCGATCGTCAGCCCATTCGGCTCGTCGAGCGGTTCGACGATGAGGGTCAGTCGGTAGGCCTCCGGGGGGGCGTAGGGGAGCTCGATCCTCGCTCCGAGCGCTTTCGGGGCGAGGAGCTCGCGGCGGCCGTCGACCTCATGGTCGGTCCACTCCCCCGCCACACCGTCGCGGCGCGGATCGACCAGCGCCAGGAGATCAACCGAGGTGTTCGCCTCGCCGCGCGCCGTCGCCGGGAGCTGGTCGGTGGGATCGACGTCGACCGGGGGAGGGGGCGCATCGGGGGCAAGTCGGACCTGAAAATAGCCCCAGGCGGTGGCGGCGGACGGCCCACCGACAGGGACGGGTTTCGCGTCATCGCTCGGTTCCTTGTCGATCTTCGCCGTCGGTCCGGTGACGCGCCAGCCGACGCCGCAGGGGCGGTCGAAGCGCCCCAGGGAGATCAGTCCCTTCTGGATCGCCTCGGCCTCGACAGGCACGCTCGTCCAGGGGCCGCGGAGGCTCGTCTGCACCTCCACACGCAGTCCTGGAGGAATCAGATCCAGGGGGAAAAGTCGCAGTGCCACCGGTTGGCCAGGCCTTGGCACGGCTGGCTCGGGGGTGGCGGTGAAGGTGTCGAAGACCGGATCGGCCGGGGGGGCGTTGGCGGCAACGTCGGCGGTGAACCCGAGTCGCTTCTTCTGCCCCGCCTCGACCCACGATTGGGCCAGCGCGCTGCGGTACTGCCCTTCGCTCATCACCGAGCCGTCAGCGGGCTCGGGATGGGGGAGGCCGATGGCATGGCCGATCCCCTCGTGATAGACGACGCAGTCGCTCCCCCGGCAGGGGACACGCCATCCGTCGCCGCTGACGAGCCCCCAGCCCCGTCCCCGATCGGCGAGGTAGACCGCGCGCGAGCCCCCGGCGGCGGCGCCAGGGACATGGAGCCCGCCGTCAGCGAGGGCGCCGTCGAACTTCCAGCCCTGGCCGGCGGGCGATTGGCGGGAGAAGTCATCGAGCGGGCGCCAGTTGATGTCGCTCAAGACAAGGAGGACGGGAAAGGCGCCATCGGCATCGCGGCCGACGTCGATCGTCCGGTCGACTTCGGTGAGGGTGCGGAAAAACGTGGCGTCGCCGTCCCCAACGCGGAGCACGCCGGTCGACGTGGCCGAGCGGAAGGGCTCCGGGTGGATCCTGGTCACGAGCCGAGATCGGCCCGCGAACTCGCGGTGGTGGAAGCGGCGCACGCGCTCGCAGAGCCATTCGACGCGCTCTTGCCAGTCGGGGAGCGGTTGCCGGTCGGAGGGGACAAAGTAGACG
The DNA here is from genome assembly GCA_945873085.1 of Candidatus Kuenenia stuttgartensis. Classification (GTDB taxonomy): domain Bacteria; phylum Planctomycetota; class Planctomycetia; order Pirellulales; family UBA1268; genus QWOP01. Next base: position 4,199 of record CAMCCR010000110.1, on the reverse strand, counting down.
ACCGTGGCACGGATCGTGTCGATCGAGTGGCGGCCATCCCAGGTGGTGAGGCCGGACGCCTGCTCGCCATCGGCGGCCGATGAGGAGGCCGGAATCGCCATCATCAGGCAGGCAAGCGCCATCCAGGCCGAAAGGTGCCTGATCGATCGGTGGATGCGGGGCATCTGGTGAGTTTTCCTCGAGATGACCGTGGGCAGGGTCGGTGGAAAGCCGCCCAGTATAGCGCCCATTCGAGTGAAACCGGGCCGCACGGCGCGGTCAGGCGGGGCGTCAGCCGCCGCGGAAGCCCGCCTCGATCCGCTGACGCTCGCGGTCGATCTGCTCCGGGCTCGCGCCGAGTCCTTCGAGGATCCGCACGGTGAGCGCCAGGGCCACTTCCCCTTCCCCCGAGAATGCCTCCTCGGCCCCGGCCCGGCGGAGGCGCGGCACCTCGAGGGTCGTGTGCGTCCGGGCGAGGACACGGACGTGGGGATTGAGTTGCTTGGCTTGGCGGATGATCTCCTCGTCGATCCGGCCCGAGCCGGAGGTGAGGATGAGATTGTCGGCCCTGGCGATCCCGGCGCGCTGGAGGACCTCGGGTCGGCTGGCATCGCCGTAGACGGCGCGGACGCCGAAGGCGAGAAGGCGGCGGACCGTTTCGAGGTTGAGCTCGACAACGGTCGGGTCAATTCGATTATCGAGGAGCAACTCGGTCACCGTCCGCCCCACTGGGCCATAGCCGACGACGATCGCCCGGTGGCTCGGCTCGATGGCGGCGGGGCCGGCGTCGGCACGCGGATCGTCGTCGCCTGAGCGGGAGCGGGTCAGCGACGCCGCGAACCGGTCGGCGAGCCGGTAGAGGAGGGGATTGAGGGTGATCGTCACGATGGCCGCGGCAACGAGGATCTCGAGAACGGCGGCGGGAACGATCCCCAGATCGCGACCGAGATTGGCGAGGATGAAGGAAAACTCGCCGATCTGCGCAAGCGCCGCGGCGACCGGGATGGCGATCGACGGCGACACCCCGCGGAACCGCATCACCGCCAAGGCCACGGCCGGCTTGAGGAAGATCACGATCAGCACCGTGGCGAGGATCGCCAGAGGGGAGCGGACGAGCGTGGATGGATCGAAGAGCATTCCCACTGACACGAAGAACAGGACGGCGAAGGCGTCGCGCATCGGCAGGGCCTCCGAGGCGGCCCGGAGGCTGAACTCGCTCCGCCCCACCATCATCCCGGCGAGGAACGCCCCCAGCGCCATCGACACGCCAAACACGCGGGCCGCTCCGACGGCAATCCCCAGGGCCACCACGAGCACCGCGAGCGTGAACAGTTCGCGCGAGCCGGTGTCGGAGACAACCTCGAAGATCCAGGGGATCACCTTGCCGCCGGCGAACACGACGACGACCACGAGCGCCGCGATCTTCACCGCTGCCAGGAGCAGCGACATCAAGAGCCCTTCGACCGTCGGCGGGCCGCCCGTGAAGACGGTGGGGAGGACGACAAGCGCTGCGACGGTGAGGAGATCCTCGACGACGAGCCATCCGACGGCGATGTGGCCGCTGCGGGTGTGGAGAGCGCGGTGATCGGCGAGCACGCGGAGGAGGACGACCGTGCTTGCCACCGCCACGCAGCCGCCGAACACGGCGGCGGCCGGCCACGGCCAGCCGATCCAGTGGCCGACGAGGGTGCCGATCGCCGTCGCCACAGCGCTTGCCACAAGCGCGCCCGGAACGACGATCGAACGCACAGTTAGGAGCTCTCGGAGGTGGAAGTGGAGGCCGACACCGAAGAGGAGGAGAACGACGCCGAGCTCGGCGATCTCACTGGCGAGTTCAGCATCGGCCTCGAAGCCGGGCGTGTGCGGGCCGACGACGACGCCGGCCAGCAGATAGCCGACGATCGGCGACAGTTGGAGCCGATGCGTGATCGCACCGAACACCAGCGCAGCGGAGAGCCCGCCGGCGAGCGTGAGGATGAGATCGACGTCGTGCATGGGGGGCGTGGCTGGTTGGTGTCAGGGACGCCGCCAACAGAACCGCTCCGCCCCACGGGGGCAATCCCGCCGGCTGTTCCAACGAGAACATGGACCACCGTATCCGCTCTTGCATCTCCACGGCCCGTGGCCGCGAGTCGCAAAACGAATCACGAACGTTAGCAGGCTGTGGATAAAGTGCCGGCCCGACCGCATGAGGCGGTCGCGAGTGCGCAGCACTCGAGAAAACCGGAGGTTTTCCAAGTGGAAAAAGGTCATGGATGACTTTTTCCACGGGCAGTCAGCGTCACTCGTCGATCGGCACCTGCCGGACCGTCATTTCCCGGAGCAGCCCTCGGCTCTCGGGACCGAGCGACGTGTCGGCGGCACGGAGATCGCTCTCGGCCCGCCAGAACTCCTGGCGGGCTGAGATCTCGAAGATCTCGGCATCGAACTTCGCCTGCTCACGGAGGGTGACGCGGAGGACGTCGCTGCGTCCGAGGCGAAGCTGTTCGCGCTCGGCTCCGGCCACGAGGCGGGCGAGTTCGAGGCGGGTGCGGGCCTGCTTGTGGAACTCGTAAGCCCGCTCGAGGAGGGAAAACGCGTCCTGAACCTCGGCCCGCACCTGATCCTCGGCGTAGCTGAGCTGGCGGTCGATCTGCATGAGTTGCGACTCGGCCGTCTGCAGCCGCCCGCGGGCTTCGCGCCGCTGGGCCGGCAGTTGGAAGATCAAGGACGCCTGCAACACCTGCCGATCGAGGCCATCGTTCCCGGAAAGGGCACTCTTGCCGAAGCCGGCGTCCTGATTCCCGGTGAGCTGACCATCGAGGTTGGGAAGCGTTTGGTTGGAGGCGAGCCGTCGTTCGACGAGAAGCTTTTCGCGCTGCAGGGAAAGCCGCTGGAACTCGGGCCGCGAGCCGAGTGCCCGGGTCAGCGAATCCTGATAGAGGAGGACGGTGGGCTGCACCGGCTCGGGCACCTGCCGCATCCGGCTGCGGCGGGCGAGCAGCGGTCGGCCAGCGTCATCGCGGTGAAAGAGGGAAAGGTCGATAGCGGCCTGCTGCATCGCCCGGTCGGCTTGGACGATGAGACCGTTGCGGAGGGCGATGTTTTGCTGGTTGTCGATCCGTTCGATGTTGGCCGTTGCGCCCAGCGCCACCTTCTGTTCCAATTCACTGTCGCGGCGGACGGCGAGGTCGAGCAGCCGCTCACCGGCGCCGTAGCGTTCCCCGCTCCCCTGCCATGCCCAATACGACCTGGCGGCGGCCCGCATCCAATCGAGGCGGCCACGCTCGATGATCGGCTCGGCGAGAGCGACATCGAGCTCTGCCTGGGCGCGCAGAGCACGCGGGCGATCGATGTCGCGATTCTTGGCGAACGGGAGCGTGATGCCGCCCCGCCATTCCCCGGCGTTGGCCGTCTTTTGGGCGAGATTGTAGGTGGGGAAATCGCCATAGCCGGTGCGGAATCCTCCGAAGGCGCTGATGCCTCCGGTCATGAATTGCTGCGAGAGACCGAATTCGGATCGGTAGTTCTCGTAGGTCCCCGGGGCGAGGGCGTTGCCGGCCATGTTGACGTTGGTGTCGAAGGCGCCCATCGCGGAGGTCAGCTTGCCCGAGGCGATCCCCCGTTCGCGCTCCACCGCCTGGAGGAGCGGGTAATGGATGAGGACGCTCTGGAGCACCTCCTGGAGCGTCAACGGTTCGTCACGGTCGTCGAGCGAGAGGTCGGGAAGTTCGAGGGCCGCGGAGGGCTTCGGAGGCGCGACGGTGATTCCGGCAATGGCCTTCGGGGCAGGCGCCGGGAGCAGTTCGCTTTGACGCTCGGGAGCCTTGGCGGGAGGGATGGCACCGACCGGAGCGGGTCGGGGGCCAACCTCGGCCCGCGGGCGGGGCGGGGCGTTGTCTCCGCGGACGGCTTCGGAGCGGGGATCGGAGCCTGCGGCGTCGTCGACGAGATCGAGGAACGATTGCGTGATCACCGTCGGTGGCAGGTCGCCCCGATCAGGAGCGACGGGAATCGGCCGGCCGGCGGGGACGAACCGTCCCGGTTCCTGCGCCACGACGGAGGTCGCGAGGAGGAAGGCGAGGGCCGCGACGGTGAGGATCGGCGTGAAGCTCGGCACGCCTGCTGTCGAAGTCATCCGACCTTGACCTTTGGTGGCTTGCTCTCTTTCCCCCCCGACTCCTTGGAGGGGGGGGCGAGGACCGGCGGGAAGCCGTTGAGTCGCCGCCAGACCTCGTACC
>CAMCCR010000109.1 GCA_945873085.1 Candidatus Kuenenia stuttgartensis | reverse complement strand
CGGCAGGGGAGAGGCTGTGGAAGGCGCGGCGATCGAGAGCTGTCGGCGCTGGGGAAGGAGCCGGGGGAGGCGGGGCACCGAGGAAGGCAAGCAGCGCGCCGCCGACGAGGCCGGCCAGCGCGCTTGTCGCCACTGACGGCCAAAGAGAGTTGCGCCGCTTGCCGCGGGCTCGGGATGGGGGGCGGGAGGATGGCACGGGAAGGGATTCCGGTGGAGCGCCGGGGGAACCGCGGGGAGACGAGGCCTGCATTATGCCGGCGGGTGGCCTGCGACGTGCAGGGGAGCGGAGAGACTTCAGAACGCGACCTCGAGATCCATGAAGCCGGCGAACATGCTGTTGACGCTGCCGTCAGCCGAGCCGTAGAGCGCCCGGAATCCGGAGCCAGCGAGGAGCCCCGAGACGCCCGTCCGGAAGATGCAGTTGTTGTTGAGCCACGGCCGCGACTCCATCCCCAGGCTCAAGTCGGTGCCGATCGCCTGGGGGATGTTCTCCTGGAAGACGAGCTGCTCGAGCGGCTTGGTGGTGTCGAAGAAGAGGAAGTTGCAGTTGGTCACGAGCCTCGTGCGCTGCGTGAGCTCGAAGTCCATGCCGACGTTGTAGAGCTGGAGCCCCGGATTGACGAAGTTCGCCTGCGACTGGAACTTGTTGCCCGCCCGCAGATCGGGATAGATGCTGAGCAGGTTCTTGAGGTTCGTTCCCGCCAACCGGATTCCCTGCCGGACCCAGTAGCTGAACTCCCCGCCGGCGAACTGCGTGTTGTCAACGATGCCGTCGAACCCGCTGCCGATGTTGTCGGTGGGGTTGTTGTCGCCCGAGGCCCAGAACACCGACGACCGGAAGCGGATCCAGTCGGGGGAGTAGGAGAGCTCGACGGCCGCCATCTGGGCGCTGATGTTGACCGGCTGGAGAGCGAGCTGGTTGAGCGTGTCGTGGCCGAAGGCGTAGTAAAAGGCGCTCGAAATGTTGACTTCGTTGATGTGCCCGTCGGTGGCGATGCCGGCGTAGGCAGCGTTGACCTCGTGCGGCGAGGCGATGCCGACCGGATCGGGGCGGACGAGGTTGCCGTTCTTGTCGTACTTGAGGCTGGCGTCGTCGTGGTCGAAGTGAAAGCTCGCCTGGGCGGTGTGGCCGGGCCAGAGGAGATCCTGCCGGTAGTAGTTGGCGATGAGAATCTGTTGGCCGCGCGAATCGAAGGAGTTCAAGAAGCTGTTGGTGTCCTTCTCCCGCTGGTCGAAGACGATGAGGTTAAATTGATCGCGGTTGGCCAGACGCGTGCCGAACAGGCGGATCGCCCGGTTGAGATCGCTGAAGATGAAGCCGCGGAAGTCGCTCGTGAACGGCTGCGAGCCACCGCGGATCGAGACGAAGTCGTAGTCGGGGCTCAAATCGGCGATCTTCGCCTCGATGAACCACTCCTCGATCGTGGCGAAGCCGCGCGAGCGCCGGCGCCCCTGGGAGACGTCGGGGCTGACGACGCCGTATTCGTAGACCTCGAGATAGTTCGTGTTGAACACCGGCGCGATCCGCAGTCGCCAGTCGTTCGGCTTGAAGGCCCGGTCGCCGTGGTTGAGCTCGAAGGCGAGGGTATAGTACTGGAGGAACAGGAAGCCGTTGGGGTTGCCGAAGAAGTCCTCCTGCCCAGGCGTCGGCGTCGATTCGAACGGCGTGTTCGGCGTCGGCACCTGGCGGAACATGGCGATCGTCCGGCTGATGACCTTCATATCGAAGAAGGTGTGCTGGCCGATGATCGGGAAATCCTCCTTGAGGAGGTTTTGCGTGTAGGGGTTGAAGACGTTCCCGAGGGCGTAGGGATAGTCGTCGAGACGCTCGTGCCCCTTGCCGTAGCGGTCCCACGGGGGCACGCCGATCCGCCAACGGTCCTCGACGGGGACGAAGTGGCTCGACTCCTGCTCCTCGCTCGGCTCGATACTCGAAGCGCCGGTGAAGCCGGCCGGCGGCGGGGTGGCGTAACGGAAGAGGGGATCGGCGACGGAGCGCTCGCCGGCGAAGTCGTATGGGTTGTCGGCCGGTTCGCCGAGCACCGGCGGGCCGCGCGTCGTCCCCTCGCGGAGATCCTCTTCATCGTCCCCCTCCGGCCACGATTCGCCCTCCGGCGGCGCGGGGATCGCTTCGGCCGCGGGGCGGAGGGGATTGCGGTAGCGCCCCAGACTCTCGACCGGCCCGGCAGACTCCGGGCCCGCGGCGGGGGGATCGGCCGTGGCGTTCCCCTCCCCGTCAGCGGCGATGGTCGCGGGGCGGTCGGCCGGCTCGGCGCGCACGGGAAGGGCACCGAGCGTCGCCACGACGACACCCAGCACGACCATGCCCGACGCGGTTTTGCTGAACCTTGCCCGCACCTCAGCCGACCTCAAGAACAGTGGTCTTCCCCGGGCGCCCGGGCCCCGTTGGGAGCCGGAAGGTCTGGCAAACCCTGCCGGTTGGGGGAGGAGTGACTTGTTTATCGGTCGGGCAGGGGAATGGAGTGACGACTTTCATGCCGCAGCAGGGCTCGAATCCCCTCCCCGCACCGAGCCATCCGCGAGAGGGGGTAAGCGGGGGAGTCTTGGTGATGGTCGCCGGGGTGATGCTGTGGGGATGGGGCGTCGGCGGGGGGTGGGCGGCTGATCTGACCCCCTCCATGGGGCGTCCTGCCGCCGAGCGGAAACACCTCGCCATCCCGCCAGACCAGCGCGCCGGTCGCCCGAAATGCATCTCCCCGCTGGCCCGGCCCACCGAGTCGCCCCGTGAGAAGGGGTATTACGTCGGCGGGGGGGCGCGCGAGCGGAGCTATGGCTCGTGTGAACGGGGAGAGCAGGAAGGGGTGTGGGGTACCGACTACACCGGGATCATCATCCCCAAGCACGTCGACCTCCGCTGGTGGCACGGCCAACGTGCCCAAGGTGGCGCCGGGGCATACCAAACCGACGGCCCGCGCGTTCTTCGGCACCACCACTGAAGCCGCCTCCGGGCAGGAATCCCCCCAACGTGTCCGCACGCTCCCCGCGTTGTCGGGCGTCCGCCCCACGGCCGCCGGGGCGCAGCGGCGGGGCTCTGTCTCTCCTCGGGAAGGGGCTGCAGGAGGGTTCGGTGGCTCGACGGTCGAGAGCGACGGCGGCCGGCCGTGGTCGTTTGTCGTCGTCGAAAAACGGCTCAGATTTTGCGCTGGCGTGGCTTTTCGATAAAGTAATGTAAGGGGCGTGCGGACGTCCCGATGGGGGATTGCTTCGGCTTTTTCCCGACTGTGCTTGGTGATCCCGTCACGGCGACGGGCCCGCTGGCCCGCCATTCGTTCACGGATCGAAGACGCCCTCGGAGAAGCAGCGATGGCATTCGCTTCCAATGGCTCGGTGCTCGCTCCCTCTCAGCGGCTCCGCCCGGTGCTGCTCCTCCTTGCCATCCTGGCGGGTGTGACTGGGCTCGCGGTGACCGGCCGTGCCGAGGAACCCGCCGAAGAGGCTCGCACGCGCAACGTCGTGCGGAAGAAGCTTCCCCGCGACGTGAAGTCGATCGCGCTTGAGTATTCCGTGATCCTCGTCGACGAAAATGGGAATGAGAAGCCAGTCGACCCGGTCAACCACACGTTCGAGGTGGGGGATTCGTTCCTCGTCCGCTTTCGGCCGCAGGATGATCTCTATGTCTACGTTTTCAATCAGGGCCCCAAGGGGGAGCGGGCGTGTCTCCTTCCCCAGGACGACGAGAAGCCGAAGCTCGTGGCGAAGGGGGTCGAGATCTCCCTCCCCGACGACGGCAGCTACTTCACTTTCCAGCCCCCTGCGGGCGAGGAGCAGATGATCGTCGTCGCCCTCCAGAAGCCGGTCGACTTGCGTCTGCTCTCGCTGTCGGTGTTCCGCGACCGGGCGGGGGGCAAGCTCAACGCCAAGCCAGCAGACGGCAACGGGAATGTGGTGGCAGACGACATCCGCTCCCGCGCCGAGGCGGCGCCGAAGCTGCGAGGGCCGGTGAGAAAGGTCGTCGAACGGCTCGACAAAGAGCCGATCGACGCTTCTGGTCGGTTGACCCACGTCGAACCGCCGATCGACGGCGAGACCTCGAGCTACGGGATCGCCATCGCAGGGCCGAAGGCGGGGAATCCGGAGCTGATCCTCGATATCCCGCTCAAGTCGAGCGGTGGCAAGTGAGCGAGGGGCGACGCGGGCTGGCACACGTGACACCGCCCCGGAGCGCCGCAAGCGGCAGGGCCCGGTCGGGCGGAACAGCGGCATCGTGGCGCGGCACGGGAATCCTCGCGCTGGCAGGTTTGGCGTCGATCGTGTTCATCGCTGCCGTTGGACGGGCCGATGTCACCCGCCAGCTGCCCGAGCCGGTGCTGCGGCTCGATCTCCCCGGGCACACCGCCGAGATCCGGACGCTCGCGTTCGCGCCCGGCGGGAAGCGACTGATCTCCGCCGGGCGCGACAAGAAAGCGCTCGTCTGGCGGATCGAGCCGGCAGCCGCCGCGCCGGCCGACGGCGTTCCGCGGACGCTGACCCGTGACATTGGCCGCCGCCGGGTCCTCGAACGGGACCTCCGCTGGCAACTCGGGCGGGCGACGCGCGGGGTCATTCAAGCGCTCGCCGCAGCGCCGGGCGAATCCTCTCTCGTGGCCATCGGCGGCAACGGCGCGATGGGGAGCACCGGCGAGATCGTGCTCATCGATGCCGCCGACGGCACTCTCGCGGCTGTTCTCGGCGGCGGTGATCGACCGGGGCATCGGCAGGCCGTCGCCGCGCTCGGTTTCTCCGCCGACGGCGCCTGGTGTTTCTCCCAGGATCTCGATGGCCAGGCCTTCGCCTGGCAACGCGACCGGGCCTGGGCGGCGGTCGAGTTGACGGTTCCCGAACAAGACCGCTACGGAGTGGTGCGGACCGCGGCGCTTCGCGCCCGACCGAGCACCCGTCCGCTCGCGGCCGTGAAGGGATCGCGCGTTGCCCTGCCAGTGCTCGTCTCCCCCCCAGGCGAGAAGATCGAGGTTTGGCATTTTGATCTCCACGATCCGCTCCGGCCGGGGGAGCCGCAGCGCCTCGCCGTCGACCATTTCGGCGTCGTCGTCGCGATGGCCGCCAGCTCCGATGGTCGCTTCCTCGCTTCCGCCGATCTTGCCGGTCGGCTCATCGTTCACGATCTCGACGCCCCCGCCGCCGCGGCGACCGTCATCCAACTCGAGACCCCCGCGCGAGCGTTGGCCATAGCCCCGGATGGCGCCCGGGTGGTGTGCGGGGCCGCCGCGATGGGGAAGGAGAGCCGGCTCGAGGTGTGGCAGATCGCCGGCGGGGAGCGCACCGTCGCGTTGCCGATGCCCGACGAGATCTTCGCCGTGGCCCTTTCCGACGACGGGCGGACGGTCGCCTGGAGTGGCGGGTGGAGCGAAGAGGTGTCGGTGGCGGATATCGTGGCCCTCGACGCTGCGGCAGGCGAGCGCCCGCGGATTCGTCGGCTCGGCGGTGTCGGACGCCGGGTGGCGAAGCTCGCCTTCTCTCCTGAGAGCCCGCCGGGCCGCGTGGCGATCGGCTTCGCCCGTCCCGACGGGGAGCCGGTGTTCGACACCGCGTTCGACGTCGAGGGGCTCACGCTCAGTGCCGTCGGTGAACCGGGGGACTGGGCCCCCGCGCAGGGAAACGCGGGGAACTGGTCGCTGGCCCGCGCGGAACGAGATACGCCCGGCGCCGAGTCGTGGCGCTTGGCCCGCGACGGCCGCCCGGCGGGCACGATCGACCTCGATCTCGACTGGCAGGGAAGGATGCCCGATGCCGAGCGGGCCGTCGCCTGGTTGAGCCGCCCGAACGCGGCGGAGCCCTGGGCCGTCGCCGTCGGAACCGACCGGGGAATCACGATCCATGCCCTCGTCGAGGAGGGGGCAGCCCCGGTCGTGCGCCGCTTCCGGGGCCATGAGGAAGCCGTGGCTGCGTTGGCGATCTCGGCCGACGGCCGCTGGCTCGCCAGCGGGGCCCGCGACGGCTTCGTGATGCTCTGGTCGCTCGTCGGGCTCGGCGGCGATCCGCTCTTCGAACGCTTCGGCGTGACCCTCGCGGCGGCGGAGGCGGGCGCCGTGGTCCGGGAGGTCGATCCGGCCGGGCCGCTAGCCGGCAAGGGGGTCAGAGCGGAGGACCGGATCGCGCGGATCGGCTGGCGGGATGCCAAGAACGGTCGCCATGAGGCGATCGATTCCAGGGCCGTGATCCGTGTCCTGGCGGAATGTGCGTGGTCGGATCAGATCGCCTTCACTCTCGCGCGTGCCGGGAAGGAAAACTCGTTCAACCGCTATCCAGCCTGGGAGAACGTGGCCGCGATCCATGTTGCCGCCAACCGTGAGTGGGCGTTTTTCACACCGGCCGGATATTACGCCGCCAGTGCCAACGGCGACTCGCTCTTCGGCTGGCATATCAACCGTGGTCTCGACCTCCTTCCCCAGTTTTTCCCAGCGGCGCGCTTCCGACGCCGGCTCGAACGCCCCGATGTGATGACGCGGCTCCTCCGCGAGGGGAGCCTTGAAGCCGCCCTCCGAGGCGCCGCGGGCGGTGCGCCGGAGGATACCTCGGAGGTGCTTCCTCGTCTCATTGATGCAACGCCTCAGGTACGGATCATCTCGCCCCGTCCGGAAGAGATCGTGCCTGGTGATACGGTGCGCCTCGTGGCGGAGATCGAGGTGGCCGAGGAGAACACGCTCGAGGAGGTGCGGGCCTATGCGACCGGGGTTGCCGGGGTTGCCATACCCCCTGAAGAGACGGCTGACAGCCCTCCGGCTCCTCACCGGCAGCGCTTCGTCTGGGATCTGCCCCTGCCGCGCGAGCCGCGCCATCTCCTTCAGGTCACGGCGCTGACCGGCGCCGGGGTGAGCGGCGCAGCGGAGATCGTCGTCGTCGCCGGGGAGCGGGACTTGCCGGCGCGAAAGCCGCGCCTCCATCTCCTCGCCTGTGGAGTCGACCACTATCTCCTTACCAGACGGATGTCCGACTCCGGGCTGGGTGACTTGGAGTTCGCCGTCGCGGACGCGGACGCTTTCCGGGAGAGCCTGTTCCACGCCAGCCGGCAGCTCTACGATCCGGGGGTATCGGTGATCCTGAAGGACTCCGAGGCGACGGCCGCTCACTGGCGTGCTGCGGTCGGTGAGCTCGTCGCCGCGATCGGGGACGAGGGGGGACCGGACGATCTCTTCGTGATCTTCTTGGCCGGCCACGGCTTGGTGAACGATGGCCCCGATCGCACGTACCACTTCCTCTGCCACGATGCGCTCATCGAGGAGCAGAATGGAATGCTGCGGGCGCGGACGGGGACGATCACCTGGGAAGACTTCCGGGAGCTGGCAGATCTCGGCTGCCGGAAGGTGGCGATCGTCGATACGTGCCACTCGGGCGCGCTCGGCCCGGCACAGCGCGCGGCATCGTCGCGCGACTTTCGCGATCACATGTTCCTCGTCGTCGCTGCGTCAGCGGAGAACGAGCCGAGCCAGGAGTCGAAGGATTGGGGGCACGGGGCTTTCACCACGGTCCTCCTCGCCGCGCTCGGCGGGGCTGCCGAGCGATCGGATCTCCACGACGGGGTCGAGGATCCGGGCGAGACCGTCGTGACCTTTGACGAGATCGTCGACTACATTACCGCCGAGGTGCCACGGCTTACGCGGGCCAAGGCCGGGGCCCGGGGCGCCGCAGCGGATTCGGACGCGCAGCATCCCACCCTCGCCCCCGAGGGGCTCATCCCCTATGTGACGCTTCCGCTGGCTGGAGCGGGCGCTGGGGCGATCGGAGCGGGCCCGCTTGAGTAAAGGAGATCGGACCTTGGCAGAGCATGACGATCAGCAGACCCGACGGCTGTCCGACTCAGGCCAGGCTCTGCGGCCGACCGCCGCCCTGTCGGATCAGACCGTAGCAATCGACCGCACGACGCGACCCGTAACCTTCCCCTACGCCATCGGAGATCCGATCCTCCCCGGCTACCGGCTCGTGAAACTCCTCGGCCGGGGAGGGTTCGGCGAGGTCTGGCAGGCTGACGCCCCCGGGGGGATGAGCGTCGCAATCAAGGTTCTCGCCAATGTCGGCCGGCGCGAGGGGACGCGCGAGTACAGGGCTCTCCAGACGGTCAAGAACATCCGCCATGCCCACATGGTGCCGGTGTTCGGTGTGTGGTTGAAGGCGAGCGATGGCACTTGCCTGAATGAGGGCGACGTCGCCGAGGTGGGGCGACGGATCCTCGGGGGGCACGGCGCGGCGGGGGATTTACCCGACCACGCGCCCCTTGAGCTCATCGTCGCGATGGGGCTCGGCGATGGCACGCTTCACGACCGGCTTCAGGTCGCCCGTAACGCCGGAGCGATCGGACTTCCTCCGGAGCAGCTTCTCGACTGGATGCACCAGGCGGCGCTTGCCCTCGATCATTTCAACGTCGGTGCCAGGACCACGGCTGGGGGGGCCGCCGCCGTCCAGCACTGCGACATCAAGCCCCAGAACATCCTCCTCGTCGGCGACGTCGTCCAAGTTTGTGATTTCGGGCTGGCACGAACCCAGGGGGAGGTGCGGGCGACCTCGAACCATATGGCGAGCCTCGCCTACGCGCCGCCGGAGATGGTCACGCCACCGTACGATCCCTCGCCGGCGACCGATCAATACTCTCTGGCGATTTCCTATCTCGAGCTCCGCACAGGACGGCTGCCCAACCGCGACACGACCGTCGTCGGGGTGCTCAACGAGAAGCTCTCCGGTCACCTCGATCTCGACGGCGTCTGCCCCGCCGAACGGCGAGTCGTCGAGCGCGCCCTCGACCGGGATCCGGCCAAACGCTGGCCGAGCTGCACGGCCTTCATCCGCGCCCTCGCCCCGGCCGTCGGCCCGCTCGAGGTACCGGGAGTCCCGTCTGCAGAGCCGATCGAAGCGATCAAGGAGACCGATCGGACGGCGGCCAAGACCGCGAAGATGCCAGGTGCCGTGCCGGAAAAAAACTCGGTGACAGCGGCGCGGTCGCTGTGGCTGTTGGCCGTGCCCGTCGCTGCGGGGGCGATCCTCCTGGCCACCGTCGCCCCGGAATGGCTCCGCGGACAGTCGGCCCCGGCCCATTCGGGTGGCGAGGGGGAGCCGAAGCCCGAAGTGAAGGAGACCGGGACGCTTCCGCTGCCCCCTGGGGCCGCCGCTGCCGCGCGGAAACGGGCCGAGGATCTCGAGGCGAAGGGAGAACGTGTCGCCGCGGCCGAGGCCTATGTCGCGGTGCCCGGAATCCCAACCAACGAGCTCGCCCCGATTCTCTGGGATCTCCACAGCGAGAGCATCGACGTCGGTCGTCCGGCGGACGCCATCCAGATCCTCGAGCGCCTGGAGGGGCTCTATGACGGTGCTGACGTGCCCGTCGTGCCCGGCTTTGGCCGCTGGGATGTCGTCAATGCCCTCGGCTGGTATCTCGCCACGGTTCCCGAGGGGAGCGATCCGCCCCGGGCACGGACCCTGGCGGAGGAGGCGGTGGCATTGGCCGGCAATGATCCCGAGAAGCGTGCCCCGTCGCTCGACACGTTGGCAGCGGCGCTCGCCCGCGGCGGTGATTTTGCCGGTGCCATCACCAGGCTCGAGGAGGCGCTCAGTCTTGCGCCCACGAAGGAGATCCCTGGGGACTTGGAGAAGCACCTCGAGTCCTACCGCTCGGAGGTGCCCTGGACGACTCCGTGACCGGACTGGCCCTCCGTGCTGGGGGGGACGAGGGTGATTTCCGGCCCAGCCGGTGCGGCTCGATTGGGGATTCGCCGGCGGGGCGTTTTTGCGATAACCGCTCCCGTCCTCGCAGACTCCAGGGAATCCCGCCATGACTCCGTCCGCCGGTCGCGATCCGACCACCAGCGCCGCGCCCCCAAGGGTTTCAGTCGCAGTGACGCGGTCGATGCGACCCGTCACTGGAACGTCGAATCACGAGTGAGCGTGGGCCGGCCGGCGCGTTCCGGCCATCGATCGATCGTCCTCGGAAGCGGGCCCCCGGATGACGCGCGGATCGATCACCACGTTCATCGCTCTCGAGATCCTCTGTCTCGCGGCCACGCAGATCTGGGGGGGCTGGCCCTGGACGGCGATCGGCGCCACGGCGATCGGCCTGTTGGCCGTCGTCGATCTTCGTCCAGCTTCCCTGGCGATGGTGGTCCCGAGCCTCGTCTGGCTGGCCCTCTTTCGGGCTACCGGCAACCGCGAACTCTTCTTCCCCTTCATGATCCATCTGGCGAGCCTCGTGGCACTGCGCTTGGGTCGGGAGAACCTCTGGCGGGGGATGGCTGGCGGAGGGCTGATCGGCGGCTTGTTCCTGGTCATTCGGGCTCTCCAGCAGGCAAGCGTCAAGGTGCTGGGGGTGGAGTCGGTCGTGACCGCGCTGATCCTCGGACTCGTGGTGGCGA
>CAMCCR010000108.1 GCA_945873085.1 Candidatus Kuenenia stuttgartensis | reverse complement strand
GGTGACGCCGCTGCCGATCGGATATTTCTCGAGGAGCGGCTCGAGGGCGCGGCGCGCATCCGAGACCGTCTGATACCGCTCCATCGGATCGAGCATCATCATCCGGTTGATGACGTCGATGATGTCGCGTGGCACCCCCGGAGCCCGGGTGTGAAGCGGCACGACCGAGGTGTAGCGGCGCGGGTCGGCGCGGACGGCCCGGTCGCGGGAGTCGACCAGCGCCGAGGCCCCCGCCAAGGCGATGTAGCCCATCGTCCCGAGGAAGTAGACGTCGCTGCGGATGCCGTCGTCCTTCATCCCGGCGAGCTTCTCGAGCGTGGCGTAGTCGAGCGTCCGCAGATTCTCCCCCTTGTCGGTCTTCGCACTGCTGAGGGCCTTATCGGCGGTGTCGGCATCGATCCGTGCCAGGCCGAAGTCGACGAGCTTCACCTGGCCGAGCGACGAGATGAGGATGTTGGAGGCCTTGATGTCGCCGTGCGTCATCCCGCGGCGATGGGCGTATTCGAGCCCCGCGCACATCTGGTCGAGGAGATTGATCGCCCGGCCGGGATCGAGGGCCCCGCGGATCTTCACCAGCTCGCGGAGGGTCTGCCCCTCGACGAACTCCATCGTGATGTAGATCGTGTTGTTTTCCTGGCCGACATCCTCGATGGCGCAGATGTGAGGATGGCGCACGAGCCTTCCCATCTCCCCCTCGCGCCGGAACCAGCGGCACTTCTCCGCGTCCTGCGTGAATCGGCTGCGGAGCACCTTGACGGCGAGTTGCGTGCCGTCGTTGACGTTGACGGCCCGGTAGACACGGGCAAACGACCCAGCGCCCACCTGATAGAGGATCTTCGCCGAGCCGAAGAAGTAGCCTCGCTGGTCGCCGCGGAGGAGGCGGTCGCGCTGGTAGCCGGTGAGTACCTCGCGACGGAGGAGGAGGTTGGCGAGATCCTCGACGGGGATGTTGCGCCCGCCGAGCTCTGTCCAGGCGGCATCGAGATCGCGCTCGCTGACCAGCTCCAATTTCTGCGCGAAGTTGGCAAGTTCCTCGGCGGTGGTGGGTTGCATCGTCAGGCAGCTCCGATCAGACGAGTTTACCCTCTGCCTGCGTGCCAGGTCGGGTGAGTTGCCGGCCAAGCACCCGGGGGGGAAGCGGGGGCTGAGGCCGGTTGGTGCGATTGGGAGCGTTGGCGCGGGGAGGGAAGACGGCTGAAGCGGGGGCGGAGCGGGTGGTTTCGGGGGCATAGCTGGTCTGGAGCCGCGCTTGGCGCACCTGCTACAAGCCCTCGTGGCGCCCGGGGATCCCGCCGAGCCGACCCTCCCCATGACCCTCTCGAATCCTCCCCTGTCGCCCGTTCTCCGCGCCGGCTTTCTGCTGGCGGCGGTGGTGGCCTGCGCCACGGCCACGGCGGGCGGGGTGGAGGAGCCGTTCGAGACGCCCGCCACCACCTGGACGATCGGCGATTCCGATGTCACGCATCGGGTCGTCAGCCATGCCCGATCGACGGAGGGACCGCACCGCGGCAAGGGCTGCGAGCGGATCGTGATCGATGCCGCCAGCGGGACGACCCTTCGCTGGGAGCTGCCTCTCCAGCCGGCGCGGGTCATCGATGAATGGCGGGCCGCGCTGTGGGTGCGGGCCGACCGCCCCGACATCCGACTTTCTGCCCGGATCATCCTGCCGGCGTTCCGTTCGTCGCGGACCGGCACGGCGGTGGCCGTCCTCGTGCCGGGAGACGTGTCGCGCGGTGCCGATCGCTGGGAGCCCCTCGGCGTCGCCGACGTTGCCACGGCGCTGCGAAAGAGCCTGCCGGCGCTGCGGGCCGAACATGGCCCCGCCGGGGATCTCACCGGCGCCGTGATCACGCATCTCGTCCTTGATCTCTACTCCCGCCCGGGGCATTACGACGTCTCGATCGACGACCTGGAAATCGAGGGAATCGTGCCGGCCGGTGCGGTGGCCGTCGCCGTTGCCGGCGCCGATCTTGCCGGCGCCGATCCTGCCGGCGCCGATCCTGCCGGCGCCGTCCGCCCGGTGGCCCACGACGCCGCCCCCGAACAGTTCGGGGAGGTGGTGCAGGCCGCGGCCGAGCTTCCCTTCCCTGGAGAAGGTCTTCCTCCGGCTCCGCCTCGATCTGCATCCGCCGCGGGCCCACTGGCAGCGCCGAACGCCCCCCTGGCTTGGTCTTCGCCTGGGGGCGCGCCAGCTCCGCCGCCGGCAGGCCCAGCCGGAAGGCTCGACCCGGTGTCGGGGCTCAACCGAGGCGTGCTCGAAGTGGCGGGACAGCCGTTCTTTCCCCGCGCCCTCGACCACAACGGCGAGCCGTTCGCGGTGATTGCCGCGCTCGGTTTCAATACCGTCCGTCTCGCGGCCCCGGCGTCGAGCGATCAGATCGACGAAGCCCGGCGGACGGGCCTGTGGATCATCTGTCCGCCGCCGCACCTTCCCGACGTCGACGTGCGGCGCCCCGAAGCGCTGCCGATGTTCTCTGCCAATTGGGACCGTGTCCTCGTCTGGGACATGGGGAGCGGCCTGTCGGAGGCCGATGTCGACACCCTCGCCGAGCATGCCAGACGGGTGCGCACCTGCGACCAGCATGCCGGACGGCCGCTGGTGGCCACTCCCGACTCCGGCCTCCGCAGCCTTTCCCGGCATGTCGACATGCTCGTCGCCCGCCGGACGGTGCTGGGGACGAGCGTGGAACTGGGAGACTATTTCACCTGGCTGCGCGAGCGCCCCCGGCTCGCCCGCCCCGGCACGCCGTTCCTCGCCACCCTCTCCACCGAACTCGACCCGCGCACCGCGCGGCAGGCCGCCCAACTGGCCGGGATCGGCGGCCGTGGGCTGGCGGTCGATCCGGAGAGCCTCGCGCTTGCGAGCTTGGCGACGCTGGCAGCCGGCGCCCGTGGCATCCTCTTCACCTCGATGCGGAGGATCGATGGCGACGACCACGAGTCGCGGATCCGGTCCGCGGCCGTCCGCTCGATGAACCTCCGCCTCCGCGTCCTCGAGCCCTGGGGGGCCGCAGGCAGATTTTCCACGACCGCCACGGCGAGCGATCCCGAGGTGCGCGGCGTGGTGCTCGAAGCGGCGCGGGCGCGGATGGTGGTGGCGTGGCGGAACGTTCAGGGGGGGCAGATCGTCGCCAGTCACTACCACGGCGACATGCCCACCGAGACGGCCCCCGTGACGCTCCTCATGAACGGCATCCCGGAAGCCCATCAGGCCTGGGAGGTGACACCGGGGGGGCTGCGGCCGCTGCGCCACCGGCGCGTGACCGGCGGCGTGTCGGTGGTTCTCGATCCGTTCCGCTCCTCAGCGCTCGTCCTTGTCACCGGAGATCCGGCCGTCGCCGCCCATGTCCAGGAGCGCCTCCGCGAGCAGGCGGCCGCCACCCTCGCCGCCTCGCGGGAACGGTCGGCGCTGCTGATCGCCGATGCCGTCGACCTCCTCGCCCGCATTCCCCCGCTGGCCCTCGGCAGACTGCCCGGGCCGGCGATGATCGCCGCGGCGCAGCAAGACAGCCTCGCGGCCGACAGCCTGGCGACCTCCGATCCCGCGACGGCGATCGCCCGCTACGAACGGGCGGCGGCGATCGCCGGCCAAGTGGAGCGACTCGTCTGGGAGAAGGGAGTGGTCGCCACCGGCTCGATGGTCGCCGGGCCGCTCTCGACCTCCGATGCCACGCTCGTCGAACACTGGCGGTTCGTCGAGGCCCTCTCCACCACGTCGCCGCGCGAGGAGCTCCTCGTCGGTGGCGGCATGGAGCGGATCGAGGAGCTCTCCGGCTCTGGCTGGCGGCATTTCGCCCTCAAGCAGGCCATTCTCCGCACCGGCGTCGAGATCTCTCGGACGCAGCCCGCGTCTGGCCGCGGCTGTCTGGTGATGCGTGCCGAGGCGGTCGATCCGGCCGCGGCGCCGGCGGTCGTGGAGACGCCGCCGGTGTGGATCACGACGCCGCCGCTTTCGGCACCCAGCGGCAAGCTCCTCCAGATCGAGGCCCGCGTCTGGGTGCCAAAGCCGGTGAAGGGGAGCGTCGACGGCCTCCTCGTCTTCGATTCCCTCGGCGGGCCGGCGCTTGCGGAGCGGGTCGGGCCTTCGGCGCAGTGGCGGCGGCTGGTGCTCTACCGGATCGTGCCGGCCGACCTCGACGGGGAGGCCTTCACCGTTACCTTCGCGCTCACGGGTCTCGGCGAGGCGCGGATCGACGACGTCAGCGTCCGCGTTCTCGACCGCGGCGCCGGGGTGCCGGCGATGATCGTTTCCAACGGACCGGGCCGGGAAGAGGGGGCGAGGAGCTTCCCTACCCCCGGTGAGGTGCTTTCCCCCCCAAACCTCCCCGCCACCGATGCGGCGGCGCCTCCGGCGGTCTCGGCCGTCACAGCCACGCCCCCGGCTGCCAGCACCCCGGCGGCCTGGCCAGGGATGAACCTCGAGTGGCCAAAGCTCCCCTTCAGCGGCCCAACCAACGCTCCCCCTCCCGGTCCAGGCGGGGGACGGATCGATCCGTTCAAGCGGGCGGGGGTGGCGGCGACAGTCCCTCAATCGACGCAGCCGGCACTGGGAGGGGGGCCGGGATTGCAGGCGGCTCCGCCGATGCAAGCGGCTCCGCCGGCGGAGGCGTTGTCGCCCGCCCAGACGCCACCGTTTCCTCCCCAGACGATTCCTTTGCCCGGCGACGTCCAGCCGACTTTGCCGCCGTGAATGCCGCCCGCCGGGGGGAGGGCTCTGCGGCCCCGCCGTCGCGCAGCCGGCGGGCCGCGGCGTCGAGCTCGGTGAGCTGCTGAGTGACCAAGGCGACGAGCGTCGAGCCATCCATTGCTGCCACGTCCGCGGCCGGAATGACGGGGCCGAACTCGAGGCGGATCCTCCCGGGGAGCGGCAGCAAGCGGGTCCGCGGCCAGCACTCCCAGGCCCCGACGATCGCCACCGGGAGGATCGGCACGCCGGCCCGTTTTGCCACCAGCGCGAAGCCGCTTTGCACGTCGCCGAGCTTGCCGTCGCGGGTCCGTGTGCCCTCCGGGAAGATCGTCACCGCCCCGCCCCCGCGGAGCTTGCGGATGATCGTCTTCATCGCCGCCACCGACGAGGTCTCACGGTCGATCGGAATCGCATCGAGGGAGGCGATGATCGCGCCAAAAGGCCCCCATTGGAAAAGTGAACTCCGCGCCAGGCTCGACAGGCGCCGCTCACAGACGAGGCCGAGGAGGAGCGGGTCGAGATTGCTCTGGTGGGAGGAGAGGACGAGCAGGCCCCCCTCGCGCGGTAACGGCTCGGCAAAGCGGTAGCGGATCCCGAACACCGCCACGCCGAGATTGCGACAGAGCACCCAGAGGGTGTCGTAGAACATCCGGCCGAAGAGGGTGTGGGTCGGTGCGATGTCGGCGTGATCGGGCTCGGCCGCGCGGGTCATGATTGCGGGGGCCTTGCGTCGGCGGTGGTCGGCGCGGCCGGGCGACGCAAATCGACCCATGTCAGAAGGACGGCGAGGACAGCCTCGCGATCCATGCCGTCGGTGTCGAGGAGCTCCGCGCCGTCGGCCTGACGCATCGCCCCCACCTCGCGGTGCGTGTCGCCGTGGTCGCGATCCTGCTGGGAGGCGAGGATCTCCTCGAGGGTCACCTGCCGCCCCTTTGCCAGCTCCTCGGCGAGGCGGCGGCGGGCCCGTTCCTCAGGTGACGCGGTGAGGAACACCTTCAGCTCGGCCTGCGGAAAGACCTCCGACCCCTGGTCTCGCCCCTCGGTGACGACGTCGCGGCCGGCGGCCATCTGTCGTTGCATCTGCTTCATGGCGCCCCGCACGAGTGGCGCGTTGGCGACGGGGCGCGTCGCGGCGGTGTTGGCCTCCGTGCGGATCTCCGCCGTGACCTCCTCCCGGTCGACAAACACCTTCCCATGCTCGAAATGAATCTCGATCGTTGTGGCGACCGCTGCCAGTTGCGACTCGTCATCGAGCGGAATGCCGCGACGGGTGGCCACCAAGGCCACGGCACGATACATGGCGCCGGTGTCCATGTAACACCAGCCGAGTCTGCGGGCGAGTTCGCGGGCCGTGGAGCTTTTCCCGGCGCCGGCGGGGCCGTCGAGGGTCACGATCATGCGTTTGCAGTCTCCTCTGTCGGCCATTCTCCCGCGCTCTCCTGTCCGGGGAAGAGGAGGTCGATCTGGAGCCATTCCCAGCGCCGCAGGTAGGTGGTCGTCGACCGTCCCGCGACGGTGACCGACTGGGAGCCTCCCGGCCGGCCGAGGGCATCGGCCACGCGGGCGGCAGCGACGTCGAAGCCCCAATCGACCGTGACGTCACCCCCCTTCCCCTGCGACTCCACCAACCCGACACGGACGCCGATCGGCCGGCCCCCGCGCATCACCGGGCCCTGCCAGGTGATGCGGACATGGTCGGCGGTGGTGGCAGGCGGGGCGGCGGGCGGCGGCGCGGCGAGGCTCCCGGTGGCGATCAGATCGAGGGCGGCGTCCCACGGTCGGGCGAGGCCGAGGCCGACGGCGAGCGTGAACTTCCCCGTGGTGGCGTCGCCGGCGAGGAGGAGGGAATCGAGAATGTGTGGGCTGGCGCGGAGATGCCAGGGGAGGGCGCCAGTGAGGATGTTGACGTCGGCGGCGCCACCGGCATGGACGGGGCGGAGGGAGAGGAAGTGGGGCGCCGTGATCAGCGTCCTTTCCGAGACCACGCTCTGGCCATGGAGGCTGCGGACGACGTCGAGATCGTCGTTCTCGTTCCAGGCAAACCGGCAGGCCACGTAACGCTCGAGGGCTGCGACGGCGCCAGGCTTGGTGGCAGCGGAGGCGTCGATCGTGACCTCGATATCGAGGCGCGCCAGGGGAAGGCCTTCGAGGAGTTCGACGCGCTGCGTGAAGGAGAGAAGCTTTCGCCCCTTGCTATCGCTGCAGTGGCCGCGGCTCAGAATCGTCCGTTCCCCTGTCCGCGTCACGCTCTCCGCAGTCGCTTGTCCATACTCGGCCCGTTCCTGCGGGTCTTCCCACGGCGAACCGACCGCCGGCGGGGGGCGGGTGGTGCGCATGGCGAGATGTTGCGAGAGGCGATTGCCACGATCCTCCGGGCGTCGCACCGACAGCAGCCCGCCGGTCTGCGGGTTGACGCGGACGCGGAGCTTATCGTGCTCGAGGACGAGGCGGTCTTCGCTACCGCCGCCGAACAAGCCGCGGGCCAGGCCGCCGAGCAGTCCGCCGGAGGGCTTCTTCTTCGCCGCGGCGGCGGGCACTGCGGAGGCCGCGGGGGCGACGTCTGCAGCGCCAGCCGCCCCAGCTGCACGGATCACCCGCTTGCCGCCGGGGGCCGCCGACGCGGTCGCCGGCAATCCGGCGAGCACCTTCCGCCCGGCGACGAGCCGCTGGGCTTCGCTGCGGACAGCAGCGACGCGCGGGGCGATCGGGTCGGCGGCGGCAGAGTCTGTGGCCGCGGGATCGGCCGGTGGCCGGGAGACTGGATAGCTGTCGGGCTCCCAGGAGACGACCTTGCCGGAGCCCGGGGTGCGCCGGAAGTGTTCGTCGGGGGTGACAAACGTCCCCAGGGCGGTCGTCCAGGCGCCGATTCGGCGGAGGTCATCGAACCACGGGCTCGCCATCCCGGCGTAGTGGGCGAACTGAACGATCGCGGTGTGTTCGTTGTCGAGGGCGTCGCCGATGCGGTCGGCGAGGTTGAGGACGGTCGACGCCCGGCGGGCATCGAGAGGGGGCCGGGCGATGCCTTCCAGGCACCCGCTCCCGGTCCCTTCCCAGCGGATCCGACCGAGCCCCGGATCGGGCAGCGGCGTCCCGTCGAAGAGGTTCCAGATCACGCCGGCATAGTCGAAGTGGGTGAGGATCTGGGGGAGGATCGCCGACCAGCCGCCGCCAAACTGAGCGAAGGTCGTCGGAACTCGCCCCACCGCCAGCTTCCAGGCCCTGTGTCCCTGGAGGAACGACTCGCGGATCGTTTCGGGGAACAGGCCATCGAGCGGCGCTTCGTCATAGCGGCCGCCAGCCGGGGTGACCCGCCCTGCGTCGCAGGCCTGGCGCAGCCGGGCGGTCAGCGCCGGATCGGTGCGGGCAAGGTTCTCGATGAGCCGGCCGGTGGCGACGAGGCACAGTGGCACCGGGGCGTCGAGTTCGGCGGCCAGCCGGGGGCCGAGGGTCGTGTCGGCAAGGAGAACGAGATCGGTCAGCCAGACGTCGACGGGGTAGTAACGGGCCCGGGCCGCCTCGAGGTGCCCGTAACATTCGGCAAGCGCCTCGGCCGCCGCCGTCGCATCCCCCGACTCCCAGGCTCGGGCGCCGGCGACGAGGCGCTCCTCGAAGCCGGTCGCAGGCTCATCGCTCGGCCCGCCGGTGAACGCCGCCGTGGAGCCGAGCCCGGTGGTCGATCGCATCCGCCGCGCGAGCAGTTCTGAGAGGAGCCAGGCCAGGCCGAAGGCGTAGAAGTCGTCCACTCCGGCTTCCCGGGGCGGCTGCGGTTTGGTTGGGTCTGCCGGGACTGCGTCCGCCGTGGCCGACGGGGCCGGAGGGGGGAGCGGAGGAACCGGGGACTCGGAATCGACAGGCAGTTCGAGCGCCGAAAGCGCCTGCCGGACCGTTGCCGGCCGGTCTCCGGCCCGCCGCACCCAGCGGCTTCCGGGGGTCGACGCCGGGTCGAGCCGGCCGACGAGCCGGTCGTCGCAGGAGGCTGTAACGATCCCCAGGACTTCCGCGTCATTCCCAGGGGGCACCTCGACACTCGCCCAGGCGGGCATCCGCCCGGCTGCGGCGATCAGGCGGGGATGCCACGCCGCGGTCCATGCCGCCAGCAGTTCGTCGGCCTCGGAGTCTCCCAGCCACGTGGGAAAATCATCGAGCGAGTGGCAGGGAAAGAAAACGATGGTCCTGCGGCGTGTCATGGGGAAGAAGTGTACTGCCGATGGCCACCTTTTTCAGGGGTGGTGACCAAGGAATCACCCCGCCGTCCTGCTCAGCCCCGAACCAATCGTGACCGGTTTGACACCCCGCCGAGATCGTTCGTAAAGTGAGGCTGGTGGAGCGCTTGCCGCGAGTCCGCCCCTCTTCTCCCTCTCCTCTCGTTGGAACAGGCCATGGCCCGCAGTCCGTACGTCTGGGGCATCGACATCGGCAAATGTGCCCTCAAGGCCGTTCGTTGCCGGGATTCGGCCGAGCCGGGCAAGATCACCGCCGAGGCGTTCGACTACGTCGAATACCCGATGATCCTCTCCCAGCCGGAAGCCGATCCGGTGGAGCTTGTCCGCGCCGCGCTCCAGGAGTTCGTCGGCCGCAACAAGCTCCAGGGGGACCGCGTCGCGGTCTCGGTCCCGGGGCAGTCGGGCCTCTCCAAGTTCATCAAGCTGCCGCCGATCGAGGCCAAGAAGATTCCCGACATCGTCCGGTACGAGGCCCGGCAGCAGATCCCCTTCCCGCTCGAGCAGGTCGAATGGGACTGGCAGCGGCTCGTCGGCGGGCTCGAGGAGGGAGGCTTCGTCCTCGACGCCGAGGTCGGACTGTTCGCGATGAAGAAGGAGCAGGTGGCCAAGGCCCTCGTGCCGCTCACCGAAGCCGGCATCGAGGTCGACATCCTCCAGCTCTCGCCGATGGCGCTGTTGAACATGCTGGTCTTCGATCAGATGCCCGACCCGACGACGATCGATCCCCTCGAGCCGCCGCCGTCGGTGGTGCTCGTGTCGATGGGCGTCGACGCCACCGACCTCGTCATCACCAACGGCCTGCGGATCTGGCAGCGGAGCATGCCGATCGGCGGCAACAACTTCACCAAGGCCCTCGTTCAGGGCCTGAAGCTGACCTTCGCCAAGGCGGAGCAACTGAAGCGCAATGCGGCCCGGGCGGACAACGCCAAGGACGTGTTCAATGCGATGAAGCCGGTGTTCAACGAGTTTGCCTCGGAACTCCAGCGGTCGCTCAACTACTTCACCGGCTCGGATCGGTCGGCGCGGATCGGCAAGATCCTCCTCCTCGGCAACGCCTCGAAGCTCAAGGGGCTCGCCGACTTCGTCGGCAAGCAGCTCAACGTCGAGGTCCAGCGGTTCGACACCTACCGCTGCCTCGAGGGGGCCGACGTCACCTCGGCGCCGACCTTCAAGGAGAATCGGCTGGCGTTCGGGACAGCGTACGGCCTCGCCCTCCAGGGGGTGCGGGAAGCGTCGATCAACACGAATCTCCTCCCCGGGGAGATCGTCCGCGAGCGGCTCATTGAGTCGAAGAAGCCGTGGGCCGTCGGGGCGATGGTCGGGCTCCTCGGCGCGTCGGCGCTGAGCTTTCTGGGAACGTTCTTCGCCTGGACGACCTACTCTCCCGAGCTCTATGCCAACGCCTTCCGCGAGGCTGATTCGGCGAAGAGCCGCTCGGCGGCAGCGATCACGTCGCTTGCGGAGACGAAGAAGAAGCAGGAGGAGGCGGTCGCCCAGCA
>CAMCCR010000107.1 GCA_945873085.1 Candidatus Kuenenia stuttgartensis | reverse complement strand
CGGTTGGGATGAACGACGCGTGCCGAAGCGGCCCGATCGACCTTCTTGGCGACGGTACGGAGCTGCTCGTTGGCGGCCTTCACATCCCCCCCGCGGATCGACTCGAGGAGCTTGCGGATTTGCGTCTTGATCTCCGACTTCGTGGCCCGGTTTTGCTCACGATCGCGGAGGTTTTGGCGAAGACGCTTCTTGGCATTGGCTGAATGGGGCATGGTTCCGTCGACGGGGCTTTGGGGGGCGCCAGGGGCGCTGGGAAGGTCAGGAAGGGGGCTCGAGGCCCGGCATCAACCACCTTTATCCTTGACGGAGCCGAGTTTGTCCAGACGTTGGGCAACGTCCCGGTAGCCGAAATCGAGGCCGGCGAGCATCGAGAGGTATTTTTTGGCCCCGTCGAGGTCCTCCAGGCCGCTGGCAAGCACCCCGGCCCGGTAGAGCGCACGCTTGCGAAGCTCGATTTCCCGGTCGGTGAGCGATTCGACCGCGGTGACGTAGTTCTGCATGGCGAGTTGGTACTGTTTGATCTTTTGGAAGCACTCCCCGAGTTCCAACGCCACCACCCCCTTGCGGCGGGAGTCGCCGAGCACCTCCTGAAACTGCTTGATCGCCTCGGCGAAGCTCCCCGCCAGCTTGAGCCGTATCGCCAACTCGTATTTCCAGGTCGGATTCTCCGGATACCGGGAGACCCGGGCGGCATAGATCTCCACCTCCTGCTTGAGGAGGGCGGCCCGGAGCCGTTCGACGGTGGCCCGATGCTCGGGGGTGTCGTCTGACTCCAGCCGCCGCTCGGCGGCGAGAACCCTCTGCTTCCCCCAGCGCAACTGCCGGTCCTCGATGTGCTCGCGGACCTTGAGTTCCCCCCCCGACGCCGACAACGCTTGGGTGAGAACGGCCTGCGCCTCCTCGATGGTCTTCTCCTTCTCGAGGAGATCGGCGAGTTCGAGGTAGGGCTCGATTTCAGTGGGATTGTCGCGGATCGAACGCTTGAGTTCGGCAATCCGGCCCTTTTCGCCCCCTTCCGCGGGCGCAGCCGCGCTCGAGGCGGGGGCTGCAGCCTTGCCCACTCCCGACTTCGCGGCGCCGGAAGGCGCGGGGCGACCCGTCATCCCCTGGCCGGCCGCGATCGTCTTCTCCACCTGGAGTCGTGCGATCTCCTTTTCGGCCTCCTCCGCCAACGACTTGACGTTGCCGATCCGCACCCAGCAGGCGATCGCCTGATCGTATTCGCCAATCTCAGCGGCAAACTTGGAGCAGTGCCGGTTCACCTCGGGATCGGCAGGCGCTGCGTCGAGGGCACTCTTGAGATAGACCTGCCTCGTCGCCGGGAAGGAAAGCTGATTGCAAGCCTCCGCCATCGCCAACAGGGCGCCGGTGTCGTAGGGATTGGCCTTGAGGATGTCGACCCCCTGCTTGATGGCGTCCCGCTGCTGGCCGGCATTCACCTTCTTCCACAGCCCGCCCCCCTTCGATCCGCCGAACAGCGACGCCAGACCGCCGGTCTTCTTGGGGGGATGCTTCTTGCGGAGAATGCCGAGGAACGCCTGGAGGTAGACGGCGTTGCCCGGATCGCCGACGACGCACGCGGTGTACATCTCGATCGCGTAATCGGCATTGGCCGTGAGATTCTTGGTACCGGCCTGGAAGGTCTGGGCGAGCCTCGATCGCTCCGCCGGCGACAACAGCGCCGCGGAGGGAGAGGCTGTCGGGTCGCCGGCCAGCCCGGAAGAAGGGTCATTCGCCATAGTGGGTCGCGTCGGACTGTTGAGGGGTGGAAAGGGAGGATCTAATGTGATCGGAGCCAGATCTGATCGGAGCCAGATCTGATCGAAGCCAGGTCTGATCAAAGCCAGGCTGAATGCGGCTAGGCTGGCTGTGGAGCGAATTCCCCGACCAACCAGATGCTGCGACGGACACCCCGGAAAACCTCGGCGTTTCCTCCGGTCGACAACGTGGAAAAAGGTCAGGGATGACTTTTTCCACGGACAGCTAGAGTGTAGCCCTCCCGTCGGAGCCCCTCAAAGGGCCCGAGCGTGCCAGCCCGATCGCGGCCCGATGTTCGTCCCGAAGCAATTCATGGCACCCTCCCACCGCACGCCGGCCACCGTCGATGGAGTCCCCGACGACGGCCGCGTGTCGTTTGTCGGGGCGGGGCCTGGCCACCCCGAGCTGATCACGCTCCGTGGCCTCGAGCGCCTCCGCTCGGCTGAAACGATCGTCCACGACACGCTGGTCCCCGCGGCGATCCTCGATCTGGCCAGTTCGCGGGCGATCCGGATCCCGGTCCCCCGTGACGCCACCAACGGCGATCCCGGAGAGGCTACCGGTAGGCTTCTGGTCGAGCTCGCCTTGGCGGGACGGCGCGTGGTGCGGCTCAAGGGGGGGGATCCCGGCGTCTTCGGCAGGCTCGCCGAGGAGACCGCCCCGCTCCGGGCTGCCGGCATTCCCGTGGAGATCGTCCCTGGAGTGACCGCGGCGCTCGCGGCCGCAGCCGCGGCGGATGTACCACTCACGAGCCGGGCCGCCGCATCGAATCTCACAATCGTCACGGGGCATGAGGCCGACGAAAAAGTCAGCCCAGTCGATCTCGAGGCGCTCGCGGCACTCCCCGGAACGCTCGCGGTCTACATGGGGGTCGCGCGGGCGGGACGATGGGCCGCCGCCCTTGTCGCCGCCGGGCGCTCCAGCGCCACCCCGGTGACGATCGTCAGCCACTGTTCCTGGCCCGATCAACAGATCGCCACGGCCACGCTGGGCACGCTCGCGCAAGCGTTTGCCGAGCATCAGTGGCCCTCGCCGGCAGTCGTCATCGTCGGCGACGTCACCGCTCCCCGGCCGTCCGCCGACACCCGCGCGCTTGCTGGCCAGCGGATCCTCCTCACCCGCCCGGCCGGTCAGGCCGATGAGCTGGCGGCAGCCGTCGCCACGCTCGGCGGCGAGGCTGTCCATCTTCCCGTCGTGCGGATCGCCCCTCCCGGGGATTGGGCGGCGCTCGACGACGCGATCGGGGGGGCCGCGACGTTCGACTGGATCGTGTTTGCGAGTGTCAACGGTGTCCGATCGTTCGCGGCCCGGTTGCGGGCCGCAGGGCGGGATGCCCGCCTCCTCGGCACAGCCAGGCTGGCGGCGATCGGGGCCGCCACCGCAGCGGCACTCGGAGAAGCCGGCTTGGCCTGCGATCTCGTCCCGGCGACGGCCAGCTCTGAAGGGATGGTCGCCGCACTTCTGCCCACGCTCCGGGCCGGCCGGGTGCTCCTTATCCGGGCTGACCGCGGCCGCGACGTCATGCGCCGCGAGCTCGAACAGGCCGGGCATGAGGTGGTCGAGGTGGCGGCCTATGCGACCCGTCCGGTGGCGACGCTCGACGGCGACGACGAGGCACGGCTCGACGCTGCGCCGATCGATTGGGTGACGATCACCAGCGGCGCCATTGCCGAAGGGGCGGTGCGGCTGTTCGGGGAACGGATGCGGAGATGGCGGATCGCCTCGCTCAGCCCGGTCACGTCAGGGGTCCTGACGGCGCTCGGATTCCCCCCCGACTGCGAGGCGCTGGATTCGAGCGCCGCTGGCCTGGTCGAGGCGATCCTCCGCTGGCAGGAAGCCCGCCGGACAGACCACGCCTCTCCCGCAGAGCTTGCCTGATCGGCACGTCCCCCGGCCGCGGTTGGTGACGGTGGCGCCGCGTCGCTGGCTCCGGCTGGAGGGAAGAGGAACCCTCCGTCGATAGCGATGGAAAGCCGGAAAGGGGGTCGGTCGCACGCCCACCGGCAGGAGGTTCACGTGCCGAACGACACCACACCGGCGACGGTGGTCATCCTCGCCCAGATCGATGCCACGATCACCGCCGACGGCTTCGAGACGCTGGCCGAGAGCGTCCGCAGCACGGACGCCGCGGTGACCTGGGTCGCCGATGGCGATACGCTCAAGCGCCTCAGCCGTTTAACGCCCGATCAGAGCTGGGCCCTGGTCCTCGACGGCACGGAAACCGATTCCCGCCAACGCCTCCGGCAGCATCTCATCAGCCTCCGCCGCACCGCCGTCGATGGCGTGGTCGTGGCCGACAGGGGCACGATCGCACAGCGTGATCTCCTCGTGGCCGAGGGGATTCGCACCGCCGTCGTCGATCGGTTCGACGATGTGACGCGCGGAAGTCGCCGTCCAGCCCCGGAGGGCTGGGCCTGTCGGAGCGTCGTTTGGGGACTGTGGGAAGTGGAGTCGACGCCGACGCGCGCCGGGAGCGTGCTTGGCCGCTGGCTACCCTGGATCGGTGGCCCGGCCGCCGGCTCGCTCACGGTCGTCACCGTTTCGCAAGCTGGAGCGGGCATCCTCGCCACCGCCGACCGGCTGACGAGAGTGATCGCGGCCCACCGGGCTGGGCGCCACCCGAAACGGTTCGCGCGGCTGGGTGATCTGCCGAGCCTGCTCGGCTCGGGCGGGCAGGTCCACGGCGGATCGGTCCTTCGCGCGGCCTGACCGGCCTGGCCCGGCAAACGAGGGGCAAGAGCGACGCCGCGAGAGACGACCACGCCCGAGGGAGTCACTTCGCTGCACAAAAGCGCCTGCGCTGCACACAAGCGCCTCCGCTGCACAAAAGCGTCTGCGGAGACGCGCGGGATCAGGTCTTGGCCGTGTCGAGAACCGACCAGCTCAGGTAGGCAACGATCAGGCTGGCGATGAGAAAGCCGACATCCAGGGGAACGCTCACCCGGCGAAACGGCACCTTGACCGCCAGATCGGCGAGAAACAGGATTCCGACGAGACCGGAAATGACCATCCCCGTCATTGGTAAGAACTTCGTCACCGGACTGAATCTCCCTCTGACACGACTTGGGGCCCCCGAATCGATTTCACCCAAGCCCTCCCGGTCAGCATAATCGTCGGCAGGGAACAGGCTCTGGGGCCGGCGATTATGGCTTGAATCCTCCAATCGTGCCATCGGGTCGGATGTTCCCAGGCGACGAAGACGGCATCCTGGGGCTCCCCGCTCCTTCTCCCCACTCCTTCCGCCCCTTCCTCGCCGCTGTTGTTGAGGCCTTGACCGCCATGCCCCCCAGCCTGCCGTCCGCTGCCTCCCCGCCCCCCCAGAACGGTGCCGATGCCGGGACGACCGCCGTCTATACCGGCAGCTTCGACCCGATCACCCTCGGCCACCTCGACGTCATCGAACGGGCCAGCCGGATCTTCGGGCGAATTGTCGTCGGCGTCGGCATCAACCCCGACAAGCACCCGATGTTCACCCTCGAGGAACGGGTGACGCTTGTGAAGGCCTCGGTCGCCCACCTCGCCAATGTCCGGGTGACGCTCTACGGCGGACTGTCGGTGGCGTTTGTCCGCGAGCAGGGGGCCCGCGTCCTCCTCCGCGGCGTCCGCTCGCTGACCGACATCGATGCCGAGTTCACGATGACGCTCGCCAACCGGAAGCTCGATCCCGCGGTCGAGACGGTGTTCCTGATGTCCGACTCGCAGTACTCCCACATCTCCTCGTCGCTCCTCAAGCAGATCACGCCGCTGGCGGGGGACGAAGCCCTCCGTCAATTCGTGCCGCCGCCGGTCGTGCCGGCGCTGCGAGCGAAGCTGGGGGTCGAGCCGCCGGCGGAATCCGGGGCGGGGTGAGCACAAAGGCCAGCGGCCATTGCGTCAATTGGCGGTAGCCCGGGACGGCGAATCGCCCCCCTCGAAGTGGCGCCGCAGGTAGCGGGCCCGCTCGATGTCGTCGCTCGAATCCTCGTCGCCGCCGCGCAGCTTCTGGAGGTGCGCGGGCTGCGTGCGGATGAGGAGGGAGTTGATGTCGGAGAGCTTGACGTCGCCGATCAGACCGAGGAGCACCCCCATTCGCACCCGCGAGAGGAGTTGCATGGTCTCCTCGTTGCTGATCGTCTGGGCGGTGCGGAGGATGCCGTAGGCCCGGCTCACCTGATCGTGGACATTCTGCTGCGTCTCACGAACGAGGAAGTCGCGGGCCCGCCGCTCGTAGTCGATGAGCACCGGCACGACATCGGCCACCTGCTGGACGAGCTCGTCCTCCGTCCGGCCGAGCGTGGTCTGGTTGGAGATCTGGTAGAAGTCGCCCATCGCCTGCGATCCTTCGCCATACAGACCGCGGACGGCCAGCGAGATCTTGTGGAGGCTGCGGAAGACCTTGTCGATCTGCCGGGTGATGACGAGCGCCGGGAGGTGGAGCATCACGCTCACGCGGATCCCAGTGCCGACGTTCGTCGGGCAGGCGGTGAGGTAGCCCCAGCGTGGGTGGAAGGCATAGGAGACGGCCCGCTCGATCTGGTCGTCGACGACCTTGATCTGCTCCCATGCGCCATGGAGGTCGAGGCCGCTGTGCAGGCACTGAATGCGGAGGTGATCCTCCTCGTTGATCATCAGGCTCACCTGTTCGAGCCGGTCGATCGCGACGCCCCGTGCGCCTTGGGCATCGGCATGCTCGCGGCTGATCAGCTGCCTTTCGACGAGGAAGCGCCGGTCGATCTCCTCGAGGTGACCGACGTCGATGTAGTCGAGCTCACGCCCCACCGGCACCGCCGCAATCCGCTCGCGGAGCACGCGCTCGGTGTCGGCCCGGTCCTGCTCCGTGGCCCGGCTCACGAAGGGAAATTGGGCGAGGTTGCGTGCCAGACGCACCCGGCTGCTCATCACGATGTCGGAATCCGGCCCGGTTCCCCGGAGCCATTCCCCGATCGAGTTGGTGAGCGTATCGAGCCTCATGCATTCTCCTCCCCGGCCTTGGCCGGCGGCGTCCAAGCGTCCTCGATCCCCCGGATGGCGTCCCGGGACTCCTTCGCCGATTCGTAATCCTCCCGCGAGATCGCCTCCTTCATCCCGCGCCGCAAGCCGATGATCGCCGTCAGGCCATCGGTGCCGCTCCCGGCATCCACCCCCTCCGGGACAGGCCGCGACGGGCGTCGCCCGGTGTGCTCGGTCGCCCCGTGGATGTTGGCGATGAGGGGATCGAGTTCCTTCTCGAATTGAAGATAGTCGTGCGGACAGCCGAGGCGACCCTGATTGCGAAACTCGAAAAACGTGATCCCGCACATGTCGCAGCAGCGCTTGTCGAGAACGGCCAGGTCCTCGGCAGTTTGTCCGACGCCCAGCGGCCCCGACAGCCCGCCCCCTTTTTGTCCCTTCCCCTCGACAGCCCCGGGCTCACCCGGATCGCCCCCGTCGCCCCCTTCGGATTGATTGAGGTAGACGCGGGCATGCTCCTCGCAGAGATGGACTTCGCGGACATTGCCCGCCTCGAGTTCGGTGATGTGGAACACCGCCGGGTTGTCGCACTGCTGGCACTTCATGGCATCCCCGCACGTTCGGCCTGTCCGCTCCCCGGCACACACCGTGCCGGGGGAAGAGCTTTGAATCATATCCGTTCCCTTTCCGCAACGTCGCCCCGTGTCAGGGCTTCGGACACCGAATTGCCCCCCTCGCTCGGTCGTCGGCTGCGATCGGGCCTGTTCGCCCGGCGGGGTGGAGGTGGGAGGCGTATCGCGGTAGTCTGTGGCAATTCGCCGCAGCGCCACCGCCCGACACTGCCTCTCCATGTCGCCTGCACCGTCCCTCCCGGACTCCTGCCTCCCCGATCTCGCCCGCTTCCGGGCCCTGGCGGCCGACCACCGCCTCGTTCCGGTGTGGCGCCGCCTGTTCGCCGACGGGCTGACGCCGCTGTCGGCCTTCGCCCGCATCGATGCCGGCGCCTGCGGGTGCCTGTTTGAGAGCGTCGTCGGCGGCGAGAAGGTGGGGCGTTACAGCTTTCTCGGCGCCGATCCGTTCCTCCTCCTCGAGGCCCGAGGAAAGCACGTCACCGTCACCGGCACAAGCCTTCCCGGCGGCAGCGAGTCGCTCGAATCGGACGATCCGTTCGCCGAACTCCAGCGCCGCATGGCCCCCTTCCGCCCGGCCCACGTTGCCGAACTCCCGCCGTTCACCAGCGGCGTGATCGGCTATGCCGCCTACGACGCGGTCCGTTACGTCGAGGATCTTCCCGACGCGCCCGCCGACGACCGTGGCCTCCCCGACCTGAGCTTCGCCTTCTACGACCGGCTCGTGGTCTTCGACAACGTCACGAAGTCGCTCTATGTCGTCGTCCTCGCCGACGTCGGCGACGGCTCCCCCGCGGCGCTCGACCATGGCCGGGCCGAGGCCGGCCGGCGGATCGACGCCACGATTCGCAAGCTCTTCGCACCAGCCGATTGGCCTGCAGCGGCCGACATCGGCCCCCGCCACGAGCCCCGCTGCCTCAGCGACGGCTCGGCAACCTCCACCTTCAGCCGCGAAGGATTCCTCGCTGCCGTCGACAAGGCGATCGAGTACATCCGTTCCGGCGACGTCTTCCAGGTGGTGCTCAGCCGTCGCCTCGACATCCCCTTCGACCACCCGCCTATCGAGCTCTACCGGACGCTGCGGGTGGTGAACCCGAGCCCGTTCATGTTCTTCCTCCGCACTCCCTCCGCGACGCTCGTCGGCAGCTCGCCGGAGATCATGGTGCGCCTCATCGACGGCACGGTGACCGTCCGCCCGCTCGCCGGCACGCGGCCGCGCGGCGCCACCCCGGAGGAGGACCGGGCCCTCGCCGAGGGATTGCTCGCCGATCCGAAGGAACGGGCCGAGCATGTCATGCTCATCGACCTCGGCCGCAACGACGTCGGCCGTGTCGCCGAGATCGGCTCGGTGAAGCTCTCGGATGTGATGTCGATCGAGCGCTACAGCCACGTCATGCACATCACGAGCAATGTCACCGGGACGCTCCTCGCCGACAGGACGGCCTTCGACGCCCTCCGCGCCTGCCTCCCGGCCGGCACCGTCTCGGGAGCCCCGAAGATCCGCGCCATGGAAATCATCGACGAACTCGAACCCCGTCGCCGCGGCCCCTACGCCGGCGCCGTCGGCTACATCGACTTCGGCGGCTCGATGGACACCTGCATCGCACTGCGGACGGTCGTCCTCACCGGCGGCATGGCCTACGTGCAGTCGGGGGCCGGGATCGTCGCCGACAGCGTGCCGGAGAGCGAATACCAAGAGACGCTCAACAAGGCGAAGGGGTTGCTCGTGTCGCTCGAGATGACCGCCGCAAGGCTCGGCCGCTCGCTCCATTCCTGACTCCGCTGAAGACTCCCATCCGCCGTCCGATACGGCGCCCCTTTTCCTCCCTCCCATGCTCCACATCGAACGCGCCGTGATCCGCGCGGGGGATGTGGCGGCCATCGCCGACTGCTCCTTCGATGCCGCCCCGGGAGAGGCCTGGGCCCTGATTGGCGCTGGGGGCTGCGGGAAGGGGCTCCTCGTGGCGGCGATCGCCGGCGCCGTGCCGCTTGCCGGTGGAGAGATCGTCGTCAACGGCCGCTCGCAGCGCCGCGAGCCCGCGATGGCCCGGCGGATGTGTGGCTACGTCCCGGCGGCGCTCGAGGGCTGGCCGGGGATCCGGGCCGATGAGTTCCTCGATCTCTTTGCCACGGCCGTCGGCCTTTCCGGCAAGCGGCTCACCGAGGCGCGAACGCGGGCCCTCGATTTGGCCGGGCTCAGCGGCGACGCCCGCCTCGACACGCTCCCCGAAGCGACCACGAAGCGCCTCCTCCTCGGCCGCGCCGTCCTCCACGATCCGGCGATCCTCGCCCTCGACGATCCGTTCCGCGGCCTCGACCCGCGTGGTCGGCACCTGTGCGAGAAGCTCATCGAGGCAGCGGTGCTCGTCGAGCGGACGGTCGTTGCAGCGCTCGACGACGCGATCGTGCCGGCCTGCTTCACCCACATCGCCCTCCTCGATGGAGGGCGCATTCTCGCCCGCGGGCCAGCTCATCCGGCCACGTTCGCGCCGGGCCGAACCTGGACCTGGCGCGTGACGGTGTCGCGCGACGCGATCGCTGCCCGCGAGTGTCTCGCCGACCGGGTGCCCGAGGCCCATCTCGTTGACGACCATACCGTCGACTGCCGGATCGACCCGGTCCTCTCCCCGCCGGCCGCGCTGGTGACAGCCCTCGTCCGAGCCGGAATTGCCGTCGAATCGGCCGGTTTTCACCCTTTTTGGAGCGCCCAGCTCGTCCGTATCGCCCCCTGATCGCCGGGGGCTCGGGCGGAGCCGAGGTAGAATCGAGAAAGGGTGCCGGCCGGCATCGGGCCGCCGCATCCGGCGGCGGGAACTTTATCCTCAGCCTGCTCAAGCCTCATCTGCTCGGGGGGGAGAAAACGTGCGACGACTTCATTCGCTCCGCGCGGCTGTCGCCCTCGCCCTGCTCCTCGTTCCCGGCAGCTCCGGGGCCGCCGGGGCAGCGGACCCGGCCGCGACCTTCCGCGACGAGGTCGAGCCGATCCTCGCCCGCCGCTGCTTGGGCTGTCACTCCCATGCCGCCGGCCAGATGGAGGGAAACCTGGCCCTCGACTGGAAGAGCGGTTGGGCGATCGGCGGCGACCGCGGGCCGGCGATTCTCCCCGGCTCGCCCGACGAGAGCCTCCTCATCCGGGTGGTGCGGCATGTCGACGCCGATCTGAAGATGCCCGACGACAGGCTCCCCGACGCCGAGATCGCGATCCTCGAAGCTTGGGTGCGCGACGGGGCCGTCGATCCGCGCGTCGCCGAGCCGGCCGCGGC
>CAMCCR010000106.1 GCA_945873085.1 Candidatus Kuenenia stuttgartensis | reverse complement strand
CCCGGCCTCCCTCGGCGGCACGCTCCGCCTCGAGTTCGGCAACACCACCCCGTTTGCCACCGGCGAGGTGTTCCAGCTGTTCGCCTTCGACGGGGCAATCTCGGTGGGAAGCTTCTCGTCGGTGATTGCCGCCGGGAGCGGAGCCTATTCGGCCGTCAGCTTTTACCCGACGGGGACGGGGGAATGGACGTCGACCTACGGCACCTCCGAGCAGTTCCTCCGCTTCAGCGAGCGCACCGGGAGGCTCGAGGTGGTGCCGGAGCCTTCGACCTGGGGGATGCTGCTCGCCGGCGGAGCCGCGGCCGGGATTTCGGCGCTTCGCCGCCGGCGTCAGAAGATGTTGGGGATGTAAGGCCCGCCCCGGCAGCGCTTGAGATAGTCAAGCGCCGCGACCTGGCCGGTCGTCTCGAGCCGGTCGCGGTAGACCGGGTCGTGAAAGCCCTCGATGTCGATGCTCCCCCGCCAGCCGGCGAGGCGCAGCTCCGAGATCAGCCGCGTCCAGTCGGTGTCCCCGAAGCCGGGGGTGCGGTGGTGGACGTAGGGGACGCCACCACGGATGCCATGCTCGCGGACGACATCCCAGAGGACGGTCGCGTCCTTGCCGTGGATGTGCCAGATCCGGTGGGCCCACTGGCGGAGTTGCGGGAGCGGATCGACGAAGCTCACGAGCTGATGGCAGGGCTCCCATTCGAGGCCGAGCACCTCGTCAGGCACCTCGTTGAACATCGCCTCCCAGGCCCGGGGGGCGTGGGCGATGTTGACGTCGCCGCTGTTCCAATCGCCGCGCTTGTCACAATTCTCAAACGCCAGCCTCACGCCCCGATCGGCGGCCCGGCGTGCCAGGGGGCGGAAGACCTCACCGAAGCGGGGAATCGACTCCGGCACCGGCCTGCCGGGGATCCGCCCCGCAAACCCGGAGACGATCCGGCAGCCGAAGTCGGCAGCGCGGTCGATGAGCGTTTCCCAGTCAGCGACCGTTTCGGGGCTGACAAGCGGGTTGCCGTAGACCCCGAGGGCACTGATCCGCGGGGCCGGCTCGTCGGTGGCAGGCGCCGCTGCGGCGAGGACGTCGGTGAGGCGGCGGGCCAGGTCGGGGAGATCGCGACCGGCGAGGCTCTTTCCGAAGCTCACCTGGAACGACTCGAAGCCGTGCGGGAGAAGGGCCGCGACGATTTCGGGCGTGCGGTCGTGGGCCGGCACGAGCGTGCCGATGCGGATGTCGTCGTGGCCGTGCATCGTGAGAACCATCGGGGAGAGGGCGCCTTTGTCGCGGGAGCGATACACTAAACAGCATGAACAAGGCATTCTGCAAGGAGCCGGAGCAGTCGGGCCGGCCACTCTGTCCACGCTGCGGCGCCGAAGGGCAGGTGGTGACGGAGGCGACATTGCGAGCCCACGTGTCGGCCGGCGACGCCGAGACGCTCGCCGAGCCGATGGCCTGGTGTGACACCGAGAGCTGCCCGGTGGCCTACTTCGATACTCTCGAGCGGTCGATCGACGTCGACCGGGCCAGCGGACTCCATTGGCCCAAGGATCCTGCTGGCCCCTTGTGTGGCTGCCACGGTCTGACCTGCGAGGATGTCGACGCCGACCTCGCCGAGGGGGAGCCGAAGCGGGTCCGTGCGGTCGTCCGCCAGGCCGGCGAGCCAAGCGCGGAGTGCGTCCTCCGCTCGGCCGATGGACGCCCCTGCGTGGCTCGTGTTCAGCGACTCTACATCCGGCGCCTCTCTGGCGGCGTGTGACATGCGACTCCTCTCCTGGAACATCCACAAGGGGATCGGCGGCCGCGACCGGCGGTACGTCTTCCAGCGGATCATCGATTGTGTCGAGGCTGAGAATCCCGACCTTGTCTGCCTTCAAGAAGTCGATCGACTCGTCGGCCGCAGTCGTCGTGACGATCAGCCGCGGTTGCTGGCCCGCTGGTTTCGCTACCATTCGGTCTTTCAGGCCAACGTCCACGTCGGCGGCGGAACGTATGGCAACCTTGTCCTCTCGCGCTTTCCGATCACGAGCCGTCATCGGATCTCCCTGCGCCACGGCACCCGCAAGCCGCGCGGGGCCCAGCTCCTCCTCGTCGATTCCCCCGAGGGCACCCTCCACGTCGTCCACACTCACCTGGGGCTCGCGGAGCGCGAGCGGCACTGGCAGGTGGAGCATCTCCTCGGGCACACGCTGTTCCGCTCGGCCGCGACGCATCCGACGGTGATCGTCGGCGACTTCAACGACTGGCGGAACACGCTCCACTCAGGCGAGATGGCCGGGGCGGGGTTTCGGCAGGTCACCAGCCCCGTCTCGCTTTTCCGCTCGTTCCCCGCTTGGCTCCCACTCGGTTCGCTTGACAAGGCGTTCGTCCGCGGTGGGATCGCCGTCCGTCAGGCTTGGATCGTCCGCACGAGCCTCGCCCGGGTGGCCTCCGATCACCTCCCGCTGGTCATCGACTTCCACCTCGACTCCGGCTGACGAATCCGCGGCGGCTCAAGCCCCGGCGAGCGCCGCGTGGGCGGCCGCCACGGTCGCGTCGATGTCGGCATCGGTGTGGGCCGCGGAGATGAACAGGGCTTCGTACTGGCTGCAGGGGAGGTAGACGCCACGGTTGATCATCCCCCAAAAGAAGCGGCCGTAAGCCTTCGTGTCGCTCATCGACGCGGTCGGCCAGTCGACGACCGGCCAACCGGCCCCCTGCTGGAAGAACATCGTCATCATGCTGCCGCGGCGCGCGATCCAGACTGGCACGCCGGCGGCTGCCGCCGCGGCGCGGAAGCCTGCTTCGAGGCGGGCGCCGTGCCGCTCGAGGAGCGGGTAGGGGGAATGATCGCTGAGTTCCTCGAGGGTCGCCGTGCCGGCGGCCACGGCGAGGGGATTGCCGGCGAGCGTTCCGGCCTGGAACACCTTTCCGGCCGGGAGGACGTTGTCCATGATCTCCCGCCGCCCTCCGTAGGCCCCCAGCGGGAGCCCTCCGCCGACGATCTTTCCGAGCGTCGTCAGATCGGGGGTGACGCCGTGGATCTCCTGCGCCCCGCCGTAGGCGAGGCGAAATCCGGTCATCACCTCGTCAAACACCAACAGCGCTCCATGCTTTTCGGTGAGGCGCCGGGCAGCGGCAAGGAAATCGTGAGACGGGACGACGAGCCCCATGTTGCCGACGACCGGCTCGAGGATGACGGCCGCGATCGCGTCGCCGCGGGCCGCGAACAGGTCTTCAAGAGCCTCCGTAGCGTTGTAGTCCAAGAGGATCGTGTCCTGCGTCGCGCCGGCGGTGACGCCGGGGGAATCGGGGACGCCGAGGGTCGCGGCCGATGATCCGGCGGCAACGAGGAGCGCATCGACGTGGCCGTGGTAATTCCCGGCAAACTTGACGATCCCGCTCCGCCCCGTGTATCCGCGCGCCAGCCGCACGGCGCTCATCGTCGCCTCGGTGCCGGAGCTCACCATCCGCACCTTCTCGACCGACGGCACGGCCGCGATGATGAGCTCCGCCAGATGGCTCTCCCCTTCGGTCGGAGCGCCATAGCTCGTGCCCCGGGAGAGGGCCCGCTCGATCGCGGCGACGACGCGGGGGTGACGGTGACCGAGGATCATCGGGCCCCACGAGCCGATGTAGTCGAGATAGCGGTGGCCGTCGATGTCGGTGAGCCACTGGCCATCGGCTCGCTCGAAGAAGATCGGCTCGCCGCCGACTCCGCCGAAGGCCCGCGCTGGGGAATTGACCCCGCCAGGAATGAGGGACCGTGCCCGGGCAAAGGCCGCGTGGCTGCGGGATCGGGATGGCGACGCGGTCATCGGGGATCGGCTCCGGGGGACGGATCGGCAGCGGTCATTGGAGGCTCGTCAGGCTCGGCGAGGAGGGCGGTGACCCGACCAAGAAGGGGCTTGGCGTGGGGGCGGCTCACGTATGTCTCGAGGACGCTCTCGAGGAGGCGGCGGCGTTTGGCGAGGGACTCGGCGGCCGTGGCCGGGGCCGCGGCTGCCTCGGTCCGGAGCGTCTCGGCCTGCGAGAGGATCGCCTCGATCCGGCGTCCGTCCTCCTGCTGTTCGTCGATCGCCAGAGGCGTCAGCCGCGCCATCTGGCGGCGGGCCAACGCGATCCAAAGCGTTGGGTCGTCCTCGATGTCCCCTTCGGGCCTCGGTCCGGCGGGGGACTCGCCGTCGGCTTTGGAATAAAGGGTGAGGAGTGCCGTCAGCGCTTCGACACAATCGGAGGGGCTCTGCTGTTCGCGGGCCATCGCCGCCCGGTAGTCGCGTTCGACGGGTGAAAGGGGGCGATCGACGCGAACCTTCCGCCGGGCGCGGCGCTCGAGGCGGTCGAGGGCGACGGTCCGCTCGAATCCCGCCACCTCTTCGGCCCGGGGGTCTTGGGGAAAGTCGGTGAGGAAGCGGCGGATGGAAACGTCGGCGTCGCGGAGATCGCCGTCGTCGTCATTGGTCACCGTTTTGATCCGGGCGTAGAGGGTGTCTGCCGTCGGTGGGCGGAGGAGCATCCATCCCCCGCCGAGGACCGTGACCGCGATCGCGATCGCCATCGCCGTCTGCAGCCAGGTCTTCCGCGTCTGGTCGCGGCTTTGGCGCTCACGATCGGCCCTCTCCAGATCGGCCATCGTCGTGTGCCGCCGACGGACGGTGGTGTCGACGCGGGTGGTGGCCGCCGCCTCTTCCGCGCCAAGATCGGTGCGATCGCGTTCGATGCCGGCGGTGAGGGCGTCGCTCGACACGGGGCGGGGGGCCGGCCGTGGAATAATTTCCTGGCGCGTCCGGCCTGCCTCCGGGGGCCCAGCCGGCGGCGCGGCCGTCACTCCGCTGTCGGGCGTCGGCGTGCCCGCCGAGGGGGACGGCGCAACGGGGACAGCGGCCCCGAAGACGGTTGTGAAGTCTTCCGAACGGCTCTGCTTGTCGGGCCGCAACGGCGTGGCGGCGTGGTCGGCGATCACGAGCTTGTCGGCCGCCGGGACGGCGCTCTCGGAATCGGAAACGAACGTTCCGATCGCCGTCAGGAGCCTGGCGAGGGCGAGGGCGCTGCCGGGGCGTGCCGCGGGGTCCTTCTGGAGCAATCGGTCGATGAGCGTGTCGAGTTCAGGAGGCACGGCGGGCACCGCGGCAGCCACGCGCGGGGCGGGAGTATGCCGCTGCTTCTCGATCACCTCGGTCACCTGACCACCGCGGAACGGGGGGCGCCCGGCGAGCATCGCATACATCACCAGCCCCAGGGCGTAGAGATCGGCGCGATG
Organism: Candidatus Kuenenia stuttgartensis; assembly: GCA_945873085.1. Taxonomy (GTDB): domain Bacteria; phylum Planctomycetota; class Planctomycetia; order Pirellulales; family UBA1268; genus QWOP01. The sequence goes on along the minus strand of CAMCCR010000106.1, from coordinate 5,427 downwards.
GTCGATCCCCTGACCGGTCGCCTGTTCCGGAGCCATGTATTCGGCCGTTCCAACGATGTTGCCGTGGGCGGTGTGGGCCGCACCGCCGAACAGCTTGGCGATGCCGAAGTCGGCGAGCTTCACCCCGTCGCCGATCGGCACGCCGTCGGCGAGGAGGATGTTGGAGGGCTTGAGGTCGCGGTGCACGATCCCGTGGTCGTGCGCTAGCTTCAGCGCCTTGGTGACCGCCAAGCCCGTGGCCACGGTCTCCTGCCAGGTGAACCGGCGCCCGCTGCGGAGCTGCTGCTCGATCGTCTTCCCGCGAACCAGTTCCATGGCGAAGTAGGGCTGGTCCCCTTCTTCCCCGAAGGCGAGGAGTTGAACGATGCCGGGGTGGCGCAGATTTTTCAGCGTGTCGATCTCGGCACGGAAGCGCGCCTTAAGGCCTGGGTCGTCGGCGAGGTGGGCCGCCAGCACCTTGACGGCGACGGTCGCGCCTGTGGATGAATCAACGGCTTCGTACACCGCGCCCATGCCGCCGCGGCCGAGCCGGGCGCCGATCGTGTACGGTCCGAGTTGGGCTGGTTCCATCGGGCGTGCTGCAACGTGTGAACTGGGATCGACCGGGGGGACGCCTGGCCGGGGCCAAGGGCTCCCGAGCCATTGTCGGTCGATCGGCTACAACTGTCGAACCGGTTCTTTCTCGGCCGGATTCCACCCCTCCTTTCGACAGGTCCATGAGTCATTCCGTTCCCCCCGGTTCCTCAGGCCCCGACGCCACCCGGCTCCTTCCCGCCGACACCAACCAGGCCCGGGGGCTGGCCGAATACGCGATCGAGTTCCTCCGTCATCCGCTGCCACTCGGAGGAAGCACGCTTGAGCTCCTCGAGCGGTTTCATGTCGACAGCGTCGGGTGCGGCGTCTCGGCGCTGGCCCGGCAGGCGAATGCCCCGACGGTGTTGCGCAGGGAAGCGCTCGCGTCGCCCCCTGCGGTCGGCAGCCGGGGGGCGATCTGCCTCGGGTGCCGGCGTCCGGTCGCGATCGAGAAGGGGGTGGCGGCCGACGCCTCGGCGGTGCGCGAGTGGGATTCCAACGGCACGAACTTCGGCCACGACGCCGCGAAGGGGCGGACGGCTGGCGAGTTTGGCCACAACGACTTCTACCCCGTAGCGCTGGCGGCGGCGCGCGAAGCGGGGTTTGACGGTGACCAGACCCTCCGCGTCATGCTCCTCATTGACGAGATCCGTGGCCGGCTGGCGGAGGTATTTCCGCTGCGGAAGTACGCCATCGACCATGTCCACCATGGAGCGATCGCCTCGGCGGCGGCCTATGCGGCTGCCGTTGGCGGCGACGTCGACACCATAGAGTCGGCGATCGGCATGGTCGGGGCGCACTACGTCCCCTTCCGGGCGATCCGGGCCGGCCATCAGCTCTCCGACAGCAAGGGAGCCTCGGCGGCGCTGTCGGCGGAGGTGGCGGTGATGTCGGCAAGGCGGTCGCTCGCCGGATTTATCGGGCCGAAGGACATCTTCCGCAACCCGCTGGCCATCTACCGCAAAAACGTCCCCTGCCCCGACGGCCAGAGCCCCTTCGACCTCGAGCTCGGGCTCTCCGGAGACGCCTTCGCGATCCACTCGATGCACTTCAAGCTCGGGCTCTACGAGCACCAGTCGGCAGGCGCCCTCCAGGCACTGGTCGACCTCTTCGCCCGGTGCCCGGGGCTGGCCGCCGATCCCGATCGTGTCCGCCGCCTCGAGGTGGCGATCTACGAGCCCGCCTTCTCGATCATCGCCGATCCCGCCAAGCGGACGCCGACGACGCGGCAGTCGGCCGATCACTCGCTCCCCTTCATCGTCGCCCGCACCCTCCTCAAGGCGTGTGACGCGGCGCGCGGCGGCAGCGCGACGCCGGGATGGGACGCGCTCATGCTCCTTCCTGACGACTACGATGCGGAGCGGATCGCCGACCCTGCGATCGCGGCGTTGATCGCCAAGATGGCGATCATTCACGGGGGGCCGGAGTATGACGCCCGTTATCCTGACGGCATCCCCACGAGCCTGACGATCGACCATGCGAGCTTCGGCAGGCTCGAAAGTGGGCTGGTCTGTCATCCCCTTGGCCATGCCCTTTCGGATCAGGCTGCCACGGCGGCGGTTGTCGATCTCAAGTTCGACCGGCTCGTCGCCGGTGCCGTGGAGGATCCGGCGGCGCTTGAGTCGCGCGTCCGGTTGGCGGGGAAGTCGGCCGAAGAAGTTGCGGAGCTGTATGCGTTTCCCATTCACGGGTGTGATCCCGGTTGACAAGCCCCCCGGCATCACGAGCCGGAAGGTGGTCGACATCGTGGGCCGGGCAGCGGGGATGAAGTCTGTCGGTCATGCCGGCACGCTCGACCCGCTCGCCAGCGGCGTTGTCGTCGTCTGCCTGGGGCATGCCACGAAACTCGTCGACTATCTCCACGCGCAGTCCAAGGCCTACTCGGCGACGTTTCTCCTCGGGCGCTCGAGCCCCTCCGACGATTTCGAGACGCCGATCGAGACGGAGCCCGATCCGCGCGTGCCGACCGTCGAGGAGCTCGAGGCCGCGGCCGGGGACTTTCGCGGCGACATCCTGCAGCGGCCCTGCGACTATTCCGCCATTCATGTCGACGGCAAGCGGGCCTATCGATTGGCCCGCAAGGGAAAGCCGGTGGAGATGAAGGCCCGGCCGGTGCGAATCGAGCGGCTGGAGATCACCGACTACCAGTGGCCGCGACTGGCCGTCGAGATCGAGTGTTCGGCCGGCACGTTCATTCGAGCGATCGGACGCGATCTGGCCGTGACGCTAGGAACCCATGCGGTGATGGAATCGCTCCGCCGGACCCGTGTCGGGCCGTATGAAATTGATTCCGCCGTGCCGCTTTCCTCGATCGAGCCGGCAACTCTTCCCGGCCTGCTCTTGCCGCCGCTCACCGCCCTCCCCCACCTTCCCCGTGTCACGCTCACCGGTGAGATCCTCGATTCCGCGGTCCGCGGCGGGCTCCTTCCCCCTGACACCGTCGTCGGCGAGAGGGCGGCCGCGGTCGATGGTGACGGCGTGCTTGTCGGCATCCTCGGTCGACTCGCGAACGGAAGCCTGCGGCTGCGCCCCAACTTTCGCGGCCTCGGTTGAGCGGCGTGCGGGAAGTTGCGAGCAACCCATTGGTTGACGCCGCGGCCGGAAGTCCGTGACGATGCCGAGAGGATCGGCGTGCCGAGAAGTTCGAGCGAAGGAGTGTCATGCGAAGCGACGGCGGATGGTGGAGTTTCTTCGGGGGATTCGTGGCGGCGGGCTGCCTCGTCGGTGTGTGGGGCTGCGGAGGCGTGGCCCAGGCCGCGCCGCCGGCCGAGTTTTATCTCGCTCCCGACGGCGACGACACGGCCGATGGCCGTCTGGGGAGGCCGGTCGCGTCGCTCCGCCGCGCTCTCGACCTCGTTCGCGACTTGCGGAAGCGGCGGGCTTCACTCACGCCGATCACGATCGAGGTGGCCGACGGACGGTACGAACTCGCCGACACGCTCCTGGTCACGGCCGAGGACAGCGGCGGGGAGAAGTCACCGACGATCATCCACGCCGCCGAGGATGCCCACCCTGTCTTCAGTGGTGGTCGGCGGATTACCGGTTGGACGGTCACGGAGGTCGATGGTCGGCCACGCTGGAGCGCCGTCCTCCCCGAGGTGAAGGGGGGAAAGTGGCGGTTCACGCAACTGTTCGTCGATGGCCAGCGCCGATTCCGGCCCACGCTGCCCGCCGAGGGATGGTTCACCGTCCGCGCGGCGTTGCCACCGTCAGCCGACGCCGCAGGGCGGGGGCACGACCGGTTCGCGGCTGCCGCAGAGGATGTCTTGCGGGAGTGGAGTCAGCGCGACGCGATCGAAGTTGTGGCCGTGCATCAGTGGTCGATGTCGCGGCTGCGGATCGCGGCGATCGAGGCGGGAGAAGAGGCCGGCACGGCGAACGTCCAACTCGTCGGCACGACCTCGAGCATCGATTCCTGGGGGGCCATTGCCGCCGGCGCACGATACCGGCTTGAGAATGTGCGCGAAGCGCTCGGGAGCCCGGGATCGTGGTATCTCGACGTTCCGACCGGCACTCTCACCTACTGCCCCCTGGATGGTGAGGATCCGGAGTCGACCGAGGTCGTGGTGCCGCGGGTCGACACGCTCTTGTCGGTCCGCGGGGAGCCGGTTCCGGGGGGCACGGTCGATCATCTCCGTTTCGTCGGGCTGTCGTTCACGCACGGCAACTGGCCTATGCCCTCGCGCGGCCAGTCAGCGGCCCAGGGGGATCTCAACGTCGGCGCCGCGGTGTCGCTCACTGGCGCTCGGGACGTGCAACTCATTCGCTGCGGGATCCGCCATGTCGGCCGCTACGGCCTGGCGCTCGGCGTCGGCTGTGGCCGCTGTCTCGTCGATCGCTGCGAGCTGCTCGATCTCGGCGCCGGTGGCGTGATGGTCGGGGCGACGGCGGCGGGGGGGCGTTCGATCGCCCGGGTCACCGAAAACACGATCCGCGACTGCACGATCGCCCATGGCGGCCGCCTCCATCCGGCGGGGATCGGAATCTGGATCGGCATGGCCGACCGGACGACCGTCGAGCGTTGCGAGATCGCCGACTTCACCTACAGCGGCGTGTCGGTGGGATGGACCTGGGGCTACGAGCCGAGCACGGCCGAACGCAACCGGATCGCCTCGAACCACATCCATCACCTCGGCCAAGGCGTCCTCTCCGACATGGGAGGCGTCTACACGCTCGGCATCTCTCCCGGCACGATCGTCGAGGGGAATCGGATCCACGACATCGTCAGCCACGATTACGGCGGCTGGGGCCTCTACACCGACGAGGGGTCGAGCGGGATTGTGATGCGCAACAACGTCGTCCACCGCGCCTCGTCCGGGAGTTTTCATCAGCACTACGGCAAGGACAACCGCATCGAAAACAACATCCTCGCCTCGGCCCGCGATTGGCAGTTGCAGCGGACGCGGGTCGAGGATCACGTCAGCTTCCGCTTCGAGCGCAACATCGTCTGGTGGGATTCGGACACGCCGCTTGCCAAGGGGGATTGGAATGCCGGAATCGTCGCCCGCGACAACTGCTACTGGCATGATGGCAGCCAGGTGACCTTTCCCGACGGAGAGTCGCTCGCGGCCCGGCAGAAGGCGAAGCGGGAGAGTGGTTCGATCGTCGCCGATCCCGGCTTCACCGATCCTCAGTCGGGCGACTTCACCCTCCCGGCCGACTCGCCGGTGTGGGATCTCGGCTTCAAGCCGATCGACACCGATTCGATCGGACGAAAAACGCCGCGCGTCGTTTCCCCCGATCTCCCTCCGGTTCCGACGCCATGGCCCGAGGCGCGGACGCTGGCCGCTGAGGAAGGCGAGGCGGCTCTGGCACCGGCCCTGACGGGATCCGACGACGAGGACGAGGCCCGCT
>CAMCCR010000105.1 GCA_945873085.1 Candidatus Kuenenia stuttgartensis | reverse complement strand
CGCCGGACGTTCACGTCGGCCATCCATGGCCGACGCTCTCTCCGCGCCGCCTGCGCTTTCGCCCTCCGGGCTTCGCTTGCCGGCGAGGCCGGCTCTCGGGGCACGGTCAGCCCCGAGCTTGCCGGTTTGGGGTGCGGAAAAAGGTGCCTGCCACCATTTGTCGGTCAATTGGTGGCTGGCACCTTTTTCCGGGTGGTGGCTGCGAAGCCCTTATTTCTGCGACCGCTCCAGGTAATCGCCGGTCCGGGTGTCGATCTTGATGAAGTCGTCCTGCTCGATGAAGGCCGGCACGACCACGTCGGCGCCGGTCTCGAGCTTCACGGTCTTCGTGAGGTTTGTCGCCGTGTTGCCGCGCATGGCCGGTTCGGCATACGCGACTTTAAGAATCATGTGGTTCGGCGCTTCCATCGAGATCGGGTTGCCGTTGTAGAGGAGCATCGAGCAGACGGTGCCCTCCTTGATCCACTTCCAGGCGTCGTCGACCTGCTCCTTTGTCAGCTCGTACTGCTCGTAGCTGGTGTTGTCCATGAACACGAACTGTTCCCCCTGCTTGTAGAGGAACTGTGCCTCGATCGTGGCGATGTCGGCGGCATCGAGCGAATCGCCGCTCTTGTAGGTCCGGTCGAGCACCGTGCCGCGGAGGAGGTTGCGGAGCTTGCACTTGTAGAGCGCCTGCCCCTTCCCCGGCTTCACGAAATTGCACTCGATCATCAGGTAGGGGTCCCCGTCGATCTGGACCTTGAGCCCCTTCTTGAACTCGCTCGTGTTGTAGCCTGCCACTGCTTCGATGCTCCTGGACGTTGATCCGAAAACGGGATGCCTGACGTACGCTCCGGACCGCCCGGCCGCCGGGCGTTCCCTTTCCGGGCAGCCGGTCGTATCCTTCAAAGGCGTCCGGGGCTCTGCGGAAGACCGTCAAGGGTGGCCGCAGCCGTGCCGGATGTCAACGTCCGCCGCCGCCGCGGGAGTGCGGCGGCTCCCGATTGCCCCCCTCCGACGGTCGCCCCCGTCCCGCCCCCCGCGATTCGCCCCCCCCCATGACACCCGAATCGGCACCCGAATCGGCACCCGAATCGACGCTCGATTCGACGCCGCCCGAGCCGGTCTTGGCCCCCGGGGCCGGCCCCGCGGCCGGCCCTAGCGCCGAGGGGCGCCGCGAGCGGGGATTGCCCCGGGAACGCTGGCAGGTGGAGCTGGCCGAGGCCGTCCGCGATCCTGGCGAGCTCTGCCGGCTCCTCGGCCTCGATGCCAGCGTGGCCGCCGAAGCCCGCCGGGCCGCCGCCGGCTTTCCCCTTCTTGTCCCCCGCCCCTTTCTCGAGCGGATGGCCCATGGCGATCCCCACGATCCGCTCCTCCGCCAGGTCTTGCCGCTGGGGGCGGAGCTTTCCTCGCCGCCCGGCTGGGTGGCCGATCCGCTCGAGGAGGCAGCGGCGCTTGCGGCGCCGGGCTTGGTGAAGAAGTACGACGGCCGGGCGCTCCTCCTGGCCACCGGCGCCTGTGCAGTCCACTGCCGCTACTGCTTCCGCCGTGAGTTTCCCTATGCCGATCATGGCGCCTCGTCGGCCGGCACGGCCGCGGCGCTTGCGGCGATCGCCGCCGATCCTTCGATCCGCGAGGTGATCCTCTCCGGCGGCGATCCGCTCCTCCTCGACGACGACCGGCTCGCCGACCTCCTCGGCCGGATCGTCGCCATCCCCACCGTCAGCCGGATCCGGATCCATACCCGCCTCCCGGTCGTGCTCCCCTCGCGGGTGACGCGTCGGCTGGTCGATCTCCTCGCGGATCTCCCCACGCCGGCCGTGGTCGTGATCCATGCCAATCATCCCGCGGAGCTCGGGCCTGACCAGGAAGCGGCGGTGCGGGCCTTGGCCTCGTCCCGGGCGATCCTCCTCAATCAGGCGGTTCTCCTAACTGGGGTGAACGACTCGCTGCCAGTCCTTCTCGGGCTCTCGGAGCGGCTCCTCGCCGTCGGCGTTCTCCCCTACTACCTCCACCTCCCCGACCGGGTCGTCGGCACCGCGCACTTCGACGTCCCGGAGGCAAAGGCCGTGGCGCTTGTCGACAGCCTCCGGCAAAAGCTCTCCGGCTACGCCGTCCCGCGGCTGGTCCGCGAGGTGCCGGGGGAGGCATCGAAAGTGTCGATTGCCTGATCGGCCGCCGCAGTGGGGGCGGGCGATTCTCGGGTAAGATGTTGGCTGGGGAGCGTTGTCGCGCCCCGTTCGCATCCGTGTCTTTCCGTCAGTCGGAGCCAGCCATGAAGATCCTCATCGGTGTCGACGGGTCGCCCACCTCGCTCGAGGCCGTCTCGCTCGTCGGCCGGCTCATCGACCCGCGTGCCGACGAAGTGGCGATCTACTTTTCCCCGGCCGAGCTTCAGCGCCGCGTCCCCTGGGGGCAGACGCTCGTCGAGGGGGCGAGCAAGGCGCTCTTCGACGAGGCCGAGGGGCGGCTGCCGCAGCCGTTCACGCGCCCCGTCGAGGCGATCGTGAGCACGAAGTCGGCGGCGGCAGGGATCCTCGAAGCGGCGATTGGCTGGAAGGCCGATCTCGTTGTCGTCGGCGCGAGCAACACCACGACGCTTGAGCGCTTCCTTCTCGGCAGCGTGTCGCGGGCGGTGGTCCATGGCTCGACGCTGCCGGTCCTCGTCGTCCGCAACGCCCCCGCCGCCGGCGAGCCGATCCGGCCGATCGCCTGTCATCTCGCTGCCAGTGCCCGGGCCGTCACTGCGGTGGTCAGCAAGCTCAGCTGGCCTGCCGACACTTCCGGTGAGGTGATCGGCGTTGCCGAGTCGCTCCTCGCCGGCCCGCTGCCGTCGTGGCTCGAGAAGAAGGTCCGCGATCCGCAGTCGGAGGCGATCGCGTCGGCCTGGCAGCAGGAGCACGACGACGAAGTCGGCACGCTCTCCAAGGTCCTCGATGGCTTCCAGCAGCAACTGCCGCCGGCCTTCGGATCGAAGGCACCGATCGTCGCTCAGGGGAATCCGGGCGACCAGATCCGGGCCCACGTCCGCGATCATGGCGACAATCTCGTCATCCTCGGCCGCACCCCGTCCGACGCGGTCACGCGCTGGCTGCTCGGCAGCACGTCCGAAGCGGTCCTCACGGGCGTGCCGTCGAGCGTGTTGCTTGTGCCGGTCGAGAAGGGCTGACGGCTAGCGGCGCCTGCAGCGCTCGACAAACGCGGCGTAGTCGCGCGGGGTGTCGATCCCCTTGGCGGCGTGGTCGATGGCGCCGGCGACGATGCCGATGCCCGCTTCGAGGGGTCGCAGCTGCTCGAGGCTTTCAAGCGCCGCGAGGCGCGACTCGGGGAGCGCATCCCAGCTTTCAAGAACGCTCCGCCTGTAGGCGTAGAGGCCGACATGCTGCCACCACAGCGGCGGGGTGGCGGCGAGCAGCGATTCGTTCCACTCGCGGGCCGCTGGGACACGGGAGCGGCTGAAGGTGATGGCCCGCCAGGCGCCCGCGCTTTCCGGGCCGGGGAGCCAGGAGCCGTGTGTGCCCGGCTCGCGCCATGGGGTCAGCTCGGCTTTGACGGCGGAGGGGTCGTCGAGGAGGTCGATCGAGCGGATCGGTGTCACGAGCGTGGCGATGCCGGCGGAGGGGCAGCGGTGGAGGAGGTCGATGGCGGCATCGATGGCGGCGGCGGAGATTTCCGGTTCGTCCCCTTGCACGTTCACGATCACGTCGGCGTTGCCGAGGGTGCCGAGGGCTTCGACGATCCGGGCCGTGCCGCTGGGGGCGCTCTCGGAGGTCATGACGGCCTCACCGCCGAAGGCGGCCACGGCGGCGGCGATCTCAGTGCTATCGGTGGCGACGATGACGCGCGTGGCTCTGGAGGAGGCCCGGGCGGCGTGCCAGGTGTGTTCGATGAGGGTCTTGCCTGTGTCGGCGAGGAGCATCTTCCGGGGGAGGCGGGTGCTCGAGAGTCGGGCGGGGATGACGATCACCGCCGCGGCGGGCTGCGAGGGCATGGGGCGCTCCGTGGGCTGGCTGGAGGCGGGGCAAATCAGGCGGTTTTTAGCCTGATTGGGGCGGGGGCTGCCATGCCGGAATCGGCCGGGGGCGGGCGCGGCTGGTGCGTCTTGTTTCCGGGGCGTCGCCTGCTAGCATTTGGAGGTCGCGAAAGCGGCCACTTGCCCGAGTGGCGGAATTGGCAGACGCGCAAGATTCAGGTTCTTGTCCAGGTAACTGGGTGGAGGTTCAAGTCCTCTCTCGGGCATTTCCGGGGTTTTTCTAGCCCCGGATCGATCCCCCGCCGGCCTCTCTGGTTGGCTGACGGCCGCTCCCGCGAACACCGGCAAAGTCTTTCGCATTATTGGCTTCGTCGTGGCCGTCCCCTGCCCCCTGTTCCCGGCACGCTTCGAGCCGCGGCTTCCATGCGGTGGTGTGCTCGAAAAGAGCCATGCGAGCTGGCCTGCTCGTGGGAGTGCGGGCCGAGGAGATTCCTCCGATGACGACCGTTTCGATTCCTTTGCCAGACGACCAAGTCAGCGAGCTTCGTCTCCGTGCCGACCAGGCCGGGATCCCGTTGGAAGAGTACCTGGCCCGGTGTGTCGGGGAACTCCTCGACCGGTCGGCTGAAGAGTTCCGCCAGGCCGCGGGGCGGGTTCTTGAGAAGAACGCCGAACTCTATCGGCGGCTGGCGTGACCCGCTTCCTCACTTGGAAGAAGTGGTCGAGCTTCATCGACTGGTCATCGGCCAGTCGGGTGGGGCTCAAGGCATTCGCGACCCCGCGGGCCTCGCGTCGGCCGTGGCTCAGCCTCGGATGACCTCTGACGGCCGAGATCTCTATCCGACGCTGGTCGAGCAGGCTGCGGCCATCGGTTCTCCCTGGTCAGCAATCACCCCTTCGTCGATGGAAACAAGCGGATTGGCCATGCCGCGATGGAAACGTTTCTCCTTCTCAACGGCCTCGAACTTCTTGCGACCGTCGACGAGCAGGAGACGACCGTACTCGGCTTAGCGGCGGGAAGTGTGAAACGCGCCGCCTTCACCGAATGGGTGCGATCCCACATCCGCCGCGTCACCTGACAGGTGCCCCTGTTCGGACCTCGGTTCGGTCTTCCGGCGTCCGGTCGGCACTGCCCAACGATCGCCCCCGGAGCTCGCTTGATTCCCTTGTTTTCGGCCGTTTTGCGGCCCCGTTGCCTGCCCCGCCGGCCCTTGTAGGATGGTCGTGGGGCTGTAGCTCAGCTGGTTAGAGCAGCGGACTTTTAATTCTCTGCTGGTTCTCCGTCGGCCCCTGGAAAACAACGCCGGAATGCTTTTCGGGGCTGGCCGACCTACCATAGACCTACCATAGGTCTCTGGGCTCCCTGGGGCTTCTCCAGGATTGGCTGCGGCTACCGAGGGCTTCGATCAGGCGGTCCGGTCAGCGTTGATCCTTCGCTCCACGGTGGCGAGCGTTTCGATCACCGTTTCGAAGGACGTGGGCTCGGAGAGGTACATCTCCCGCATCGCGTCGTAGTCCCGGCGAAGATCACGGATTCTCGTATCCGCGGGCACGAGCCGGAATGTTCCCGGTTTTGCGGTGTCGTAGCTGGCCCAGCGGCTTCCGAAAAAAAGCCGTTTCCACTCGACCACCCGTTCGAGCATGTCGAGCCGGTCGATCGCCAGGCTGGCCTTCAGATCCCCGGCCAATGCCGCAGTGTCCGCGTAGTGCCGCGAATACCGGTCGGGGGTTGGTTTGTCCGCCGGCCGGTGGTGTTCGGCATGCAGGATCGTGGCCTTTTCCCAAAAGCTCCGTTCGACCCCCAGGGCAACGACCTCGCAACGCCAGTCGGTGAACACCTCCGGAAACTCGTTGGCGATCCAGGGACGCACGGGATGTCGACCAACGGGCTGCTGATCGGTCAGGGAACCCAGTTCGAGTTTCACCGACCTCCGCAGGTACTCGAATCCTGGTTCCTGGGCCGACGGATAGTGGAACAGGAGGAACGGTGAGTTCGACGTCGGGTCGATGGCGAACTCGAACCAATTTCCGTCGGGTGCTGGTCCGATTGCCGTACTGACGGCGGCTTCGAGAACCGGCTGGATACGGTCGCGAACGACCATGCCGCAGGCAATTTCGGCCCTCTTCATCCACTTGGCCCCTTGGGTCGTCGTCGCACCCGGCGTGGGGAGCCCGAGGAACTCCGGTGCCAGAGAGAGGTCGATGTCCTCGGAAAACCTCTGGATGAGACCAAAGACCTTCGATAGCGCCGTGCCACCCTTGAAGACGAGGCTGCCGACAAACTCCGATTCGAAGAGCACTCCCAGCAACCAGCAGACCCAGAAATCCTTCTCGAGGATCACCGGCAAGAGGTTCTTTCGCAGCGCGGACTGTTCGATGACGGTGCGTCGGTCGTCGGGCGTGAGGGCCAAGAACTTCGCGTTCATGGGTTGTCCCTCGCGAGGTCACGGAAGATCGGCTGCATCCACCCCTGGGCGAGCCTGATGTCGTCGAGGAGCTCCTTTCGTTTGGCAGCCGGAATCGTCCTCTTGAGATGGGCGATCCGCTCCGGGGTCACGTGATCCTTCCCTAGCTCCCGGAAGGCCTGGATGACCATGCCGCTGAGCCGGCCGGCGGTTTCCATGTTCTTCGGAGTCGTGCGGCGGAGCTGGATCGTCGTGGCCCCGATGCGGACGGTCCGGGTCGGGCCATCGGTCAGGAACACCACCTTGGCCGGCACCTGCTCCGTGAGCCCCAGGGCGTTGGCGGCGTAGGCTCCGGCGGGCTGGAGGCGAGTCCGATCCCTGCTCGCCAGCGCCTTTGCGACGCTCTCCATGGAGGGCAGGAGCGGCCCGAGGGTGGGATGCTCCCTGGGCAGGTCGTAGACCCCCCGGGCCAGACGGCGGATGGAGCCCTGCTCCACGAGCCGGTGCAGGGCCACATCGACGGCGGTCCGGCTACCCATTTCCAGGAGGTCTGACGGCGCAAAAACGGCCCCTTGTCCCTTGGCATGCACTACCGCAAGGATCTGTGCGTCAAGTGAGTTGGAGCTTTTTCTACGGCTCATTCTGTAAGAAATAATGACATGTTTTTCTTACAGATCAAGTGGTTTTTCCCATCGCTCGCGACATCGGCGTTCCGGGTGCGGATGAACCGCTTCAGAAGCGTTGGGGGCTTATGGACTAGGGAATATCTCTGGCCGTTGGCCGACGAGATGAAGCCTGGCAGCCGAAAAAGTGCTTTTGACGAAAACCGACGCCGATCCGCTACCACCTTCTCGGCCGGCTAATTGGAAGACCTCCGTCTTTAGGCCGGGTGGTGCCAAAGCCTTTTGAGGGGTGCCTAATTCAGTGTGGCGGGTGACCGGCTTGGATTTCTTGTTCCCCGCGATATCGGGTCCAGGGGTGGCCACGCCGGGGTGAATCGAGGGCTTTTTGAGGCTATTTCGCGCACCCCCCGACTTACCACCGGCGCGGCCAAGAGTCGCCGATCCGAACCGCTCTCCGGTGTCGGGGCCGCGCGTGGAAATCGCTCGATTTCGGCTGCGCCATCGCTGTTTTCGGGCGTTTTGCGGCCCCGTTGCCTGCCCCGCCGGCCCTTGTAGGATGGTCTTGGGGCTGTAGCTCAGCTGGTTAGAGCAGCGGACTTTTAATCCGTAGGTCCTGGGTTCGAACCCCAGCAGCCCCACTTGGCGGAGTCCGACTTTCCAGGCCGCCTGCGGCTCGATTGCGTGAGGCCGCCGATGGCCATGCCCCCCACACCGAATCCGCGCCAGCCCCTGCGCCCGAACTCGCCACTGGTGCGGTACGGCCTGGCGCTCCTCATCGCCGGGCTCACCGTCGCCATCCGCTGGTGGCTCGAGCCACTCGTCGGATCCCGGCACGCCTTTCTCGGCGGCAACCTCGCCGTCGCCCTGGTCGCCTACCGCTACGGCACCGGCCCGGCCCTCGCCGCCCTGGTCGCCATCGGCGCGGCGTTCTTCTGGCTGTTCGTCGTTCCCACGGCCGATTTCCGCGGCGCCCCCGCCGGCCCGCTGTTCGTCGTCATGTTCTCGTTGGCCACCGCCGGAATCCTCGTCTGGCTGATCAGCGAGCTCGACCGCTCGCGCCGCGAGGCGCAATCAAAGGCCGAGTCGGCAAGCAACGCCGAAGCCCGGCTCCGCGAACGCGACACCTACCTTCGCGAGTTCCTCGACCACACGGCGGCCGTCGTCTACGTCAAGGATCTCGACGGCCGGTTTCTCCTCGTCAACAACCAATACGGCAGACTCTTCCCCGACATGAAGGACGACTGCCTCGGCACCACCACCGCCGCTTGGTTCACTCCGGAAATGTCTGCGGAGTTCGCCGCGACCGATGCGCGCGTGATCGGCACCGGCCATTCGCAGACCTTCGAGCAGTCGATCGACCTCGACGATGGCGAGCACGAGTTTGTGACGGTGAAGTTTCCAATCCTCGATGACGCCGGGCAAATCTTTGCCGTCGGCGGCGTCTCCACCGACGTCACCGAGCTCCACGCCGCCCGCGCCGACCTCGAACGGAAGGAGCGGGTGCTCCGCAATCTCATCGAGATCCAGGAACAGGAGAAGCAGCTCCTCTGCGGGGAGTTTCACGACGGCCTCATCCAATACGCCGTCGGGGCGAAGATGATGCTCGAAAGCCTCCCCCGCGAGATCCTCCTCGAACGCTGCGGCGAAGCCGTCGATGCGGCGATCAGCTGCCTCGCCCGCGGCATCGAGGACGGCCGCCGCGTCATCCACGGCATCCGCCCCGCCGAGCTCGACGACCTCGGCCTCGATGCCGCCATCCACACCCTCATCGGCGATCTCGAAGGAGCAGGCGTCGAGGTCGAGGCAAAGCTCGAGCCGATGCCGACCGACACCCCGCCCGCGTTTCAGGTGACCGTCTACCGGATCATCCAGGAGGCGTTTTCAAACGTCCGCCGCCACAGCGGCAGCCAGCGGGCCAAGTTTGACTTGCGACGCGATGGGAACATCGTCGTGCTCCGCCTCGAAGACTTCGGCAACGGCGGCTCATCCGAAACCCAAGACCACCAAGGCTTCGGGATCACCGGCATGCAGGAGCGGGCCCGGCTCGTGGGGGGAGAATGCCGGGTTGAGTTTCGCCCCGGGCACGGCACGATCGTCACCGCCCGGCTCCCCCTTCCCGCCACCGATGGCGATGGCCGGCTGGAGCCTCCCGCTGACCAGCGTCTCGGGCCGAGCGGAGAAGCGATCTCCGCCGTCTCCGCTGCGCCCCTGTGAGCGACGTTTCCCCGATGCCGATCCGCCTCGCCATCCATGTCGGCCCGCACAAGACCGGCAGCACGAGCGTGCAGCGGGCCCTCGCCAAAGAGCGCGAAGCGCTCGCCGGGCTGGGCGTGTGGTATCCGCCGAGCCTGCCAGGAGCGGCCTGGCCCGAGCAGCATGCCGATGCCTGGCTGCTCCTCCGCGACAAGCGCCTGGCTGAGTTCGACGCCTATCTCGCCTCCTGTCGTGAGGAAGCGGCGAAGCGCGGCTGCGACACGCTCCTCCTGTCGAGTGAAAACTTTCAGGTGCCCCGCACCCGGCCGGCGCTGAAGCGGATCATGGCCGACTGGCGGCGACAGACCGGCGGCGAGACGCGACTGATTTTTGTGCGCCGCGAGCTTGTCGATCTCGCCTGCTCGCGGGCCCTCTCGCACCTCGCCGGCGAGACCGGTTTTTATTTTCTCCACCGCTACGACCTCCGCCGCTGGGCGAGCCACTTCGCCATCGAGCAGATTCGCCATGAGCGCTGGTTTCGCAGGCAAAGGGCCCGGTTTGTGGCGCTTGCCGACGGCCCGCGCGAAAGCCTCGCCGCCCGGATCCTCGCGGCCGCCACCGACCGCTCCTTCCCCGGCATCGTCACCGGCGACGACAACGTCACCGCCGGCCGGCTCGCAAGCGCCCCGGCGATCCTCTCCTACGGCCTCCGCGTGATGCACCACTACGCCACTGGCGAAGGGGTCAATGTCCCGGCGGCGTTTGCCGCCACGCTCCCCGTCCTCGGCACGCCACACCTCAACGAAGAAGCCTTCGCCGCCCTCACCGAGCGCTTCAACGCCGGCGTGAAACGGGAAGTGAAGGAAGGGATCGACGATTTTTTACGCGCCGGCCCCCTCGCGCGGCAGTGGCGCGTGTGGTTTGAAAAGACCGACATCGCCGGCCACCTGCGGCGCTGAAGCTGGCCTGACATCAGCTTGCGGCCGGCAGCGCGAGGAGCTTTTCCAGCGGCGCGGTGAGGACGTCCGCGGGCGAATGCCCGCGGCGGCGAAGCTCGGCGATGGCCAGGCCACCGCTGCGCTTCGCGAGCCGCTGCCCGCTCGAATCGCACACGAGCGCCACATGGCAGAAAGCCGGGCTCGGCCACCGAAGAGCCTCGGCAAGAAGGATCTGCCGGGCGGTGCTCGTGAGGAGATCGGCGCCGCGAACCACCTCCTCGATCCCCATCGCCCGGTCGTCGGCCACGACGGCCAACTCGTAGGCGGCCAGATCGTCGCGCCGCCAGATCACGAAGTCGCCGAAGTCGACGCCGGCGGTGCGATGGACCAAGCCGGTGGCCGGGTCGCCTGAGAGCGGATCGGGAAACGAGATCGTGCGGCCATCGGGCACGCGACACCGCCAGGCCCCCCCGCCGGGATGATCGGCCCGCTCGACCCGGCGCGGCCGGAGGCTCGGCGGGAAGATCGGCTCGGAGTCGGTGGCGTGCGGCGCGGTGGCCGCCTCCTCGACGTCGCGGCGCGAATGGGGGCTGGG